>JAZPYY010000038.1:0-32052 GCA_045544375.1 Shuttleworthella sp.
CTGGGGAACCTTCTGCGGACCCTGCATTCAGGAAATGCCGGATCTGGCCAAGCTCCACGAAGCCTATGACGAAGGCGAGTTCCAGCTTCTGGGAATACTGCTGGATGCCTCGGATCTTTCCAGCGGCGAGATCTACGACGACAAGGTCACCGAAGCGGTTTCCATCACCGAAGCGGCCGACGCGCACTACACCAATCTGGTGCCGGGCAGTGATTTTGTTCCGGGCCTGCTCACCGGGATTCAGTATGTGCCCACCACGTTTTTCGTGGACAGCGAGGGCGCGGTGATCGGCAAGGCCTATGTGGGTTCCAGATCCTATGACGAATGGGAGGCGATTGTCAATGAAATCCTGGCGCATCTTGAACAGAGCGAATCCTGATCAAAGGATGTCCGCCGATGAAGCCGGCGAAAAGCCGGCGGGCAAAACCTCTGCGGAAAAAGCCGACGGTGTTTCCGCACACCCGTATCTGCCCACCGCTGCGCTGTTTGCCGTGGGAGCTCTGCTCTGTACGGCTGGCGTCTGGCGCGGGGAAGTGCAGGTGGTGCTGGCAAAGGCCATCCGCATCTGCATGGAGTGCATTGGACTGGGATAAAATGTGTGTTGGCAGGGGATCAACCGAAACCGTCAGATTGATCCGAATCTGCGCAGAACGCCTGGCGTTTAAAGCAGACCGTGTTTGCTCTGGTTATCTATTCATAAATGTGGAGAATTCCGGGATTGAACAGAAATCACTCATCCCGACGGCAGACCATCCGCCTTCTGATTCAGGCCGCGGCCCTTGCGATTCAGAACGGCTATATCTGGGGGTTTGCCGAGGGTAAAATCTATACCGGCGCGCTGAAACAGCTTTGCGTGCCCGGCCTGAACTGCTATTCCTGTCCCGGGGCGCTGGCGTCCTGTCCCATCGGAAGTCTGCAGGCCACTTTAAACAGCCGCCAGTTTACGGCGGCCTGCTATGTGACCGGCCTTCTGGTGATGTACGGCGCGCTGCTGGGGCGGCTGACCTGCGGTTTTTTGTGCCCCTTCGGCCTGGTTCAGGATCTGCTGTTTAAGATTCCCTTTGTGCGCAAACTGCGCAGCCTGCCGGGAGAACGGGGCCTGCGCTGGATCCGCTTCGGGCTGCTTGTTGTGTTTGTGATCCTGCTGCCCATGCTGGTGATGGATTTCACCGGTCTCGGCGAGCCCTGGTTCTGCAAGTGGATCTGTCCGGCGGGAACCTTAGAGGGCGGCGTGATTCTGGTGCTGCTGGATCAAAGCCTTCGCAGTGTTTTGGGCTTTCTGTACGCCTGGAAGGTGTCGATTCTGATTGCCGTGGTGCTGCTTTCTCTGGTGATCAGCCGGCCCTTCTGCCGGTATCTTTGCCCTCTGGGCGCCGTGTATGGACTTTTAAACCGGTTCGCCCTGTACCGTTACGCCGTGGATCCGGCGAAATGCATTCACTGCAAAGCCTGCCAGCGGGCCTGTCAGATGGATATTCCGGTGTGGGAAAAGCCCAACAGCATGGACTGCATCCGCTGCGGCGCCTGCCTGGACGCCTGCCCCACGGGAGCCCTTTCCATGATGGGACTGAAAAACAAGGCCGGTGAAGGGATCCGGGCAGACAGGTAAAAATCAACAGATCGAAACGAGCGCAGACGCCTTGAAAACCTTGTGTTTTCAAGGCGTTTCGGGTATCATAAATGGGTTAAGGTTTTTCATAAAAACCCATCGGAGAAAGGACGAAAAAGCCATGAGTCTTGCGGATCAGATTTTTGTCGATATGTGCAGGGATATCCTGGACAACGGTACCAGCACTGAGGGTGAAAAGGTGCGTCCCCACTGGGAAGACGGCGCCAGCGCCTATACCATCAAAAAGTTCGGCGTGGTGAATCGCTACGATCTTTCCAAAGAGTTTCCGGCGCTGACCCTTCGCCGCACGGCCATCAAGAGCTGCACCAACGAGATGCTCTGGATCTGGCAAAAAAAGTCCAACAACATCCACGACCTGAAATCCGGCGTCTGGGATGAGTGGGCCGATGAAACCGGCTCCATCGGAAAGGCCTACGGCTATCAGATCGGCCGTCCGTATCTGCATCACATGGAGGACGGAAAGCCGGTGTATCTGGACCAGATCGATGGTGTGATCTACGACTTGAAGCACAATCCCTTCTCCCGCCGGATCATCACCAACATGTACGATCTGCAGGATCTGCACGACATGCACCTGTACCCCTGCGCCTACAGCATGACCTTTAACGTGACGGTGGACAAGGCGGACGGCCGGCTGGTGTTAAACGCGGTTTTAAATCAGCGTTCCCAGGACGTGCTGGCGGCCAACAACTGGAACGTGTGTCAGTACGCCGTTTTAGTGCACATGCTGGCTCAGGTGTGCGATATGAAGCCCGGCGAGCTGGTGCACATGATCGCGGATGCCCACATCTACGACCGCCACGTGCCGCTGATCGAAGAGCTGATCACCCGGGAACAGCATCCGGCACCTCAGTTCTGGCTGAATCCGGAGATTCACGATTTTTATCAGTTTACGGAAGATGACATCCGGCTGGACAACTACGTCACCGGCCCCCAGATTAAGAATATTCCCATTGCCGTGTAAAAAAAAGGGCAAGCGGCGTGGAGCATCGGTGGGCAGGACGCTGATGCTGATCGGAATCAGCCCAAGACCAATGGCGCCTTTCAGATAATATCTGAATCAGACCCACGGTGCCTTTAAGAAACGGAGATTCGCATATGAAATGTATTGCAGCCTGCGATGACGCATGGGCCATCGGAAAGGACAACCGCCTGCTGGTGAGCATCCCTGAGGACATGAAGTTTTTCCGCCGCATGACCACGGGAAACGTGGTGGTGATGGGCCGGCGGACCTTAGAAAGCTTCCCCCACAAAAAGCCCCTGGCGGACCGGGTCAACATCGTTCTGACCCGCAATCCGGCTTACGAGGCGGAGGGCGCCATCGTCGTCCACACAGAGGAAGAACTGAAAGCCGCCTTAGAGCCCTTTGACACGGACGACGTGTTCGTCATCGGCGGCGAAAGCATCTACCGGCAGCTGCTGCCCTGGTGCGATACGGCGTACATCACCCGCATCCACATGCGCTACGACGCGGATGCCTGGTTCCCGAATCTGGACGCCGACCCTGAATGGGAGATGACAGAGACCACGGAAGAGCAGACCTATTTCGACGTGGAATACGAGTTTACCACCTGGCAGCGGAAAAACGGATAGTTACACTGCCATAAATCCGATGAAGTGATCCCTTTCGAGACAGAAGACAACGTTCACCCCAAGACGGAAATAATTGAGGAAATCTTTATGCAGATCACTGGAAAAGAATTGTTTATAAAAGCCCTGATGGAAGAGGGCGTGGATACGGTGTTTGCCTATCCCGGCGGCATGATTACAGACGTGATCGACGAGCTGTACAAGCAGGACGACATCCGTCTGGTTCTGCCCCGCCATGAGCAGGCCTTAGTTCACGAAGCCGAGGGCTATGCCCGGGCGACGGGACGCTGCGGCGTGTGTCTGGTGACCAGCGGCCCCGGTGCCACCAATACCATTACCGGCATTGTGGATGCCCGCTACGACAGCATTCCGCTGGTGATTTTCACCGGTCAGGTGCCTCAGCCCCTCATCGGCAACGACGCCTTCCAGGAGGTGGACATCGTGGGCATGACCCGGAACGTGGTGAAGTACGGCGTGACGGTGCGGGATCGGAAGGATTTAGGACGCATCATCCGCATGGCCTTCCACATCGCCTCCACCGGCCGTCCGGGTCCGGTGCTGGTGGATCTGCCCAAGGATATCCAGCTGGCCATGGGTCCGGATGAGTATCCTTCGGAAGTGACCATCCGAGGCTATCGGGTCAACGAATCCGTGCATTTGGGACAGCTGAAAAAGGCCTTCGGCCTTCTGAAAAATGCCAAGCGCCCCCTGATTTTAGCCGGCGGCGGCGTGATCATTTCCGGTGCACAGAAAGAGCTGGCGGCCTTTGCGGAAGCCATGCGCGTGCCGGTGGTGACCACCATCATGGGCAAGGGCGCCATGCCCGCGGACAGCCCCTATTACGTGGGCAATTCCGGCATGCACGGCCGTTACGCGGCCAATACGGCTGTGGCACAGTGCGACGTGCTGTTTTCCATCGGCACCCGGTTTAACGACCGCATCACCGGGGATTTAAACGAGTTTGCCCCCGGGGCGAAGATCGTCCACATCGATATGGACACCGCCTCCATTTCCCGAAACGTGCAGGTAAATGTGCCGGTGGTCTGCGACGCGAAACTGGCGCTGACCCATCTTATGGAATGGGCCACTCCGCTGCACACCTCCGACTGGATGGAAAAGATTGCGGCCTGGGAAGCGGAGCATCCCCTGACCATGACGGAAGAGGGCCTGACGCCCCAGAAGATCATGGAAGGCATCAACGACGTCTTTACCGAAGGCATCGTTACCACTGACGTGGGACAGCATCAGATGTGGGCCACCCAGTACATCCGCTTAAACGGGGATAAGAAGATGATCACCTCCGGCGGTCTGGGAACCATGGGATTTGGCTTCCCGGCGGCCATCGGTGCCAAGATCGGCTGCCCCGAAACGGACGTCATCTGCGTCACCGGTGACGGCGGCATGCAGATGAACATGCAGGAGATGGCCACCTCCGTCCTAGAAGGCGCGCCGGTCACCGTCTGCATCTTAAACAACGCGAACCTGGGCATGGTGCGCCAGATGCAGCAGATGTTTTACGGCAAGCGCTATGAAATCACCAGCTTAAACCGCCGGTTCATTCCGGATCGGGATCTTTCCGAAGCCCAGCGGGCAGCGGCGGACGCCTCCGGCCCCCACGGTGCCTACGAAGAAGGCGGCCTGTACGAGCCCGACTTTGTCAAATGGGCGGAGAGCTACCGGGTGTGCGGCCTGCGGGTAACCACGGAAGAAGAAATCCGTCCGGCTCTGACCCAGGCGCTGATCAACCAGCGCAAAGGCCTGTCCACGGTGATCGAGTTCGTGATCGACGCGGATCTTTTGGTGCTGCCCATGGTGCGGGGCGGAAATCCCATGAGCGAAATGATATTGGACACCAGTTCCGGGACAGCAGCGAAATGATAACCAAAAGCGATGCAAGCTTGCTTGCAGGAGCCTTTTGGTTATCATTTCGGGATGGGCGGAACGCCCATCAAACCGCAGACAGAAGGCACGAAGTGCCGAAAGACTGCGAAGCAGGCTTGTCTGCGGTCTGTCCCGGAACGGGAGCCACAGCATCGAAAGCATAACCAAAAGCGACGCAGGCTTGTCTGCGGTCTGTCCCGGAACGGGAGCCGCAGCGGCGAAAGGATAAAGATATGTCTGAAATGAAAAAACGCTGGATTGCTCTTCTGGTGGAAAATGAGGTCGGTGTCCTGGCGAAAGTCTCCGGGCTGTTTTCCGCAAAGTCCTACAACCTGGCCAGCCTTACCGTAGGCACCACTGAGCGGGAAGATGTCTCCCGCATGACCATCAGCGCCTTCTGCGACGATGTGACCTTTGAGCAGATCAAAAAGCAGCTCAACTCCATGATCGAAGTCATCAAGGTGATGGATTTAACGGACGTGCCCCTTCACATGAAGGAGATCATGTTTGCCCGTTTAACCCGCCTTACCGTGGAGGAAAAGACGGAACTGTTCCAGATCGCCCAGGTATTCAAGATCGAGATCGACGACATCGGCGAAAACTCTCTGATTTTGGAATGCATGCTGACGGAACGCCGCAACAACGAGCTGATCGCACTGCTGAAAACCAAGTTTAAAAACCGTCTGGAAATCATCCGCGGCGGCGCGGTGGCCATTGAGTCCATCAGCACATCCTGCCGATATTAAGTTTCCTTTGAATACGGGGAATCCGCTCAGAAGCATGTATGAATTTTAAAATGACAGGCACACGAAGCCAGAGGAAAACAGAACAAAAACGGATCCGGCTTTGGGCTGTCCTTCTGTCTTTCTGCGTCCTGTTTTCAGCTTTTGCGGTGACTGCAGAGGAATCCGGCACAGAAGCCTCCGACTCCGCACAGACAGACACCGCCGAAGAGTCCCCTGCTTTAAAAGTCGATGACGACGGCTGGGCGTCCACCACCCGTCTTTCCGACGAAGAGGATGACCCCGAAGACGGTGAAAGCGAAGTCACCGAAGACAGTCTGCAGTCCGATCTGGAGGAGGCGAAGCAGGAGGAAGAGCGCCTGAAGGAAGAGGAGAAGGTTTTAACCTCTGCTGACGCGAAACTTCAAAGCGCCCTGGCGGTGCAGTCGAAAGAAATCCTGTCCATCCAGAAGCAGATGTCGGATACCGACGACGAGATCAAAGACATTCAGCAGCGGATTGACGAAACACAAACCGCTGAGGCCGGCCGCCGGTCCATTTTGGCCGGTCGGGTGAAAATGATCTACGAGCAGGGAAATCCCTCCTGGCTGGACATTTTTCTGACCAGCGAAAGCTTTCCCCGTTTTTTAAACCATGTGGAATACGTCCGGCAGATGAATGCCTACGATGAGCGGCTGATGGCCGAAATCGTGCAGCTGCAGGACGAGCTGAAAACCGATGAAGCGGAACTGCTGAAGAAGCAGGATCAGCTGGCGGATACCGGCGAAAAGCTTCAGAAGGAACAGGAAAAACTGGAAGAACTGCTGGAACTGGCAGGCGGGGCCCGTCGAAAGAAGAAGGACGCCGTGGCCAAAGCAGAAGCCTCCGTATCCCGGATCGAGCAGCGGATTGAAGCCTTCGAACAGGCCAACGAGGCCCAGGCCGCGGCCAACGCGGAGGAGCGCCTTTCCCAGATTCGCTCTATGGCAGAGGCGGATGGACTTTCGGGCATCGAGCAAAGGGCAACGGCGGAGCAGACTGCGGGCCGCAGCGATCTGCCTTCCTGGATGCAGCTGGCGGAGGGTGCACGCACCGGAACCTGGACGGTTTCGGCCATGGATTACACCGAAGAAGAGCTGAACGCCATGGCTGCCATCATCTACTGCGAAGCCCGAGGCGAGCCCTACGTGGGCAAGGTGGCTGTGGCCAGCGTCATTTTAAACCGGGTGCGCAGCAGCCGTTTCGCGGCCAGCGACATCATCAGCGTCATCCGCGCGCCGAAACAGTTTGAACCCGTTTCCACCGGACATTTTGACGAAGTGCTAAGCTGGGCAGCCCAGGGGCAGCTGGACGATGACACCAATTATCAGGAATGCCGCTCGGCTTCGCTGGAAGCCTTAAACGGCACGCGAACCACCAATCTGTGTTTCTTCTGGGCCGTGTGGCTGGCGGACCGGCACAACCTGCCGGGACTGGATATCGGCGGACATCGGTTCTTCGGATGGATCACCCAGGATTGGTAGAAAATACAGGCATAAATATGGAACAGACAATCGAAGCAAATCAGAAAGCCTGCGGGCTTTCTTTAATGGAAATCGACACCGTTACTTTTGATCACGAAAAACAGGTCATCCGCATCATCGACCAGACCCTGCTTCCGGGGCGCATCGAGGTCATCGAACTTCACACCGCCCAGGAAATCTGGGACGCCATCTACCGCCTTCAGGTGCGGGGCGCGCCGGCCATCGGCGTAACGGCGGGCTATGGGCTGTATCAGCTGGCCCTGGCCGAGACCGAAGAGGATCCCCAGGCCTTTTACAATGCGGTAAAAAAACAGGCGGATTATCTGGACAGCTCCCGGCCCACGGCCGTCAATCTGTCCTGGGCCTTAAAGCGGATGATGGCCTGCCTTGGGAAGGCGCAGGCGGCCTCTGACAAAAAGGATGACTGGCTTTCGGCCATGGGCGCCGAGGCAGACGCCATCTGGGCAGAGGATATCTCCGTGTGCAAAAAAATCGGCGAAAACGGCCTGCCCCTTTTGCATGACGGCGCCGGTGTCCTGACCCACTGCAACGCCGGAAAACTGGCAGCGGTCCGCTACGGAACCGCCACGGCACCGGTGTATGTGGCCAGGGAAAAGGGCCTGAAAATCCGGGCCTACTGTGACGAAACCCGGCCCCTTTTGCAGGGGGCGCGCCTTACGGCTTACGAGCTTTCGGCCAGCGGCATAGACACCACGGTGCTGTGTGATAACATGTCTGCGTCCCTGCTTCGCACCGGCGCCATCGATGCCGTGTTTGTGGGCTGCGACCGGGTGGCGGCCAACGGAGATACGGCCAACAAGATCGGTACGTCTCTTCTGGCCCTGGCGGCAAAACGGTACAATGTGCCTTTTTACGTCTGTGCACCCACGTCCACGTTGGACGCCGCAACCGCCACGGGAGCCCAGATCACCATTGAACAGCGGGCACCGGAAGAGGTGACCGAGCTGTGGTACAAAGAGCGCATGGCGCCCGAGGAAGTATCGGTATACAATCCCGCCTTCGACGTGACAGATCACGATCTGATTACGGGCATCATCACGGAATACGGCATCGCGTATCCGCCCTATACGGCTTCTCTGGCAGAAGCACTGGCAAAAAAGGCGGAAGGCGTAAGCGTATCTTAGAACAACTAAAGAAGCGAAATAACAGGTGTCTGCGGTTTCTGCTGCAACCCAGGCAGACCGCAGGAGAAACATCTGCTGACAGAAACACAATCAGATAACAGGAGAATTAGAAGGAGTTAACCATGGCAGAGAATCAGGCAAACCGCATCGCAGAAGACGGCCGTCCGGCTTTTGACACATCCAAGTTTCAGCAGCCGGATCCCCACGTACCCTGCAACGAATATTCATCCATCAAAAAGGTCATCGGTGTTGTGTCCGGCAAGGGCGGCGTGGGCAAGTCCCTGGTAACCGCGTCCTTAGCTACGCTTTTTGGCCGCATGGGCAAGAAGGTGGGTATCCTTGACGCGGATATCACCGGCCCCTCCATTCCGAAAATGTACGGCCTCCACGGTCGCGCTGTGGGAAGCGATTTAGGCATCGTCCCCTTTGACGCCGCCGACGGCACCGAAATCATGTCCATCAACCTGCTGCTGGAAAACGAAGACGATCCGGTGGTATGGCGCGGACCCATGATCGGCGGAACCGTGACTCAGTTCTGGACAGACGTAAACTGGGGCGAGCTGGATGTGCTTTTAGTCGACATGCCTCCGGGAACCGGCGACGTGCCGCTGACCGTATTCCAGTCCATCCCGCTGGCCGGTATCGTCATCGTCACCTCTCCCCAGGAGCTGGTGCAGATGATCGTGAAAAAGGCCTACAACATGGCCGGCATGATGGATATCCCGGTGCTGGGCGTGGTGGAAAACTACAGCTACGCCACCTGCCCGGACTGCGGCAGAAAGATTCCGTTGTTCGGCGAAAGCCACATCGACGCGGTTGCGGCGGAACTGGGCATTCCGGTGCTGGGCAAGCTGCCCTTAGATCCCGCTGTGGCGGCGCTTTCCGATGCAGGCCGGATTTACATGGCTGAGTGCAAAGAGCTGGAAGAAGGCGCAAAGATGCTGATGGAAGCGTAAACAAATACTAGGAAAAGAGTTGGAATGACAAAACAGATGAAACAAAACGCCGCGATCCGATGGATTCTGCGCGCATGTGTGATTCTGGTTCTGGCAGCCGGTATCGCCATACCCGCAAAAGCCGCTGGTCTTACGACGGGACAGAAGAATATCGTAGAACGCGCGAACCGTCAGACACAGATCGAATGGATTCCATGGCGGGATGTGCAGAGCTTTTCCATCGGAGAGGAGTCATCCTTCGTTTTTGGAGGGGGACAGCTGTTTCATGGCCTTCCTTATGGGCAGGTGCCAAAAACATCGTCAACGCCGCCGGAAAACGGTTATTATGTACCGGACGAGGAAAGCTTTAATGCTTTCCTTGAGGCGGTTGCGGATCCGGAGAGCGATTTCTACACCCGCAGAGCCTATTACAGCGGGATGGAGTCTCCCTGGTATGCAGGGGACTGCAGTTCCTTTGTCAGCTATTGCCTGGGAATCAGGCGTACCACAACCTATGGCATCTGGCAGAAAACCTATTCCTTTGATCCGGAAACCTATTCCTTTAAGGTGAATGGCGGTGATGGATATTCACCCCTGTTTCTTTATCTGGCCACCATTGAGTATCGCGAAGAAGATGAGTCAGGGGAAGAGCAGCCGGCGGAATGGGAGTCCAGGATTGAAGTCGGCGATATCCTGAATAAGAGATCGGTCCATACGGTTATGATCACGGATGTCATTCGTGATGCTGACGGCGGACTGGTGGCAGTGGAAGTCAGCGAGAATACGCCGCCGCTGGCGAGAAGATGGTCTTATGGATCCAGGAAAAGCGACCGTTTTTCTTTTGAGTCCTTCTTTAAGCGCTTTGAGAATTACCAGCTGGTGCGCTACGATTACCGCGATGTGGTGACGGCCCCGAAGGATCCTTATACGCCCCAGGCCACCGGTATCAAAGGTACGAATCTGACGGAACAGTATAAGGCAAAAGAGAATGCGGACGACAATGGCGATGCAAACGGAGGCGACACGAACGGAGGCGATACGGCAGGGCAGAATTCAGAAGGAACAGATCCTTCCGGAGATGACAACAGTTCTGTGCAGACCCCCGCTCCGGTACTGACCACAGGCTCCGGCATCCAGATGACCCGTCTCTACAATCCCGATACCCACGAACATCTGCATACGAAAGATGCCAATGAAGTACGGGTGCTCACCGGGAATGGCTGGAAAAACGAAGGTTCTTCCTGGGTAGCTCCGGAAACCTCTGCAACGCCGGTGTACCGGCTGTTTAACCGCTACTCCAAGGAGCACTTCTACACCAAAGACGCCTACGAGCGTTCCGTGCTGATCAAACAGGGCTGGAACGACGAAGGTATCGGCTGGTATTCGGCAGACGAAACCGGCGTGCCGGTATACCGGCTGTTTAACGCAGCTGCGGGCATCGGCGCCCACCACTACACCACGGATGCCTATGAACGTTCAGTGCTGATCAATAACGGCTGGGCGGATGAAGGCATCGCCTGGTACGGTATGCAGAATTAAGTCCGGTACGGTATGAAGAACGAAGACCGGTATGGTATGAAAGACGAAGCTTGACAGGAATCCGGGCCACATAATCCGCATATGGAAAGGAAAGCATGATATGAGCGAAACTTTTCAGCAATATGTAGAAAATAACAATTTAAGGTTCACGGACAAGAAAACCGAGCAGCAGCGCGAGGCCAACAGCCGCCATCTGAGGAATATGGCAGACGAATACAAGAGCCATATGGATGGAAAAACCTCTTTTGACAGTGATCTGGTTGTAAGGGCCGCAAAGTTCATTGTAAAGACGCAGCCCTATGGATTAAGCGCCAGAGGCATCAATGTTTCGGATTCTCCGATTTACTACAAAAGGGAAAATGGCAAGCTGAAAGCCCGGGGCTGGCGGGAACGAAAAAAACTGGAAAAAGCCGGACAGAAGCTTCTGGACTATGCAAAGAGAAAAGATGCAGAGTATGCCGACCTGGATATGGGCGAAGACATCACGATTCAGACGGATGAATGGGAACGCCAGGAAGAAGATCTCCTGGCACCGCCGTCAAACACGGACGTTCTGATGGATAAACTGGCGGAAAACGGGATCGTAGATGTGACGGAAAATATCGTTTTACAGGAGACCGAGATCATCGATCAGAGGAAGGGCCTCATACAAAAACGTACTCAGGAGACTCTGGACGGTCCGCTGAAACCCCTGGATTATTACAGGGAAGCCATCTCCAGGCAAATGTATAAAAAGCTGGATCAGGAATTGGCGACAATGAAGATTCAAAAAAAGTCGAAGAGTGAAATCACAGCCAGACGACATGAAATCCATGGGCAGTATAAGGAAAAACTGGATCGTGTCCGAAAACTGTATCAGGATGTGGAAAAAGGGCTGGTGTCTCCGGATGCGCTGAAGCTGTTTCTGGAACCGGATGTGATGACCATTTATTCCAGCGACCTTTATTATGACGTGTACCATGGCATGGAAGGTGTGGAAACAGAGGTGACTGCGGCGTCCCAGACTCAGGAGTATCAGGATGAAATCGTAAAGCTCGTGGATTTATATGAGCCGGATCAGATTCTGGACCAGAAGAATGGCACCATGCCCTTTACCGATACTACCACATGGAAAAAACTGAAAACTGGAAAAGCTGAGGGCTCTCCGGAGGAGCTGGAGGAAGAAGAGCATAAAGTCAAAGAAACCATCCGAGAGTCCATGAAAAAGGCGGAAAGCTTTGTACATTTTTGCGGAAGAAATTATGAGCCTGCCACAGAAGGGACCAAACGGTTCTATATTACGTGCAAACGTGATAAGTTTGAGCAGATGGCGCGTGCCTGGGTATCCGCAGTGGAGAAAAACCAGGATATAAAAGAAGATATCATGTTTAAACTGAAAGGCTTCGCAAGCACCCGTACCCTGGATAATATCGTTCTGTACGTGCCTCCGAAAGCGGATATGGAAAAAGTCCGCAAGCTCTTAGACGATTTCAGCGCGGAGTGCGGAAACGGCGTACTGGCGGATGAAAAAGAAGTCATACAATCCACAAAATTCGTCAGCCCCGGAATCAGCCAGGCCGTGAATTTCCCGATGAAACAGATCTACGGCGCTGTCATTTCCGAGTATGACAGAACGGCATTTGATAGAATGCGTCAGATTTTTCAGCCCAGCAGAGGTATACCGGATGTAAACCCATCCTACAATCAGCATCTTGCGAAAATCATCTATCTGGCCATCTCCATGACGAGAAAAGCGCATCCGGAACTGGCCCCGAATGCGAAAATCAGTGCGAACAAAGATCTGATGAAGGAAGTAAAACAATACGTCAGTGACTTTATCCGCTTAAGCGGTGTCGATCCTGCAACCATCAATGATTTTTAAAATCCACGGACAGAAATCTTTAAAACCGGCAGACAGAAACCTGTCCGCCGGAGGAAAACGGGAACCATTTATTCATAGCAGCAGTAAGGAAAAACAGTGGATTACGAATTAATCAGCGGAAGCGAGGCTTTAGAATTAAAGAATTATATTCCCTCGGAAATACTGCCCGGGTTTGAGCAGATTCCATACCGGTTTGCGCTGTGCGGCATCGAAAATCAGCGCGTGGCTGGCGTGGCGGTGTTTGACGCAAAGCCTGTGGTGGAAATCTGTTCGATCCGTGTGATGGAAGCCTACCGTGGAACGATGGAATTGGAGCTGCTTTCCAACATCGCGGAAATTGCCGCAAATTTAGGCTCGGAAGGAATCGTATTTGAAATCTACGACGAAGACGATCCGGATTTCTGGGAATACATTCTGCACCGGTCCCATTTTTATGCCGAAGACACAAACACGCTGTACCGGTTTCCCATGCAGGAGCTGATCGATCATCCCCTGATCAGAAGAATCAGCGCGGGGGAACATGTTATTTCCCTGGGACAGGCGCAGAACCAGGCTCTGCGGACCTACGGCAATGAGCTCATTCAAAAAGGGGCCTACGATCATTTCCTGACGGGAAGTTTCGATCCGGAACTGAGCTCTTTATATGTGGACGAATCGGGAGAAATTGAAGGATGCCTGCTGGTTTCGGACATGGGGCAGGATCAGGGGTTCTCGGTGGAGTATGTGAATACGGAAGGCTGCCGGGACAGATTTGCACTGCTTCGCATGCTCAGACGCTCTGCAGACGCTGCCTTTGCCTATTACACAAATCCGGAGGTTATGGGGTATATCCTCACCATGAATGAGGTCAGTGATAAAATCACCCGGGAACTGTTTCCCAAAGCAGAGGCCATCGATCACTGCACTACCTACGTCAGAATGCTGTAATCGGGCGCTGCGGAAGCCGCGCGAATCAGTACTTTTGGCGACTTAATCATAAAACGAAAACCCGCGCCTGTTTTTGACAGGACGCGGGTTTTTACAGTTAATCATTCATTCGCTCATAACGCTGGGTCATTTTGCAGATTTCTTCCGCAAGACCAGGCGCAGGACCTTCAGTCATCCGCCAGCGCCAGTTCCCGGAGGTGGTTCCGGGGGCATTGATGCGCGCGTCTCCGGGGAGTGCCAGCCAGTCCTGCATCTGGGCGATGCACAGGTCGCAGACGCTGGCCATAGCGACGCAGAGCATACGGTGTACGTATTTTCTTTCGTCCTCACTATCCAGATCGATGTACGCCAACGCCGTCTCGACATCCTTCGGCTTTGCCTCATGCAGCCAGCCGCGCAGGGTGTGGTTGTCATGGGTGCCGCTGTAACAGATGCTGTTGGTCGTCCACCGGTGGGGAAGGGTACTGCCTTCGTCATCGGAATCAAAGGAGAACTGCAGCACGTGCATGCCCGGGAATCCGGAATCCGCCAGAAGCTTCTGCACCTCCGGCGTGGGGTATCCCAGATCTTCCGCAATGAAGAACAGATCCGGATAGGCCTTCTTCAGGACGGAAATCAGATCCATTCCCGGGCCCTTGATCCAGGCGCCGTTGGCCGCGGTTTCTTCGCCGTAGGGTACGGACCAGTAGCTTTCGATGCCCCGGAAGTGGTCGATGCGGATGGCGTCGTACAGACGCGCCGCGCCGCCGATCCGGCGGATCCACCAGGCGTAGCCGTCCCTGGCCATCCGGTCATAATTGTACAGCGGGTTTCCCCAGAACTGGCCGTCCGCATTGAAACTGTCCGGCGGAACACCGGCGAGAGCGATGGGAACGTTTTTTTCATCCAGCTGGAAATATTCCGGCGCCGCCCACACATCGGCAGAATCCATGGCCACATACAGGGGAAGATCCCCCAGGATGCCCACGCCTTTCTGGGAGGCGTAGGCGCGAAGGGCGTTCCACTGGCGGAAGAACAGGTACTGGATGTAGACCTGAATCCGAATCTCCTCCGAGAGCAGATCCTCGTAATGCCGGAGGGCTTCGGGACGCCGCAGGCGGATGCCTTCATCCGCCCATTCCTGCCAGGCTTGTCCGCCGAAATGCTTTTTTACAGCCATAAACAGCGCGTAGTCCGCCAGCCAGTCTTTCTGTTCTTCATAGAACGCCGCCACCTCAGCTTCCTGCCGCGCAAGACCTCTTTGGGCGGCTTTTGCCAGCAGGGGAAGACGGTTCCGGTACAGTCTTTCGTAATCCACCCGATCCGGATCTGCACTGCAGCAGTCACAGGAATCCGCCTCGTTTTGTGTAAGCAGACCTTCTGAAACCAGTTCGTCCAGATCGATGAAGTACGGATTTCCGGCAAAGGCCGAGGGACTCTGATAGGGGGAATCCCCATAACTGGTGGGACCCACCGGAAGAATCTGCCACCAGGTCTGGCCGGCAGCGGCAAGAAAGTCGATCCATTCCCTTGCCGCTGCACCCAGCGTACCGATTCCGTAAGGAGAGGGCAGCGAAAATACCGGAAGCAAAATTCCGCTGCTTCGCTTCATATGACCCTCCTTTAACCCTTCACAGCGCCCGCAGCCACACCCTTGATGATGTACTTCTGGCAGGTCAGGTAGAAGATGATGACCGGGATGATGGACAGCAGAATCAGGGCCATGGTCGCGCCCAGATCCACGGTTCCGTAGCTGCCTTTTAAGTACTGGATGTGAATCGGAATGGTGCGGTATTTGTTGATGTCCAGCACCAGCACCGGCAGAAGATAGTCGTTCCAGACCCACATGATTTCCAGAATGCCCACAGAGATCATGGTGGGGCGAAGCATGGGAAATACCACGGAAAAATAGGTGCGCAGCGGTCCGCATCCGTCGATGGCTGCCGCTTCTTCAATCTCCAGCGGAATGGCCTTTACAAAGCCCACAAACATGAAGATGGCCAGGCCGGCGCCGAAGCCTAAGTACACCACCGGAATGGTCCAGGGGGTGTTTAAGTGCAGTCGGTCAGCGGTTTTCGACAGCGGGAACATGACCATCTGGAAGGGCACCACCATAGAGAATACGCACAGGTAGTAGATGATCTTGCAGAACAGAGAATTCACCCGGGCGATGTACCAGGCCGCCATGGAGGTGAACAGCAGGATCAGGGCGGTGGACACCACGGTGATCAGTACGCTGTAGAGAACACTGCTGGCGAAGGGATAGTTGCCGAAGGTCATGCCCTTGATGAAGTTGGAAAAACCGGCCCAGCTTTCCGCGTTGGGAAGGGCGAAGGTTTCCGTCTTCACATAGGTGTTCTGCTTAAAGGAGTTGATGACCACG
The DNA here is from genome assembly GCA_045544375.1 of Shuttleworthella sp. GTDB lineage: Bacteria > Bacillota > Clostridia > Lachnospirales > Lachnospiraceae > Shuttleworthia. Next base: position 16,116 of record JAZPYY010000038.1, read on the forward strand.
GTCAGCACGGGAAGTACATAGATGACGCTGATGACGGCCAGAACGCCGGAGAGAATGTTTTTGCGTCTCTGCTCGGCGCTGACGGTTTTTACCTTTTTCTCGTTCATTACTGCTGTACCTCCTTCTTACGGGTAAATGCCAGCTGCATCAGGCCAAGGCCGGCCACCAAGATGAAGAACAGCACGGCTTTTGCCTGGGCGACGCCGGTGGAAACCGAACTCTGGCCATAGAAGGTGTTGTAGATGTTTAAGGCCATCATTTCGGTCTGCTTAATCACCGAGCCGTCCTCTAAGATCGTAAAGGGCTGGCCGGCGGTTAAGGCCAGGTTCTGGTCAAACAGCTTGAAGCCGTTGGTCAGAGACAGGAAGGTGCAGATGGTGATGGAAGGCATCACGTTGGGAATGATGACGTGGCAGAGGGTCTGCCACTTGGTGGCGCCGTCGATGTTGGCGGCTTCGATGATATCCGTGGGAACAGCCTGCAGGCCGGCGATGTAGATGATCATCATGTAGCCGATCTGCTGCCAGCACATTAAGATGATCAGGCCCCAGAAACCGTACTTGGACTCCATCAGGATGGAGGTGTTGTAGCGGGAGAGGATACCGTCGAAAATCATGGACCAGATGTAACCTAACACGATACCGCCGATCAGGTTGGGCATGAAGAAGACGGTACGGAACAGGTTGCTTCCCCTGATGCCCTGGGTCAGGGCGTAGGCCACGGCGAAGGCCAGAACGTTTATGATCACCAGACTTACGATGGCAAACAGGGCCGTGTACCAGAAGGAATGCAGGAAGGTGGGGTCTTTAAAGGCCTCCAGATAGTTGCCGAAACCGATGAACTGGGCATCGGAGATCAGGCGGAATTTGCAGAAGGAAAGATAAATTCCCTGAATGAAAGGCCAGACGAATCCGATGATAAAGGCTGCGATGACCGGACCTAAGAAGACCGGTGACAGGCGGCGGATGGAAGCGTTGGCCGCAGAGCGTTTCTGTTTCAAAGCAAGCTCCCTTCAAAAAATCCGCCGTGCGACTGCGGATCCAAAATTACAGCAGCCGCACGGCGGAAATCATGCATTATAGCGGATTACTGATTGGCTTTCTGATACTGGTTTGCCCAGCCGTCGACGAAAGCGGTTACGACCTGCTGCCAGTTGGCGTCGCTCTGATCGGAGTTGTACTGATTCAGTGCGGAAACTAAGGCAGCGCGGTAGTCATCCACGTTGGGCTGATAGTTGGTGGCCCAGTCCATGACGTAGCAGCCATCCGCCGTGTACTTTTCAGCATCCTTTAAGAAGCCGTTGGTGGATTCGGCAGCGTTCTTGAAGGGCATGATTCCGAACGTGTCCACAAGAAGGCGGGAAGCGTCGGGATCGGTGACACACCATACCAGGAAGTCCATGGTGGCCTGCTGATCGGCTTCGGAAGCCTTGGCGTTGATGGCCCAGCAGTTTTCGGTACCGCAGTTTAAGCCGGCCTTTTCTTCGCCTTCAACACCACAGTAGTAGGGGATCATGGTCGCATTCGGAACAGCTTCCGAAACTGCGCTGTATTCCCAGGAACCGTTGACAAAGAAGACGGCCTTGCCATCCTTGAATTCGGCTTCGGCATCGTGGCCGCCGGTGGCTAAGGTGGTGGGATCCTGCGTGCCGTTGTTGATGATCAGGTCATAGAGGTTCTTGTAGTTCTCCATGTAGGTGCCCTTTAAGGACGCGGGGCACTCGGTCCAGCCGCCGTCGTCGCGCTCTTCATAGAAGTACTCGAGGTTGGCAAGATGGCCGGTGAAACGCCAGCTGGAGCTGGAATCCATGTCGGCGGCGGAGAAGGCGTCAAAGCCAAGCTCGTCGGCGCGGGCGTGGATGTCTTCCGCAGCTTCTTTTAAGGCGTCGAAGTTCTTGATGTCGGCGATGTCATAGCCGGCTTCCTTTAACAGATCCGGGTTCGCGATGATGCCATAGCATTCGTAGCAGTAGCCGATGGAGACGAGTTTTCCGCTCTCGTCATACAGGTTGTATTCATCGCCGAGACACTCTTTGGCGATGGGCGTATCCTTCAGATCCAGGGCATAGTCTTTCCAATCCTTGACGCCCGCCTGGTTACCAACGACGAACAGGGTCGGCGGAGCGGATTTGTCCATTTCGGAGTTTAAGGTCTGGCTGTAGGTACCGGAAGCAGCCGTCACGACCTTGACGTCTACGCCGGTCTTTTCCTTGTACATTTTGGCAACCTGCTGAAGAACTTCATCCGATTCCGGCTTGAAGTTCAGCCAGTACACGGAGCCCTTCGCAGAGCCGCCGCCGGCGCCGCAGCCTGCAAACAGGCCCAGGCAAAGAAGTGCGGTCATCAGTAAACATAGTGCTTTTTTCATGATTTCCCCCTTTGAATTCATGCGTGTATGGGTGGTGAAAAGAGTTGCATTCGGTCTGTTTAGGAGGGATCCGCTCTGCTGCAGACCGAAGTGGCGGATGTGTCATCCGCACTGCTTCCGAACCAACCGGTCAGGAAGAACGACCGGGATCATAACCCGGATCTATGGCACGGGAGTTCCCGTGCGGTACACGGCAGAAGACGAACGCCCTGCCGGTACGTCTGGTTTAAAGGGGCAGCTTTCCGCATGAAAATGGATCAGCACGCGGCGGTCAGTCTGTCTTCTCCGGCAGAGAAGATCAGCGTGCGGCCGGTTCTGCCCGAAGGTGAAAGTCCATCAGTTCGGGGCGACGGATGCGCCTTCCCGAAGCTGTGCTTCCATCCGCAGATGCTTGGGCTTCTTTTTACCGCGGATCAGCCGCACTAAGGACTGTACGGCCTGCCGGCCCATTTCTTCCCGGGGCTGCTCTAAGGTGGTCAGCGTGGGGATGGTGTAAACTGAAGTTTCCAGACCGTCGATGGCGATGACGGAACATTCCTCCGGAACCCGGATGCCCGCTTCGTACAGGGCCTTGATGGTGGCAATGGCCATGGAATCGGCGATGGCGAAGACGGCGGAAAAATCCCGGGTGCGGTTTAACAGCTGCTTTACACCGTCGTAAGCTGCATGCATGCTGTACTGGACGGTTTCCTGCACCAGATCGGGATCTGCCTCGATGCCGGCCTCCTGCAGGGCTTTTAAATAACCCCGGTAGCGCAGCTCGCTGATGGAGTGATCGTCAGTAGCATTCAGCAGAATGGCGATGCGCCGGTGCCCGCGTTCAATGAGATAGGAGACGGCCCGGCGGGCTTCTTCTTCGTCATCGATGGAAACGGAATCGTAAGCTGCGTCATCCACCGATCCGAACTGGTTGGTAAAGGTGCAGCAGACATAAGGAACCGGGATGGCCGCGGTCTGTTCCGGCGTGTAATCGAAGCAGCCGCCTAAAAGGATCAGCCCTGTCAGTTTTTTGGATCGGGCCAGGGCGGCAGCGGCCAGCACTTCGTCCTCCTGCTCTTGGATCTGATTCAGCACCAAGGTAAAGCCCTGCTGGTCGCATTCTTTTTCGATGGCGTTGATGATGACAGAGTAGAAAGGGTTCTCCGCGCCGCGGACAATCAGTCCGATGGAATCTTCCGGTGTGCGCACCAGATCCCGGGCACTGTTGTTGGGTACGTAGTGTGCGGCAGCAACGGCTTCCAGCACATTTTTCCGAACGGATTCACTCACATCAGGGTGATTGTTCAGTACTCTGGAAACGGTACTGACGGACACGCCGCACATTTTTGCAATATCTTTGATCGTCATGCCGAGGCTTCTTTCTAGAACCTGCACCGGGGGTAGTATTTGAAACCGCCTTTGATAGCAGCGATGGAAATCTGCGGTGAAAAAGCACGGTGATTTCTGTGATTGAAAACGGTGCAGCGTTCTTGGAAACGTTACTGGGAACGTTTCCAGTTGCTTGTATTAAAGCACCATTTTTGAACAATTGCAAGATAAAATAGAAAAATCCATAAAAACAACAAGTTGAGGAAGTGTAAATTGTGCACAATGCATAAAGAAAGTGGCTGTATTTTTGCCGCACTGGGTGAGGGAAGGATGGTTGCGAAAACCGGTGGTTTTCGATAAAATACAGAGGTTCGAAGGTGCGTCTTATGTGCCTTTGACAGGAAGAATTTTCAGAATCAAGCGGGTGAAGAGCTCGCACATTCGAATGAATCCAGAAAGGAAACAGACATGGCACAGAATCCCATCGTAACCATTACCATGGCGGATGGCGGCGTGATCAAAGCCGAACTTTATCCGCAGATTGCCCCCAACACCGTGAACAATTTCATTTCCCTGATCAACAAGGGCTATTACAACGGCGTGATTTTCCATCGCGTCATTCCGGGATTTATGATTCAGGGCGGTGACCCGAACGGCACCGGTACCGGCGGCCCGGGCTACTGCATCCGCGGTGAGTTTTCTCACAATGGCTTCAAGAACGACCTGGCCCACACCCCCGGCGTGCTTTCCATGGCCCGCACCATGATTCCGGATTCCGCCGGCAGCCAGTTCTTCATCATGCACCAGACCTCGCCCCACCTTGACGGCGAATACGCCGCTTTCGGAAAAGTGACCGAGGGTATGGACGTGGTGGACCGCATCGCCAATGCCCGCCGGGATTTCCGGGACAAGCCCTTAGAGCCCCAGGTGATGGAAACCGTGGTGGTGGAAACCTTCGGAGAAACGTATCCGGAGCCGGAGACGGTGTAAAGATCGGAAATAGCGTAACGGAATACGGTAATTGAGACAAAAACTCCCGCCTGCGCCCCAACAGGGCGTCGGCGGGATTTTCGTAGGATATTTGCGTAATGAATTACAGACTCTGATGCAGATATGCGTCCTGCTCCGGCGTCAGCGCGTCGATGGAAAGTCCCAGGAACGCAAGCTTGCGGTGGGCGACTTCCAGATCCACTTCCCGGGGCACGGAAATCAGCCGCTCCGTCAGGAATTCGGCGTGCTGCACAAGGTAGCGGGCAGAGAGAGCCTGAATGGCAAAGCTCATGTCCATGATTTCTGCCGGGTGTCCGTCGCCGCAGGCCAGGTTCACCAGACGGCCTTCGCCCAGCACATAGACAAAACTGCCCGGAACCACTTCGTAGCCCACGATGTTGGCCCGCTGGTTGATGGTGGAAAGGGCTTCCTTCCGCAGGCCGGCCATGTCGATTTCCACGTCAAAGTGCCCTGCGTTGCAGAGAATAGCGCCGTTTTTCATGGTGCGCATGTGTTCCATGGTGATCACGTCCCGGCAGCCGGTGACGGTGACGAAGAAATCGCCGATTTTCGCGGCTTCCGCCATGGGCAGCACCGTAAAGCCGTCCATCACGGCTTCGATGGCCTTGATGGGATCGATTTCGGTGACCACCACCTGGGCGCCCAGTCCCTTGGCCCGCATGGACACGCCTTTGCCGCACCAGCCGTAGCCGGCCACGACCACGGTTTTGCCGGCGCCGATCAGGTTGGTGGTGCGGTTGATACCGTCCCACACCGACTGACCGGTACCGTAGCGGTTGTCAAACAGGTGCTTGCAGTTTGCGTCGTTTACCATGACCATGGGGAAGGCCAGCTCCTCGGCGGCCGCCATGGCGCGAAGCCGCAGGATGCCGGTGGTGGTTTCCTCACAGCCGCCGATGACGTAGGGCAGTTCGTCCCGCAGATCCGTGTGCAGCAGATGCACCAGATCACCGCCGTCGTCGATGATGATCTGGCAGTGGTGGGAGAGCACCATGCGCAGGTGACGGTCGTATTCCTCCGGCGTGGTGCCATGCCAGGCATAGACATGCAGACCCTCCGCGGCCAGGGCAGCGGCCACGTCGTCCTGAGTGGACAGAGGATTGCTGCCGGTGATGTACATTTTGGCGCCGCCGGCGGCTAAAACCTTGCACAGATAAGCGGTTTTCGCTTCCAGATGAATGGACAGCGCCACCCGCACGCCGGCAAAAGGCTGCTCCTTTGTGAAATCTGCCTCCAGGCTGCGCAGCAGCGGGCAGTTTTTACGCACCCAGTCAATTTTCTTTTCCCCCAAGGGAGCCAGGGCGATATCTCTGATTTCGTAATCCATGAAAAATCCTCCTCAAAATATACCTTCAGATGGCTCTTTACCAACTTCGGTGATTTGCAGCCATTTCTGGTTTCCACGCATGCAGAATGCCTGCGGAAAACACGCATTTGGCTGGGTCAACCAACTTCGGTGATTTGTAGCCATTTCTGGCTTCCACGCTGCCAAAATGGCTGCGAAAAACGCTCATTTGGCTGCTTTCAGCGCGCATTCGCTGAAGGCTATTATACATGAAATACAGGGTGAAAAAAAGAAAACATAAAAAGGCCCACGCTTTTACACGCAGGCCAAGAGAGAGGGAATGAAGATAACCGAAGTTATCATGGCTAACTTTTACTTGAAGAATACCTTCATGGAATTGTACACGCCCAGGATGAAATACTTGGGTGTATGGGTTCCGTTTTCGGCGATGTAGTAGTACATATTCTCGCCATAACGGAACTTCTTCTCCGTATCCTGATCCAGGAACTGATTGACGGTTTCGGTTTCCTCGTTGAAGGTGGTATCTTTCTTTCCGTCATGGGCCAGCAGGAAGCCGATTTCATACTTGTCATCCATGGAGGCCAGCAGCTGCTGGTATTCTCCGCTGATTTCAGTTGCCGGATCCTCGCTGGTGTAGCTGCCGTTGGCTATGGGCGCATAGTAGGCCATGACGTCGATGTTTTCAAACATGCAGATCCAGGTCTGGTAAGCGCCGCCGGACAGACCGGCGAAAGCGCGGTGCTCTCTGGATGCCACAAGACCGTCGTGATCCGTGGATTTGGCATAGGAAGCATAGGTGCCTTCAATGGCCGGGATCAGGTCGTTTTCCATTTCAAAGGGGAAGTTTGCAATGGCATCGCCGGCTGCGAAGGTATATTTTAAGGCTTTGTCAGCATAATCCAAGTTGACATTGGTGGTGGCGGAAACAAAGATGGTGGGCTCGATGATGCCCTGGGCGATCAGGTTGTCCATCAGAACCACAAAGTCGCCGTTTCCGCATTCGCCGCCCTGACCCTCCGGCAGGTTGCCGCAGCACATGGTAAACCAGTTGGTTTCATTGCCGCCGGCGCCGTGCATCAGATAGTAAACGTTGTACTGCTTGGATTCGTCATATCCCGCCGGCAGATAAACGTAGCAGTCCTTTGCCAGGGGCTCCCATTCTTCTTCCGGAACCTGATTGCGCTCATACCAGGTGTAGGCGTAGGTTTCGTAGGCAACGCGCTCCACCGTACCCCGCTGATCCTCCGGAACCGGTGCGAACAGGTCTTTGGAAATGGAGGATTCAAACAGGCTGTCCAGGGAGGTTGCGCCGTAATCACGCATCAGAGGAAGGCCTTCCTCGTTATACGGAGCCTCGGCTTCAGCCCACATGGCGGCCCAGTCCTCATCCGTGGTGTCAGCATAGCGTTCCTGCTGCTCCGGCTGAGCGTAAGGCTCCCGGTCGGCGGGATCTTCCGGCTTGGATGCTTCCGGATCGGGATCCACATTTAAGGCAGACAGCGGCTTCTCGGAATCCATCACCGCCGTGACGGGCACGTCCTTGTTCATGAAGGATACGTTAAAGGTATAGGAGCCATCTTCGCTGGCAGGAACCTCAAAGTGGTAGTCGTTGTAATCGTCATCCAGATAGAAGACGCCGTCCTCAAAGCGCCATTCACCCCAGGAATAACCGGATCTGTAGGTGGCGATACTGGCAACCACGTCGTAGGTGCCGCCGTAGTACAGGTTTCCGGCGACGGTGGCAACGCCGATGGAGCCGGTGTCCAGCTCACCTAAGAACTGGTATTCCACGCCGGCCGGCAGACCGGACTGGGCGACGATCATGACCTCGTCCTCAGCGGGCGTTTCTTCGGCAGCCGCTTCTTCAGCAGGCTCCTCAGCAGCATCATCACTTTCGGCTTCCGCGGGTTCAGCAGCGGCCGATTCCTCGGTGGATTCTTCTGTGGCAGCGGGCTCTGCAGGTGCTTCGGTTTTGCTTCCGCAGGCGGAGAAGGAAAGTGCAAAAAGCGAAGCGGCGCAGATCAGGGCCAGAAGTCGGTTCAGGTGTTTCATTTTCATATTGTCCCTCCTGAATAGCAGAATGTCAGGAAACGGGAGGGTGATGGATTTCTGGCCTTACGCATAAAGAATTCGTCCGTTTCCCTGTTCCTTTGTGCATATTTTAAGAAAGTAAAAGGAAGTGTGCTTATTAAAATGGCACAATCCCGTTAAAACAGGGACAATTCGCAAAAGACATTGGACTTTTTTGCAACGGATTCCGCAAATCATCCGATAAAACTGTTAGCCGTGCCTTCAGCGGTTATTCACTTGATCCAAGGATTGTGTTATAATACGAAGGCATTCGAATCAGATTAATGGTCACCGGAAAGTGAATCATGTATAAATATAAAAACCAGTCCCTGACGGACTTTATGAGAGACAGATCAACAGGACGGATCCGCACGATTCTTGCGGGTCTTGTTCTGTTATTTTTATGCGCATTCTTAAGCGGCTGCAAGACAAAGGAAGACCTGGAAGCGCAGCTGGCGGCCAAAGACGCAGGCATTGCGTCCTTAGCGGCCTCCGACTATGCCGGCGCCGTGGATTCCTTTAACGAGGCGCTGACCTACGCCGACAACAAGATCACCGGGGTGGAATACGACATCTGCCTGTACAAGGCGGCGGCTCAGTATGCCTCCGGAGATCTGGAAGGCGCCATCGACACCTACACCTCGCTGATGGGCTTTGACAACCGGCCGGAGCCGGCCTTCCTGCGGGGCAGTGTTTACGCGGCCAACAACGAGATCCATCGGGCGCTTTCCGATTACAAGGAAGCCGTGACCCGGGATCCGGATAATTACGACCTGTACATCGCCATTTACCGCAACTTAACCGCCCAGCACTATGAAGAGCAGGCGGAAAACTATCTGGCCATGGCCTTAAACATCCAGGGGGATTCCGCCGAGCACGAATTAAACCGGGGACGGGTTCTGCTGCTGCAGGGAAATCTGGACGCGGCGGAGTCGGCGCTTCTGCGGGCACGGGATAAGAATGAAGTATCCGCCGGCGCCTATCTGGCATTAGTTCGCTTTCAGCGGTGGGATTTCACCGGCGCGTCGGATGCTCTGGCGGCCTATAAGAATTCCGAAAATCTGGAATCTTCCGACTATCTGCTGATTGCCCAGGTGGAAATGGAAATGGGCAATTACGCAGAGGCCTTCCTGGATTATGAAGAGGGCATTGCCCTCTCCGACGGCAAGGACCGCATGACCATGGAACGGGGTGCCATCGCGGCCTTAGAGCGCTTGGGACGCTGGCCCGAGGCCTGTCAGCGGGCCACGGCCTATGTGTCCGCCTATCCCCAGGACATCCAGATGGTGCGGGAACTGCAGTTTTTGCAGTCTACCATTCTGGGCACCGAAAACGAATGGATGCTCAGTTACGGCGTTTCGCCGGAGGATGCCACCTCGCAGACGGAGGGCGAAGAAGCCCAGCCTGCAGAGCAGTAAGGGGATACAGCTTCCTGTTTTAGACAGCGAAACCGGCGGCTGAGTCAGCCGCGCAATCGGACTTCGCATTTCGGACAGCGAAACCAGCGGCTGAGTCAGCCGCGCAATCTGATTAATACGTATTTTTTTAGCCTGCAGAAGGCGATTGTAAAAAAGGGAGAAAAGGGAGAAGTTACTTTAGTGGAAAGGATGAACACGATGACAGTAATGGACAGACTTGGGTTGGAAATTCAGAAGAAGCAGGCGCCGGTGGTGGTGGGCCTGGATCCGCAGCTTTCGCTGATTCCGGATAACGTCAAGCGCATACCTTTTATTGAGCATGGACGTTCCTTAGAGGGCGCAGCCGCGGCCATCCGCATTTTCAACGACGAAATCATCGATGCCGTGGCGGACATCGTCCCGGCGGTCAAGCCCCAGATTGCCATGTACGAGCAGTTTGGCATTCCGGGACTTTTAGCCTATCAGCACACCGTGGAATATGCCAAGAGCAAGGGCCTGCTGGTCATCGGAGACGTGAAACGCGGCGATATCGGCTCCACCTCCGCCGCTTATTCCACCGCCCATCTGGGCCGGGTGGACATTGGCGGCGAGAAGGTGCCGGTTTTTGATGAAGATTTTGCTACGGTCAACCCCTACCTGGGCAGCGACGGCATCCGCCCCTTCCTGGAGGACTGCAAAGCCTATGACAAGGGCCTGTTTGTGCTGGTGAAGACTTCCAATCCCTCCAGCGGGGAGATTCAGGATCAGCGTCTCTACGGCAGAAAGTCTGACGCCAAACTTGTTTACGAGCACGTGGCCGGCCTGGTGGAACAGTGGGGCAGCGAGGTGCCGGGCGAGCGCTACAGCAGCGTCGGCGCTGTGGTGGGTGCCACCTATCCGAAGCTGGGTGCAAAGCTGCGCAACGACATGCCCAACACCTTCTTCCTGGTGCCGGGCTATGGTGCCCAGGGCGCTACGGCCAAGGATTTGTCCGGCTACTTTGACGAAAACGGCGGCGGAGCCATCGTCAATTCCTCCCGGGGCATCATCGGTGCCTGGAAGCGGCCGGAATACGCCGGCATGCCCTTTGCCACGGCGGCGCGCATGGCTGCGCTGGATATGATCGAGGATCTGCGCCGGGCGCTGTCCTAATAATGATATCGTCCCATTGGACGAAATCGATGTTTTACATTCGCCGGATGATGGCGCAGACGGATCCGAAATAACCGGGTCACAGACGGACAAAAGGTACTTCTATGCAGAAAAAATCGAAAGCGATTCTAACAGAACATATGGAAATCGCACCGGGCATCCGCTCCATGCGTCTTATGACCGAGGCCGCACAAAATGCGCGCCCCGGCCAGTTTGTTTCTCTGTTCTGTCACAATGAGCGGCGTCTGCTGCCCCGACCTATCAGCATCTGCGAAATCGGCGGCAATGAACTGCGCCTGGTGTATCGCATTGCGGGTGCGGGCACGGCGGAAATTGCCACCTACAAGCCCGGGGACGAGATCGAACTGATGGGTCCCTTAGGCAACGGCTTTCTGCCGGAAGAGGGCATCAAAAAGCCTCTGCTGGTAGGCGGCGGCGTGGGTGTTCCGCCCATGCTTGCCCTGGCCAAAGAACTTTCGGCCCGGCCGGATGCCCCGGAGGTTACCATGGTGATGGGCTATCGCGATGCCCATACCTTCCTTTCGGAGGAACTGTCCGCCTGCGGAAATCTGATCATCTGCACGGATGACGGCAGCGTGGGACTTCACGGCACTGTGGCGGAAGCCTTTAAGCAGGAGGATCTCTGCCCGGACGCCATCTTTGCCTGCGGCCCGAAGCCCATGCTGGCCGCGGTGAAAACCTACGCCGCCCAGAACGGTATTCCCTGCCGGGTGTCCTTAGAGGAGCGCATGGCCTGCGGCATCGGAGCCTGCTTAGGCTGCGTCTGCGAGACCACCGGCATCGACGCTCATTCCCATGTACATAACGCCCGGGTCTGCACAGACGGACCGGTGTTCTGGGCAGAGGAGGTGCAGATATGACAGCAGGCAAGCCATCCATGGAAGTCACCTTAGCGGGTGTAACCTTAAAGAATCCGATTCTTGAAGCCTCCGGCACCTTCGGCAGCGGCATGGAATACGGCGAATATGTGGACTTAAACCGCTTAGGCGCCGTGGTGACCAAGGGCGTGGCCAATGTGCCCTGGCCCGGAAATCCCACCCCGCGAATTGCAGAAACCCCCTCCGGCATGTTAAATGCCATCGGCCTGCAGAATCCGGGCATCGACGTGTTCTTAGAGCGGGATCTGCCTTTCCTGGCACAGTACGATACCAAAGTCATCGTCAACGTCTGCGGACATACCCAGGAAGAATACGAAGCCGTGGTGGAGCGCCTTTATGACGCTGCGGCGGATCTGCTGGAAATCAACATTTCCTGCCCCAACGTGAAAGAAGGCGGCATTGCTTTCGGCACGGATCCGAAGATGGTGGAGCACATTACTTCGGTCTTAAAGAAAAAGGCGAAGCAGCCTCTGATCATCAAGCTGAGCCCCAACGTAACCGACATCACGGAAACGGCCCGGGCGGCGGAAGCCGGCGGCGCGGACGTGATTTCCTTAATCAACACCCTCACCGGCATGAAGATCGACACCCGCACCCGGCGGTTTGTGCTGGCCAATCGCACCGGCGGTCTGTCCGGTCCGGCCGTGCATCCCATCGCCGTGCGCATGGTGTATCAGACGGCCCAGGCCGTATCCGTGCCCATCATCGGCATGGGCGGCGTGGAGACGGCGGAAGACGCCATCGAGATGATGCTGGCCGGCGCGACGGCCGTAGCCATCGGCACGGCAAACTTCTATCGGCCCACGACCACCGTGGGTGCCATCGACGGAATGGAAGCCTATCTGCACCAGCAGAACATCAGCGACATCAAAGAACTGATCGGCGCGGTACAGGGATAAAGATCTGCCTGCAGCAGGGACAAAAACCCCGGCAGAGCAGAAAACACTCGCAAAGCAGCATAAGGAGAATGCGAATGGAACAGTACAAGCAGGAATTTATTGAGTTTATGGTGGACTGCCAGGTGCTGCGGTTCGGTGACTTTGTCACCAAGAGCGGCCGCAAGACGCCCTTCTTCATCAACACCGGGTTTTACCGCACCGGTTCTCAGCTGGCCCGCTTAGGACAGTTTTATGCCCGGGCCATCGCCGATGCCTTCGGCACGGATTTCCAGGTGCTGTTCGGACCGGCCTACAAGGGCATTCCCCTTTCCGTCACCACTTCCGCGGCTCTTTCGGCGGATTACGGTGCCGAGGTGCGCTACTGCTCCAACCGCAAGGAAGTGAAGGATCACGGCGACACCGGCATCCTGTTGGGCGGCCCCATTGAAGACGGCGATGATATTGTCATCATCGAGGATGTCACCACCGCCGGTACCTCTATCCGGGAAACCATGCCTATTTTAGCCGCTCAGGGCGACGTGCATGTGCGCGGCCTGGTGGTGTCCGTAGACCGCATGGAGCGGGGCACGGGCGCGGTCAGCGCCCTGGAGGAAATCCGGGAAACCTTCGGTATTCAGACCACGGCCATCGTCACCATGCAGGAAGTGATCGAGCACCTGTACAACCGTCCCTACAAGGGCAAGGTGCTGATTGACGATGAAATCAAGGCCCGGATTGACGCGTATTACGCGCAGTACGGTGTACAATGAGCGCGGAACGCAGACGCCGCCGGCATGCTGAAAAGAAACTGCCGGTTTCCAAAACTTCGGTGACAGCGGCGTGTCTCGGGGCAGCGGGCATAATCGCCTTCATCCTGCTGGTGCAGACGGCGGCCCGCACCGACGGTGCCCTTACCAAAGGGATCGTCATGGCCTCCATGGCTTCACTGATTGCGGGTATTGCATCCATTGTCATGGGGCTGCGGGAGTATCGGAAAGAAGAGTACAGTCTGGCCTGCCGGAGAGCGGGCCTGTGGCTGCCGGTGGCGGCGCTTCTTCTGTGGGGCGGCGTGTACCTGGCAGGACTGTTTGTCTAAGGCGGAAAACCGTCTGAAGTATAAGAAGTAGCAGGAAGGGAATATGGCAGAAGAAGCAGAAGTGCTGATCCCCTCCGAAGAGGAGGATCCGGCGCAGCTTACATATCAGCGGATCCGCGAACTGGCAGCAGATCCCGAACTTCCCGGAGCCTATGGCGAATGGGTGAAGGAAACCGCGGCTTTTCTTGCGGCGGCTGTGGATGGGAAGACGCTGACAGCTGATTCGGAAACCGCGAAAACCGGTGCGGCTCTGATTTCGGAATCGCCGGTATCGCCCTGTGGTGATCCATTGACAGAGGCATTTTCCAGTCGCTGGCTGGATTATGAATATGCCAAAGAGCAGGCCGGCGAGTGCGGACAGATGCTTTGCTTTTTGCGGTCGGAACTTTTGACTGTGCCCATCTGGGTGCAGGAAGGCAGCAGGGATCTGGCGGATGCTTACGCCGAGCTGTTCCTGCTGATCGCCGGCAGCATGGCAGCAGAACTGGCGGATGGAATCGACGGAAAGCTGCTGGCCGAATCCCTGCAGGAAACCATTGCTTCCATGTACTGGGATTTTCTGGAACTGTTTTTCGAAGAGATTCGCCGCAATGAAGCCTGCGCGCTTCCGATTTCCTTAAATCCCAAAGGACGGCAACTTGTGCCGGAAGACGAGCTGTCAAAGCAGCCTTCGGCGGATGACGAGGGTACGGATGACCTGAATTGCGGCTGGCTTTCGTCCCATAGCGAAGACGCGGCGGTCTATCTGGACCGCGCCTGGATGGAGCGGTTTCTGGAACTGGCGGCAGGACAGGAAAAGGGACGCCTGCGGTTTGAAGAGGATTTTCTGGACGCGTTGACCGGTATGAAAAAAGAATCCTCCCGTCCGGTATTCGGAACGAAGCAGATGCATCTGCTGGAACAGATGAAAAAACGGCTGGCAGCTTTGTAAGATGAAGCTTACAGCTGATAAAATTTGCCCGGGTTTTGGGGGCGGATTTGAATATGGCATCAGGAAGTCAGCTATAAAAGCAAAGAAAATGAAAGGATGAAACATGGGTAAGGTAGGCATTGTCATGGGCAGCGATTCGGATCTTTCTGTGATGGCGAAAGCTGCGGACATTTTAGAGACACTGGGTATTGAATACGAGATGGACATCATCTCCGCGCATCGCGAGCCCGAAATCTTTTTTGAGTATGCCCGCACGGCGAAGGAGCGCGGCGTCAGCGTCATCATCGCCGGAGCCGGAAAAGCGGCTCATCTGCCGGGTATGTGCGCGGCCATCTTTCCGCTGCCGGTGATCGGCGTGCCTATGAAGACCTCGGATTTAGGCGGCGTGGATTCTCTGTATTCCATCGTTCAGATGCCCACGGGCATTCCGGTGGCCACTGTGGCCATCAACGGTGCGGCCAACGCCGGTCTGCTGGCGGCCCGCATCCTGGCGGTGGGCGATGATGCGCTGCTGGAGAAATTAGAGAAGTATTCTAAATCTCTCGGCGAAGAAGTCATGGAAAAGAACGACCGTCTGCATGAAGTGGGCTACAAAGCCTGGTAAAATTCGAAAAAGGAGGATTCTATGGATTACAAGAGCGCCGGTGTAGATATCGAGGCTGGATATCGTTCAGTGGAACTGATGAAAAAACATGTACAGGAAACCATGCGCCCCGAGGTGCTGACCGGTTTGGGCGGCTTCTCCGGTGCCTTCTCCATGGCAAATTTCGCCAACATGGAAAAGCCCACCCTGGTTTCCGGAACCGACGGTGTGGGTACCAAGCTGAAGCTGGCTTTCCTGATGGATAAGCACAACACCGTGGGTATCGACTGCGTGGCCATGTGCGTCAATGACATCGCCTGCGCAGGCGGCGAGCCCCTGTTTTTCCTCGACTACATCGCCTGCGGAAAGAATACGCCGGAAAAGATCGCCGACATCGTCAGCGGCGTGGCGGAAGGCTGCAAGCAGGCCGGCGCTGCCTTAATCGGCGGTGAGACGGCGGAAATGCCCGGCTTCTATCCGGAAGACGAATCCGACCTGGCCGGCTTTGCCGTGGGCGTGGTGGATGAAAAAGACATCATCACCGGCGCGGACGTGGCCGACGGGGACGTGATCTTAGGCATGGCTTCTTCCGGTGTGCACTCCAACGGCTTCTCCCTGGTGCGCAAGATCTTCTCCATGGACGCCGAAACCTTAAACACCTATCATGAGCGCCTGGGCAAGACCTTAGGTGAAGCTCTGCTGGCTCCCACAAAGATCTACGTGAAGGCCCTGCGTTCCATCAAGGAAGCGGGCGTGCGCGTCAAAGCCTGCAGCCACATCACCGGCGGCGGCTTCTATGAGACCATTCCGCGTATGCTGCCGGAAGGCAAGCCCGCCGTCATCGAGAAACACAGCTATCCCGTGCCGGAAATCTTCAAGATGCTTGCGGAAGTGGGCGGCGTGGAAGAGCAGATGATGTACAACACCTACAACATGGGT
>JAZPYY010000039.1:0-19158 GCA_045544375.1 Shuttleworthella sp.
AGAACGACATGGCTACGATCCGACTTTTATCCCCCATCGGTCTGGGCACCTTAGGGGCCGGCCCCAAGTGGGACGGCGCGGATGCCGATCGCATTTTTGATACCTATCTGGATCTTGGCGGCAATTTAATCGACAGCGCCCGGGTGTACCAGGACTGGATTCCCGGCGAAATCGGCCGCAGCGAGCGGGTGGTGGGCGACTGGATTGCCCGCTCCGGCAAGCGGGATCAGTTTGTGCTCATGACCAAAGGCGGCCATCCCGTGTACCGCAAGGAGGGGGATGACCTGCACATTTCCCGGATGACCGCTGCGGATATGAGGGGCGACGTGGAGCTTTCCCTAAAGGCTTTGCGCACCGATTACATCGACATCTACCTGTATCATCGGGACGATCTGTCCCAGCCGGTGGAAGATCTGATCGAGGTGATGGAGCAGTTCCGGAAGGAAGGAAAGATCCGGTTTTATGGCTGCTCCAACTGGACGGCGGCCCGGATGAAGGAAGCGTCGGATTACTGCAAAAAGATGGGTTACACCGGTTTTGTGGTGGATGAAGCCTTCTTAAATATGGCCTTAAAATACATGAATCCTCTGCCGGATGACACCTTGGTTTACCTGCGGGATGATCTGTACGAGTATCACAAGGATCCGGCGGCTCCCCTGGCGGTGTCCTACTACAGCGTGGCCAGCGGCTATTTCCATCGCCTGCTGAACAAGGGAGAAGCGGCGGTGGCCGGCGATCCCTATCACACGCCGAAAAATGCCCAGGTGGCGGCCCAGGTGAAGGCCCTGTGCGAGAAGTACTACGCCTCCATTTCTCAGGTGCTGCTGGGATATTTCTCCACGCTGGAATTCCCCTGCGTGGCGCTGTACGGCCCCTCCCGGTTAGAGCAGCTGATTGACGCCATGAAGACACCGGACATTGCCTTTGATCCTGCGGATTTTAAGTTTTAACAGATGAAATCGGAAGCCGGCCTGCGGAAAGCCGCAGAGGCCGGTAAAGAAATCGGCCGGCAGGAAACCGACAGAACGGCACACCCACGCCGGCCGGTGGGGATAAATGAAAGGGGTAAGGATGAAATACGGTTTAGACATGACCTTTGAAGAGCTGCAGTCCGATCCGGATGCGCTGGCGGTATTTCAGAAGGTTCTGCCAGGCCTGCTGGAAAAGCTGGGGGCCAATCCCATGACGGCGAAACTTTCCCTGCGCAAGGTGGCGGGCTATATGCAGGGGAAGATCCCCGCGGCGGCCCTGGAAAAACTGGACGAGCTGCTGCAGCAGCTGGGAGAGCAGAAGGGCGGCATTTCCCCGGAAGAGATGATCCGGGTGGAGCAGTACAAAAAGATGGAAGCGGACCGCTTGCTTCGTGCTAAGGAAAAGAAACAGATCCCGGAAGTGAAGGATCGCACCGCCGTCCATCCCGGACAGGTGTGGACGGACACCCAGGGCGAGCGCATTCAGGCCCACGGCGGCGCGCTGCTGTATGAAAACGGAAAGTACTACTGGTACGGCGAAAACAAGGAATTCACCACGGGCACGTCTAAGATCTGGCAGTGGGGCGTACGCCTGTATGAATCCGAAGACCTTTATAATTGGACGGATCTTGGGGTGATCATTCCGCCGGTGGTGGATAATCCGAATTCCATTCTATTTCCGGAGCGGCAGATGACCCGTCCCCACATCCTGCAGAGCAAAACCACAGGCAAATATGTGTGCTGGATGGTGATTGCGGGACAGGATTCCTGCTTCTGCGTGCTGGAGGCGGACGCCCTGTGCGGACCCTACACCATGGTGAAGGAATTCTATCGTCCCTTTGATTATCACTACGCCGATTTTGACATGGTGTTCAGCAAAAAGGACGGCACGCCCTGGTTCTTCGTGGACGTGGATCACTCCAGCATCTACGGTTTTCGCATGTCCGAGGATCTGCTGTCGTTGGAAGAGGAGGTGAGCGTTTCCTATAAGGATATGCACGCGCCTTTCTGCCGGGAAGGTATCGCCCTGTTTGAGCGCAAAGATCTCATCTACATGCTCACCAGCGGAACCACGGGCTATCTGCCCAATCCGTCTGACAGTGCCACCACCACAGACTGGCGCACGGCTTTTGCGTCCGCCGGAGATCCCTATGTGGACGACGTGACCCGCTCGTCCTTTAACAGCCAGTTTACCCAGGTATTTGCCCTGCCGGGAAAGGAAGATGCCTACATCGCCCTTTCCGACCGCTGGGTGCCGTCGTATCCCATAGATGCCGCCAAATCGGACATGATCATGCGGGTGGTGG
Source organism: Shuttleworthella sp. (assembly GCA_045544375.1). GTDB lineage: Bacteria > Bacillota > Clostridia > Lachnospirales > Lachnospiraceae > Shuttleworthia. The sequence continues at coordinate 2,279 of JAZPYY010000039.1, forward strand.
CATCTCACTATGAGCCGGAGAAATATCAGGCCACGGAAGAAGAGCGGGTTCTCTTTTCCAAGGCACCTCATCTGCACGAGGCCAACACCTCGGAGGCGGATTACGTGTGGCTTCCGGTGAAGTTTGAAGACGGCCGGGTGCGGATTGCCTGGAAGGATGCCTGGACGCTGGAAGATTGCTGATGGTTTTACCCGGCGCGAGGGAAAGGCGGCGAAAGACCGGATGAGAAACCTGCGCCGGATTGGATAAAAGAAACGGAAACATAAAGGAGGGAACATGAAACAGAAGACACTTGTGAGGACATTGGCAGCGCTGACCGCGGCTGCGGCGCTGGTGCTGTCCGGCTGCGGCAAATCGGCGGATCAGGCTCCGGCGGAAAGCAAAACGGAAACCGCCCAGGAGGCATCCGACGCTTCCGAAGAGACAGCCGCTGAAACGGAGGATGCAGATGCTGCAGCTTCCGCAGAGGAAGAGCCCAAGGAGCAGAAGCCGCTGGAAGTGGTGGAATACTCCGTCATGATCGACAAGAACGAGAATTCCTACTTCTACGAAAATTATAGCGACAATCCAATTTACAAGTACTGGTCTTCCATGGAGTGGGATCCCGACGGCGACGGTTCCCGCAAGCAGATCTCCATCACCTTTACCGCTCCCACGGAAGGTGCGGAAAAAGACTATGTCAATACGATCATGGCGACCCAGGAATATCCGGACATGATGGCCATGAACTACGCCACCACCACGGCTTCCGCTCTGGTGGAAGAAGGGGTTGCCTTAGACATCACCGACGCTGTGGAAAAGTACATGCCCAACTACATGAAGTGGCTGGATGAGAATCCGGAATATGCCCGCATGATCACCCAGAACGTGGATGGCAAGCGTCACATCTATCAGCTGTACTGTGTGGGCGATATGCCCCAGAAACTGTGGTGCGGCTGGGAGTATCGCCGGGACTGGCTGGTGAAATACGGCAAGAATCCAAAAACCGGCGAAGCCTTCACCGGGGCCTGGGAAGGCGAAGAGTGGGTGGATGACGTGGTGTTCCCCTCCGGAAATACCGATCCCATCTATATTTCCGACTGGGAATGGATGCTGCCCATCCTGCAGGAAGCTCTGGAAAAAGAAGGCATCACCGATGGATATGCTATGCAGATCTGCTCGCCCGGCTACTATCAGACTGGCGAACTGGTCACCGGCTTCAACACCAGCGGCGCATATTATCTGAACAAAGACGGCGAGTGTGTGTATGGTCCCACGGAAGAGAACTTCCGCGCTTATCTGGAGTGCATGCATCACTGGTATGAGGAAGGCTGGATCGATCCTTTCTTCGAAGAGCATGTGGAGGACCGCCTGTTCTGGAAGGTGGATACGCCCACCGTTTTCTCCGGAAAAGTGGGCTGCTTCTTTGGCATGAACAGCCAGACCGGCAAGGGCATGGAAGGCGCCGGCGACTATACGGACGGCATCGTGATCTTCGGTGCGTCTCAGCCCATCAACGACGTGTATGGCGATAAAGACGCCCAGGGGGCAGATCCTGCCACCTACTTCAGCAATTCTGTCATCAGCCAGTCCTTTATCATTACCAACAAAGCTGCAGACAAGGATCTTGGACCGCTGCTGACCGCCCTGGATTATCTGTACGGCGACGAAGGCGGACGCCTGCGCACCCGCGGCTTCAGCGATGAAATGCAGGCAGAAATTCAGGACGAATTCTACAACGAACAGGGTCTGCAGGAGGGTGCTTATCACCTGGAGGATCGTGACGGCGAAGAGTGGGTGGTTGTAAACCCGGTGCTGACGGAAGTGGAAGGCTTAACCACCGCCGGCCGCATGCTGCGTCTGCCGGGTCTGGGCATTGAAAAGAACTTTGACGAACTGCAGAATCCGGTGCTGACCCACGCTGTGGATCAGTGGAGACGCTATGTGAACACCGGCACCATCATCGCGGCTATCAGCGGCCAGCTGACCCCGGACCAGACCGAGGAATATGGCCTGATCAACAACAACGTCAATACCTATCTGTCCCAGGAAGTGCCCAACTTCATCACCGGCCGCCGGGAACTGTCCGACGCGGAGTGGGAGAAGTATCTGAACGATCTGGCAGCATTCAGCCCGGATACCTACTGCGAGTACATCAATGCGGTGCTGAACTGACAGCAGAACACAACCGTCACTTGGCAGAGTGGCGGTTGTTGCTTTTTAAGGCTCCAACAGAGAATGCGTTTTATGTTTTCCGTGGGCTGTAAGCCCACGTGGAATCCTAAAAAGCCCATTTTCCGTCAAAGCTGGCTCAGCGCCGTCAAATAGAGTATTTCCGTGGGCTTCCTGCCCATTTGGAAGTCTGAAAAGCCCAGTTACCTCCGGAGCTGACTCAACGCCTTCAAATAAAGGATTTCCATGGGCTTCAAGCCCGTGTTCCACATGATTTTGCAGCACAAATGTCGTCTCTCTTTTGATTTGGGCGCAGGAATCTGCTGCTTGGGCTTCAAGCCCATTTCGAGCACTAGAATGGACCTTATGGCATCTGCCCAACCTGGCCAACGGCGCTGTGCCCATACGGTTTGGAAATGCCTGATGCATTTCCAAACTTATAATTAAAACTACCCCTTGACAATTCTGAGATGGAGCATATAATGAAACTAACAAATGAACAATCGTTCAAATGTTCATCTTCGATTTTCAGTTTCATTTAAGACTTTATTTTCGCTGCTGCCGAAGGAGACAAACAATGAAGAAGACCTACAAGATTGATGTGGACTGTGCAAACTGCGCCAACAAGATGGAGAAGGCTGCCAACGAGACCGAAGGCGTAAAGAATGCCGTGGTGAATTTCATGGCGTTAAAGATGACGGTGGAATTTGAAGAAGGCGCCGACCACAAAGAAGTGATGCCCCGTGTGCTTAAGGCCTGCAAGGTGGTGGAAGACGACTGCGAGATCTTCTTCTGATCCTCTGTGCATAATGAGTTTGTAAGGCGGTTTCAGATGAACCGCCTTTTTTCAATCGTACCCGGAGACCTGTCATGACGAAAAAACAGAAAAACGTTCTATATCGCATTATTATTGCTGCTGTCCTTGTGGTTGTGATCGCCCTTTTGCCCCTGGAGAGCCTGCTTGTCAATCGGCTGCATTTGAGCGAAACCGTTGCCAGCCTGTGTAAAGGTTTTCTGTTTCTGATTCCCTATTTCATCATCGGTTACGACATCCTGCGCAAGGCGTTGAAAGGCATTTTAAAGCGTCAGGTGTTTGACGAAAACTTCCTGATGGCTGTCGCCACCATCGGCGCCATGATCTTAGGCGAGTATACCGAGGGCGTCGCCGTTATGCTGTTTTACCAGATCGGCGAGCTGTTCCAGAGCTACGCGGTGGGCAAAAGCCGCCGCAACATCGGTGAACTGATGGACCTGCGGCCGGATGAAGCCTTTGTGGAAGAAGAGGGGCAGATTGTTTCGGTGGATCCGGATGAGGTGGAAATCGGCACGATCATTACCGTGCGGCCCGGAGAGCGCATCCCCATCGATGGCATCGTAAAAGACGGATTGTCCACCTTAGACGTGGCGGCCCTTACCGGCGAAAGCGTTCCCCGCTCCGTGCGGGAGGGGGACGCGGTGCAAAGCGGAAGCATCAACCTGCAGGGTGTGCTGCATATTGAAACTACCTGCGAGTTCGGCGATTCCACGGCGTCCCGTATCCTGGATCTGATGGAAAATGCGGGTGCCAACAAGGCGCGCACCGAAAACTTCATCAGTCGATTTGCCCATGTTTACACCCCGGCGGTGTGCTGCAGTGCCTTAGCGGTGGCTGTGGCAGTTCCCCTGATCCGTATGCTTTTGGGCATGTCGGCGGACTGGGGCACCTGGGTGTACCGGGCACTTACTTTCCTGGTGATCAGCTGTCCCTGCGCGGTGGTGATCAGCATTCCTTTGACCTTCTTTGCGGCCATCGGCGGCGCCAGCAACCAGGGCATTTTAGTCAAGGGTTCTAATTATCTGGAAATGCTTTCCAAGGCGAAAACCATCGTCATGGATAAAACCGGTACCCTGACCCGGGGTACCTTTGATGTGGTTTCGGTGGAGCCGGCGGAAGGGTTTACGAAAGAGGAACTGGTGGCGCTGGCGGCTCACGCCGAAAAGTACAGCACCCATCCCATCGCCCAGAGCATTCTGCGCTGTTACGTGCTGGATCTGGAGGATGGCCGCATCGGCGCCAGTGAGGAACTCAGCGGAAAGGGTGTCATCACGCAGGTGGACGGTTCATCCATTGCAGTGGGCAACGGCCGCCTGATGGAAACTCTGAATCTAAGGGTACAGGATACGGCGCAAGTCGGCACCCAGGCCCATGTGGCAAAGGATGGGGTTTACGCCGGATCCATCGTGATTGCGGACGAGATCAAATCCACCTCCGCAAAGGCGGTGACCGATATGCAGGCCGCAGGAGCAAACGTGGTGATGCTCACCGGCGACGCCAAGAAGGTGGCCCAGGCCGTGGCGTCGGAACTGGGTATCCGCGAGGTGCACGCCGAGCTGCTTCCCCAGGATAAGGTGGCGTACGTGGAAAAGGCCATCTCTCCCGGTTCAGATGTGGTGGTATTTGTGGGCGATGGCATCAATGACGCGCCGGTGCTGATGCGCGCCGACATCGGTATTGCCATGGGCGGCGTGGGCAGCGACGCGGCCATCGAAGCGGCGGATATCGTGCTGATGGACGACGATCCGGCGAAGATCGCCCTGGCCATGAAGATCTCGGCCCGCACCATGCGCATCGTTTACGAAAACATCATCTTTGCCATCGGCGTGAAGCTTCTGTGCCTGCTGCTTTCCGTGCTGGGCATCGGCAACATGTGGCTGGCGATTTTCGCGGATGTGGGCGTGATGGTGATCGCGGTCTTAAACGCCATCCGTGCACTGCGGGTACCGAAGAATACGCAGGGCGTTTAAAATCATAATTCGAATCAGATTCTGATGTCCAAAAAACGATAGGAAGTGGGAGACTTCCGAAAACAGGAGAATCGAAATGAGTGAATACACAGGAAGCAATCCGAAAAACTGCCTGCATGAAGAAACGCTTTATGATCTGGCCGAGCTGTTTAAGGTATTCGGCGATTCCACGCGTATCCGCATTCTGTGCGCGCTGTTTGACGAAGAAAAAAGCGTGGGAGACATTGCTGACGAACTGGGCATGACCCAGTCGGCCATTTCGCATCAGCTTCGCATATTAAAGGCCAATCATCTGGTGCGCAGCAGAAGAGAAGGAAAGTCTATTATTTATGCCCTGGACGATGACCATGTGCGGACGATTATCGGGCAGGGGCTGGAACATGTGGAGGAGTAACGATGATGAGTACAGCAAAAGTATTGAATAAAGGAGATCATCAGGTGCTAATACTCCCTGATGACTTTAATATGACTGAACAGGAGTATATGATTCATAAAGCGGGAGAGGGATTCCTGCTTTTTCCAAAGGATGATCCGTGGTATGCGCTTCACTTGAGCCTTTCTGATGGGGCATTGAGTCATTTAAGTGACAGAGAGCAGCCCACATGGGCAGATCAGCCGCAGAGATGCGAATTTTGAACGACAAAAACGTGGGGCCATGCTAAACCTCACGTTTTTTATTGAGGTCGACAGAACGCATGTTTGTGTGCTATGATAGACCCACCTTTTGAATGATGCAAAACGCAGATCGGGAGAATTCACCTCATGCAGCTGGAGCGGTTTCTGGAAAAACGGGATGGTCCCAATGCGTCGGACCGCACCTATATTGCCATCGACTTAAAGTCCTTTTACGCGTCGGTGGAGTGCCGTGACCGCGGCCGGGATCCGCTGACGACCCACCTGGTGGTCGCGGATGCTTCGCGTACGGAAAAAACCATCTGCTTAGCCGTTTCTCCCGCACTGAAGGCCCATGGAGTTCCGGGCCGTCCGCGGCTGTTTGAGGTGGATCAGCGGGTGGCGGAGGTAAACCGTGCCCGGGCAGCGGCTTTGGGCCGACGGTCGAAAACGGCAGAGGGCGGCACCATTTCAGCGCCCTCCGGCAGAGGGTCGGAGAGGCCGCCTTCTTCTGGCTTGCCATCCTCTCAGAAACTGATGAAGGGTGATTCGCCGATCCCCCTTCCCTGGCAGTTTGCCTATTCCAAGGCAGACGCTTTTGCCATGGACGATGACGCCGGCCTGCCCACCACACTGCGGTTTCCGGGGGCCGATCGGGGAACTGACGATTTCACCGGTGTGGCGGCGGATTCCGCAGCCATCAAAGACGCGTCCAATGCTCTGGGCTTTCTGGTGGCGCCTCCCCGGATGCATCGGTACATGGACGTCAGCACCCAGATTTATCAGATTTATCTGCGTTTTGTGGCCCACGAAGATATCTTTGCCTACTCCGTGGACGAGGTGTTTATCGACGCCACGTCGTATCTGCATTTTTATCACAACGATCCCCACGAAATGACCATGCACATGCTGCGGGCTGTGCTGGCCGAAACGGGCATTACGGCCACCGCGGGCATCGGCACGAACCTGTATCTGGCGAAGATCGCCATGGACATTGTGGCCAAGCATATGCAGCCCGATGCGGACGGTGTGCGTGTGGCGGCCTTGGACGAGCTGACCTATCGCCGGTATCTGTGGTGTCACAAACCCCTGACGGATTTCTGGCGGATCGGGCCGGGATATGCGCGCAAACTGGCGGCCCACGGCCTGTTTACCATGGGCGACGTGGCCCGCTGTGCGGTGGAAGACGAAGATCTTCTGTATCGGCTGTTTGGCATCAACGCCGAACTTCTGATCGACCACAGCTTTGGCTGGGAGCCGGCCACCATTCCCCAGATCAAGACGGTGGAGCCGGAGAATCAGTCCTTAAGCACCGGACAGGTGCTGTCCCGCCCCTATGCCCATGAGGAAGGTCAGCTGATCGTGCGGGAAATGGCCGATTCTTTAAGTCTGATGCTGGCGGATAAGCACCTGGTGACGGACCAGATTGTTCTGAACGTGGGCTACGATATCGCAAATCTGGCGGAGGGATCCCCATCCTATACCGGCGAAATTACCACAGACTGGTATGGCCGGAAGATCCCGAAGCACGCCCACGGCAGTTTTAACCTGGACGGTTTTACCTCATCCTCCCGGGAGCTGATTGAGGCCGTGGTGGCCATCTACGAGCGGGTCTGCGATCCGAAACTGTCCATCCGCCGCTGCGTGGTGGCGGCCAACCATGTGATCCGCGTGGAGGATAAAAAAGCCGAGCCGGTGTACCATCAGATGGATCTGTTTGAAGCTGCGGCGGACGCGGGGGAAGCCAAAGAGGAACATCGCGATCGGGAGCGTCAGCTGCAGGAAGCCATGGTGGCGCTGCGCAAACGCTATGGGAAAAACGCTGTGCTAAAGGGGATGAACCTGGAAGAAGGCGGAACCATGATGGAGCGGAACGCGCAGATCGGAGGACATAAGGCCTAGGATGCGTGTGCCCGCCGCAGGGCGTTTCTATCGCTGGATGCATGCGTGTGCAAAGCGGCGTGGGCATTTTCGGAGGATTTTGGTTTGGGTGAAAAACAGCAGTTTCTCTGGCACGAGGTGCAGGGGGTGGAGGCGTCCGCTTTTGCAGTCCTGGCCAAAGAGGCCGAAGCAAAATACGGAGAGTTTCTTCTGCGTCCGCATCCCCGGTCCAAACGGCATACGCCGCTGTCGGATGCCAGCCGCGCCGCCCAGTTTGCGCCTTTTGCCGCCCTGACCGGGTATGACGATGCAGTGGAAGAGACGGCCCGCCTGACAGACGGCCGCATCGAACTGGACGAACAGAAGCAGGAAGAACTGGACGCATTGCTGTCACAACTGGTACAATGTCCTGCGGGCTTTAAGCGGCTGCGGGTGACGTGGTTCGAGCCTGATGAGCGAAAAGAAGGCGGCGCGTATCTCTCTAAGACCCTGACATTCCGGCGGGTGGATGCGCTGCACCGCATGCTTGAAAGCATGGAAGGCGACCTGATTGCCATGGACCGGATCGTGGATCTGGCATTGGCGGAGGAATTTGATGAGCGATCATAATACATTGCTGCATACCATAGAAGAGGCGATGGCAGACGATCATCGTCTTCTTTTTGACGTGCGAAGCCAGGAAGAGTACGAAGAAGAAACGGCCCCCGGCGCACTGCATGCGGACTGGGAAATGCTGCTGGCATGGGCGAGGGAAAATGCGCTGCCGAAGGGTGCGGATGTGATGTCGGCAGAATCAAAGAACAGCGAAAGAACCGGAGAACAGCCGGGGGAGACCGGTGCTTCTGACCGGGACGCGCAGGAACTTGCCGCATTCCGGGAAGCCCTGCAGTCCGGCAAAACCATCGACCTTTTGTGCTACACCGGCGATCATTCTGAAGAGATCGCGGCGATTCTGCAGGAGAAAGGCTATCCGGTTTATTCCATCGAGCACGGCTGGCAGGCGTATCTGCGCTGGCGCATCGCCCAGGTGCTGGCCCAGGCGGATGAGGACGCGGCGGCGAAACGGATTTTAGAAGTCGAGCGCAGCATCAACAAAAAGTTCAAAAAGGAAATCTGGAAAAAGTTCACCAAAGCCATCCGCGAATATGATCTGATTCAGGACGGCGACAGGATTGCGGTCTGCATTTCCGGCGGCAAGGATTCCATGCTGATGGGCAAGCTGTTCCAGGAACTGCAGCGCCACGGAAAGAAGAATTTCGAGTGCATCTTTCTGGTGATGAACCCGGGTTACAACGAGGAAAACTACCAGCGCATCATCGATAACGCCGCCCTGATCGGTCTGCCCATCACGGTGTTTGAAAGCAAAATCTACGACATCGTCGCCAACGACATGAAAAACCCCTGTTACATGTGCGCCCGCATGCGCCGGGGAACCCTGTACGCAAAGGCCCGGGAACTGGGCTGCAACAAAATCGCCCTGGGACATCATTTCGACGATGTCATCGAAACCATCCTAATGGGCATGCTGCACGGCGGACAGATTCAGACCATGATGCCCAAGCTGCACAGTGACCATTTCCCGGGTATGCAGCTGATCCGGCCGCTGTATTTAATCCGCGAGCAGGACATTGTCCGCTGGGCGAGATACAACGACCTGCACTTTATCCTGTGCGCCTGCCGTCTGACTGACAGCTGCTCGGTGGTGGGTGGAACGGAAACCGGTTCGAAACGTGCCGAAGTGAAGGCACTGATCAGGCAGCTGGCAAAAGACAATCCCTTCCTGGAAAAGAACATTTTCCGGAGTGTTGAAAATGTCAATTTAAAGACGGTTATTGCCTATAAAGAAAACGGAAACGTGCATCATTTTATGGACTGGTATGAGAGCGGAATCCCGCCCATCGGACCGACGGAAAAGCAGGGCGAAGAACCTGGTTCTGAGGATGATTCAGAATAAACTGCGTTTAAAGAAAGGGACGGGAAGCCGTCCCTTTTTTCTCATTGAGTTTATATCAGGAAAATGGTATTATTTCTTATATATACGTTCGTTGACGCACTAGGATAATCGGATCCCGCAACCATCTGATGAGGTAGCGCCATGAAGCATCTCAGACGGTATCAGAACTTGCTGGCGGCTGTTTTTACAGCTGGTATTGTTTTTCTTTTAAGTCTTACATCTATTCTTTACACAGCAGACAAGCTTTTCGTTGATCCTCTCTATCAGACCCCTTCCACACCGGACAACAGAATCCGCATTTTGGCCGTGGATGAAAAGACGCTTGCGGCCTATGGTTCATGGCAGGACTGGGACCGCAGTATTTCCGCGCGCCTGGTAGACTTGCTGTGGGAAAATCTGGATACGGCGCCGGCGGTGCTAGCCTTTGACGTGATGTATATTTCGGAGCGCGACGCAGCTTCCGATGCGGCCTTTGCCGAGGCCTGTCAGCGGGCCGGCAGCGTGGTGACGGCGGCGAATCTGGTTTATCGCACCCAGGTATCTTCGGCGGACGGAAAGCTAATTGTTGATCCCGACCACGTGGAGATGGCCGAACTTCCTTACCCCACTTTGGCGGAGGCTTCTTTGGTTGGCTTTGCCAACAATTATCTGGACCGTGACCAGTTTGTCCGTTTTGCCCGGCTGTCTGCCGATTACGACGGACAGACGGTGGATTCACTGCCCTTTGCTGTGTGGAAGGCGGCGGCGGAAGCGGATCCTTCCTTTGGGCCTGTGACGCCTCCCAAAACGGATGCCCGCGGGCTGTTCAGTTTTGCCTACACCGCCCGAAGCGGAGAGTATGAAGTGCTGTCCCTCTGCGACATCTTAGAGGGACGGATTGATCCTGCGGTGCTTAAAGGGTGCATTGTCCTGGTGGGCGCTTACGCGCCGGGCATGCAGGACAGCTACAACGCCCCCATTCAGCGGGGAAACCAGATGTACGGGGTGGAGATTCAGGCCAATATCCTGGAAGCCCTGATGGAAGGCCGCACGGCCCTTCCCGTAAACAATCTGCTGTATTCCCTGATCGCCGCGCTTCTGGCAGCTGCGCTGTTTCTGGTGCTGCGCAGACTGGGCGTCGTGCCCGGGGCCATTTTATCTGTGGGATTTATCGCCCTGGTGCTGGCAGCCGGCAAGCTGCTGTTTATGAACGGTCTGGTGATCCGGGTGATTGAGCCCGTGGCGGCGGCTGCGCTGATCTACGTGGGACATCTGGGAGCGGGCTATCTGCAGGAAGCCTTAAAGAAACGGCGCATTTTAAACGCCTTTAAGAAATACGTGGCACCGCAGGTGGTGGACGAAGTTTCCAAACAGGGAGACTTTTCCATTACCCTGGGCGGTGAAAAGCGCCCCATCGCCGTGCTGTTTGTGGATATCCGCGGATTTACCCCCATGTCCGAAGGCCTGCAGCCGGAGGAAGTGGTGGGGATTCTAAACGAATACCTGGCGCTGACCACCGATGCCATTTTTAAAAACAACGGTACCTTAGACAAGTTTATCGGCGACGCTGCCATGGCGGTTTTCAATGCGCCCTTCGATCTGGATGATTACGTGTACCGCGCGGTGTGCACCGCCCGGGATATCTCAGCGGGCAGCGCCGATCTGCAGGCGCGGCTCATGGAACGGTTTGGCAAGAGCATCAGCTTTGGCATCGGCGTCAACTGCGGCGACGCGGTGGTGGGCAACATCGGATGCGATTTCCGCATGGACTACACGGCCATCGGCGATACGGTAAATACCGCCGCCCGGCTGGAATCCAACGCCAAGCCCGGCCAGATCCTCATCAGCCATGCGGTGTATGAAGCCTTAATCGACCGGGTGAAAGTGACGCCGGTGGGCGCGATTCCCTTAAAGGGAAAGAGCAACGAGGTGTTTGTGTATCAGGTGGATGAGGTGCTGTAGACGAAAAAACAGGGAGTGTCCCTTGCAGATGGAATCCGCATGGGGGCAGGGAGCATTTACAAACAGGCGGTGAAATATGACAGGTTCATTGCTTTTGATACCGGATCCGGACCGGCTGTCCGAATCCTGCGCTTTGGCGGATGCCTATGGCGCGGCTTTTGAATACAACGATTTTTTCCAGACCAGTCTGCTGGATGACGAGGCGGCCTTAAATGAGCGGATTTTGATGTACAGGTCCCTGCCCAGGGACCGCAGCCGGGATACGCTCCACGGATCATTTTACGACATTGTGGTTTCCAGCAGCGACAAAGCCATCCGCGAAGCTTCGCAGATGCGGGTGCGCCAGAGCCTTTGTGTGGCGCGCACATTGGGGGTTCGCGGCGTGGTGTTTCACACGGGAACCATCGGAAACTTTAAAAACAGACCCTACGAAACCGGCTGGCTTTCCGGCAATGTTTCGTTCTGGCGGGAGGTCTGCGAAGAATACGGCGACCTTCAGATCTGGATGGAGAACATGTTCGATACCACCCCGGATCTGCTGCGGGCCCTGGCAGAGCAGATGGCGGACGTGCCCAACTTCGGCGTCTGTCTGGACTATGCCCACGCCCGGGTTTTCGGGGGCGATCCCGGGGAATGGCTTTCGCAGCTGGCACCCTTCATCCGCCACATGCACATCAACGACAACGACGGACTGGCGGATCTGCATCTGGCTGTGGGGAAAGGTGTGATCGACTGGAAGACCTTTGACGCCCAGGTGCGAAGTCTTGAAAATGCGCCCTCGGTGCTGGTGGAGACCACCCGGCTTTCACGGCAGAAAGAGTCCCTGGCGTATATGGAAGAGCAGAGAATATATCCCTTCTGAAAACATCAGAATCCGGGGGCCATCGACGGATGGCTTTGGATTCGGCGAAGGGGTAATCATCAGAATCGATTCGGCTAAGAGATTCATCGGCTCGAAAGGAACGCGGTATGCTTACACAGCAGAATTTAAAAGATGTGGTGGAAATCGGCATCGCGCTGTCTTCCGAAAAGGATAAAAACCGCCTGCTGGAGCGGCTTCTGGATACGGCCATGGATATTTCCGGCTGTGACGCTGGCACGCTGTATCTGTACAAAAAGAGTGCGCTGCATTTTCGCATCATGAAGACCCTTTCCCAGGGGGTGTCCCGGGGCGGCGACGGCCAGCCCATCGATCTGCCTCCGGTGGCGCTGCGGGAGGAGAACGTCTGCGCCTATTCCGCCATTCACCGGGAGCTGATCAACGTGGCGGACGTGTATAAGAGCGACCGTTTCGATTTTTCCGGCCCCCGGAAATACGACAGCATTACCGGTTACCGCACCGGATCCATGCTGGTGATTCCCATGGAGGATGCGGAAGGGCAGCTGATCGGCGTGCTGCAGCTGATGAATAAAAAGGGCAGTTTATGCAGCGCCAAGGATTCTGAATCCGGGCAGACGGGGGCCGCATCTGAAGCGGCAGCCATTTCAGACAATTACGTATCGGCAGAGGAGAACTTTATTCCCTTTACCGAGGACGACGCCTTTATCCTGCAGGCTTTGGGCTCCATGACCGCTGTGTCCCTGTCCAATATGATCTACATGCAGGAAATCAAAGAGCAGATGTTTTCCTTCGTGCAGGCCTTCGCCACCGCGGTTGACGAACGTACGCCCTACAACGGAACCCACACCCGGAAGGTGACGATCTACGCAGATCTGCTGGCCCGGGGGATGGGGCAGAAATATCCCAAGGAGGCCTTTGACGACGCCCGCCGGGAGCAGCTGGTGCTGTCCGCCGCCCTGCACGATATCGGAAAGATGATCGTGCCCTTAGAGGTGATGAACAAGGCCACCCGCTTAGATGCCCGGCTGCCCTTTGTGGAACAGCGGTTTGCCCTTCTGGAAGCCCTGTATCAGCGGGATGCGCTGGCCAAAGGTCTGCAGGCGGCTTCTAAGACGCCCGAGGGGGGAGAGGAAGAACCGTCTTCGCCTGCAGATTTGGAAGCGTCAAAGGAGATGCAGAACGCAACCGGCGTTGATCCCGTGGATGAATTACGGGAAGCCCTGGCCTTTATCCGTGAAAAAAACACCGCCGGCTTCCTGCCGGACGAAGACCTGGAAAAGATCAGCGCCATCGCTTCCCGCACCTACGTAGGCCCGGACGGAACCCAGATCCGCTGGCTGACGGAAGAGGAAGAAACCTGCATGAAGATCCGCAAGGGCACCCTGACGGCCGAGGAGCGTCAGATCATGGAAAGCCACGCGGCCCTGACGGCAAAGATCTTGGAGAAGGTGCATTTTAATCATAAATACAGCCACGTGCGGGAATTCGCCGCATCCCACCACGAGTACTTAAACGGCAGCGGCTATCCGGCACATCTTGCGGCGGAGGATCTGCCGCTGGAGACCCGGATCTTAACTGTGGTGGACGTGTTTGATGCTCTGACCTGCACCGACCGGCCCTACAAAAAGCCCATGCCCCGGGAGAGGGCTTTCGCGATCCTTCACGACATGGCGAAAGACGGGCAGATCGAGGATCGGCTGGTGTGTCTGCTGGAGGACGTGCTGAAGGATGTGACCCAGGAGCAGATCGAAGAGATGGCAAAATCGGATACCTGGTCGGCGGTGTATGACGGCGACCTGGAGGGAGTGAGATGAAAGAGTTTATCAAAACCCACAAGGGGCTGGCCATCGGCATTGGAGCCGTGGTGGCAGCGGCGGTGATTGCCCTGGTGGTCTGGCTGGTGCTGCGGGACGGTTTCCGCACCATCCAGGTGTATCAGCTGGACGGAACCGTGGAGGTGACGCGCCAGACCCAGACCATGACACCCTACGTCAACATGATGCTGGAAAGCGGCGACGCGGCGGAAACCTTTACGGAAAGCCATCTGTATCTGGAGATGGACGGGGATAAGTACATGCTGGCCGAGCCGGAAACCCGCTTTTCCCTGATCGCGGAAGGCACCCGGAAAAACAGCCGCACCAAGATTCATCTGGAAGCCGGCGGAATCGTCAACCACATCACCAAACCCCTGGGGGATAACGGGTCCTACGAAGTGACCACCCCCAACTCCGTTATGGCGGTGCGAGGCACCTCTTTCCGTGTCTTCGTATGGACCGACGAGGAAGGCGTCACCCACACCATCCTGCAGGTGTTCGAAGGGATCGTGGAAGTGCATCTGCTGTATCCGGACGGATCCTTAAGCGAAGAAGGCCGCCGGTTTGAAGCGGGCACCACGGTGTCCATCTGGGGCAACGACGAAACTTCGGATTACGATTACGTGCTGGACGAAATCGACTACATCAGTCTGTCCATTCCCACCCTGGAATTCTTAAAGATCGGTATTCGGGGCCTGGATGATTACAGCATCACGCTGCCGGCGGTGGACGAGATTATCCGCTTAAAGCAGACCTACTTCCCGGTGCACTTCATGAACGGGGAGCAGGAATTCGGCACACAGTCCATCCTGTTTGACAACCTGGCCAGCGAGCCCACCATATCGCCTACAGCGGAAGGACATTGGGATTTTGACTTCAGTCAGGTGATCCGTGAAGAGACCACAATACAGTGGGTGGAAGAGTAAGTCAAATGGCAGCATGATTTGGGCGCCACGCCCGTAGCAAGGCCCCCAATATCAGATGCCGGCAGCGACCGGAATGGTGTAGGTTAAATGGCAGCATAATTTGGGCGTCACGCCCGCAGATCTGCCAGATATGAGGATTCAGATATGAGACGAAAAGTATTATCGTTGATTCTTAGCTTGGTACTGGTGTTCGCCGTGTTTCCCATGGCTGTTCCGCTGGTGGCCAAAGCGGATGAAGCCGGGACCTATGAGACCGTGCCATGGTCTTTTGTGACGGCCACCGGTACGCTGACCATTGGCGATGGCACGGCCCATACCTTTGATGGAACCAATCCGCGGTCGGATACTTCCTGGCCGTGGGCGGGCTTCCGTACAGAGATTACGAATGTGGTCATCGACGGTACGGTGAATACATCTCCCAGTACTGCGTATATGTTTTCCGGATGTACGGCGCTGACTTCGATTACGGGTCTGGACAACCTGGTTATGGTGGGCACCACGGACATCACGGCCATGTTTTATAACTGTTCTTCTCTGACGGATGTGACCGGATTTGCGCCCTCGGCAACTACCACGACCATGGAATCTCTGTTCAATGGATGTACGAGCCTGACTGCCGTGGATCTGTCTGATTTTTCCACCGCAAATGTGACCAACATGACGGGTATGTTCCAGAACTGCTCGTCCCTTACGGCGTTGGATTTTACCGGCTTCGATACGGAGGGCGTGACGAGCATGTGGTCTATGTTTGCCAATTGCAGCGGACTGACCACCCTGGACCTTTCCATGTTTGATACCTCTACGGTAACCAGTATGAACAACATGTTCGGGGGATGCTCGGCACTTACGGATCTGAATCTGACCGGATGGAACACGGGTAATGTGACGAATATGGATCGGATGTTTCAGGACATGCCGGCCATGGTGAACCTGTCGGGAATTGAGACTTTTGATGTCACGAATATCACCGACATGCAGTACATGTTCTATCAGCATGGCTCAGCAGGTGAATCCCTGAATCTGTCTTCGTGGGATGTGTCGAATGTAACGTCGATGGCAGCCATGTTCTACGAGAGCGGGGTCGGTGAACTGGATCTTTCCGGCTGGAACGTAGGAAATGTTGCTGCCTTTAATTCCATGTTTGCCGAGAATACGAATATCACTTCATTGGATCTTTCGACCTGGGCGAATGCAGCCCCGGCTACTTCAACGGCTTTCATGTTTTATAATATGACGTCGCTTCAGTCCTTAGATATCAGCAGTCTGGATCTGACAGCCACGGCAAACAAGGACAGCATGCTGACTGGTCTGAATGCCCTGGAAAGCCTGACCGTCGGTGAGCCTACGAATCTTGCGAATTCCGGTTTTGACAGCGCCCTAATGTGGACGACGGATCTGACGTCCTCCACGGCACTGACGGCCGACGAGGTCATGGCAGCTGCTTTGATGGCTGGCGTTACGACGTATCAGGCCGTGTACGTCGTTTCCTTTGCACCCGGTAACCACCTGACCGGTACCATGGCAAATCAGCTGGTGTCTGTCACTGCCCCCACTTATACGCTGCCGGCACAGACCGATGCTTCCTTTACGCTGGTTCCGGATGCCGGTTACTCCCTGGGCAGCTGGTACATGAGCGGCGTTCTATACGGTAATCCCGGGGCTGCCGTCACCTTAACGGAGGATCTTCCTCTGACGGCTGAAGGTGCGGCCAATACCGATACGCCCTATAGGGTGGAGTATTATCAGCAGAATATGACCTTAGACGGCTACGACATCGTTACGGCGGATACCGAAAACCTCACCGGTACCACGGATTCCACAGTCTCCGGCGAGGTGAAAATCTATCCCGGTTTCACCTACGACAATACCATTGCTGGGACTGTGGCCAGCGGCAATATCGCCGGGGACGGCAGCCTGGTTTTAAAACTGTATTACAGCAGAAATACCTACGCTGTAACCTTTGTGGATGAGGACGG
>JAZPYY010000040.1:0-24239 GCA_045544375.1 Shuttleworthella sp.
GGGAAGGGAAGGGGGCCGGGACTGGGGGCTTGTCGCCCAGATCCCCGCTCCTTTTGCATACGGCTGAGGGCTGCCCGCAAGTTTGGGCATGAGAGGCTTCCCCGCGGGCTGGTAGCCCGCGGTAAGCTGGGTTTTGCTGTATGGCTGAAGGCTGCCCGCAAGTTTGGGCATGAGAGGCTTCCCCGCGGGCTGGGAGCCCGCGGCAAGCTAGGGTTTGCAGTACGGCTGAAGGCTATCCGTAGGTTTGGGCATGGAAGGCTTCCCCGCGGGCTGGTAGCCCGCGGTAAGCTTGTCCGGATGTCGAAAAGATGATAGAGTAGATGTGAGGTTCACCTGTCGGCATAAACATACTTACGATACGCTAGGAGGGACAGGGACAGGGTACCAGGGACAGGGTACCAGGTACTGTGAACAGCAATTTCAGCATTGATTTCAAAAGGATCCCTTTTTATGATGATCAGACATTCTGTGGAGCAGGATTTCCCTCGTATCATGGAGATCTACAGCTTCGCGAGAAAATTTATGGCGGAACACGGGAATCCCAACCAGTGGGGGCCCACCAACTGGCCGCCTGAGGAACTGATTCGCCAGGATATCCGCAGCCAAAACAGCTACGTCTGCGTGAACGATGAGGGGACGGTGATCGGAACCTTTTTCTTCATCCGGGGTGCGGACATCGAGCCGACCTACAGGGATATCACCGATGGCAGCTGGCAGGATGACAGCCCGTACGGCGTGGTTCACAGAATCGCCGGAGACGGATCTGAGAAGGGGATTGGCGCATTTTGCATCAACTGGGCATTTGAGCAGTGCGGGCACTTGCGAATCGATACCCACGGCGATAATATTGTCATGCAGAATCTTTTAAGGAAACTGGGATTCAGCCACTGCGGAACCATCTACGTGGAAGAGGATGATAACCCGCGGCTGGCGTTTGAAAAATCGCGTGGGTAACAGAAACAAACCACCGGAGACAGGGGCTATGGAAGATAAGAAAAAGATCTGCCGCAGATGCCTGATCAGGGATCTGGCGGCGGAGGATCAGAAAAATCTGCTGAAATATCTTGAGATCATCAAACCCCAGGACCGGGCAGAGCCTGAGGTGTATGAGAGCCGCCTGGCGATCTGCCGGGAGTGCGACCTGCTGGTGGAAGCGACCTGTCAGGCCTGCGGATGCTATGCGGAATTTCGGGCTTACGGAAAAATGTCCCGATGTCCAAAAAAGAAATGGTGAGAACGGATAATTACAATAAATAATAAGAAAGCCGTGTTCAGTCTGAGAGCTGAACACGGCTTTCTTATTAATATCACTTCCGGTTTGCCGGTAAGCCCATCTTCTTGACCTGGCGGTCAAGAAGCATCGCGGACCTATGATCTGCTTAATTTCGGCGTGGCTCTCTTCTTGACCTGGCGGTCAAGAAGCATCGCGAGCTTTCAGCTCGCTCAGTTTATGATCGGCTTATATCGAAGTCCTACTTTAATATCCTGTGCATAGTTGCCGAAGGTTTTTCCGAAGATGGTCAGTCCGCCGATGTGTTCGGAGCCTTCATCCACGGCAAAACGGAACCGGATATTGCTGGTGCTGGTCAGATTGAATTCGCCGATGGTTTTGTCGGAGATCTTCAGACCGTCGATGAAGGTGCCGTGGGAGTTGATTACCAGCATTTTGAGAAGCCCGTACTGATTCCAGTTGGGGAACCACCAGTCGGGCGTAAAAATGCCGGGGACGTCGCCGAAGTCACCGGGGGATGTCCATTTGCCGATGCAGATTCCATTCAAGTAGAAACTGATGTCGGAGGGCCAGTCGTTATTGATGCCCGGAGCCTCGGAAGAAATCTCCGCGGAGACCATCAGCTGGGTGATCTTCTGACGGGGCGGAATGATGTTGGGAATATCATATTCCACAAATCCCTGGGTAAACCAGAGGATGTCAGCATCGTACCGGCCGGGATGGGAGAAATAGCGGGGATCATCCACTTCGCCCACCATGGCTTTCGAAGAGGAAAGTCCGCAGGTGGGGAGGATGAGATGGTCGCAGTACTGTCCTACCCGAATCTCGGTTTCATAGACATTTTCCTTGGCGTCCGGAAGGGCCAGTTCAATGAGAATCTTGTCCGTGTGTACGGAGCAGAGCTTCTGGTTTCCGTGGCTGGCGGTTTCATTGGAAATGGAAATAATGCCGCAGGCTTCCAGTTTCCTAATGTGGGAGGTAAGGGCGCCGTTGGTGATATTCAGGCTGGCGGCCAGTTCGTTCATGTTCATGCCGGGGTTCTTAAGAAGCTGCGTAATGATGGCAATGCGCACCTCAGACCCCAGTGCTTTGAATATGTCCAGACCTTTCTCTATGGAGTCGATATGTATCACGAAAAATATCCTCCTGTTCTCTTGGATTTTCTAATTATATACATGTGCGGATCATTTTACAATCATGCAATTTCAGCCGGACTTCAAAATGTGAAATAGTCCACGAATGGCTAAACCTTAGACAGAATAACAGAAATAACACTAAAAAAGCTTTTGGTTAGCCGAAGATAGCATGAATGTTGCACAAATTCAGCTGCCGGAATTTGTTACAAAAACACAAACATCTAAAATAATTTAAAAAAACCTAAAATAATTCTTGACGGCGTAAAATCCGTGTGGTAGCGTATAAGCAGGTTCATTTTAAACTAGTTTTGACAAACCTAAAATCGATCAAAGGGAGGGGAGTCAAAACGGTGAAGGAAGGAGTAAATGATGAAGAAGAGAGTCGTTAGCCTTATGCTGGCAGCTGTTCTCGCAGTGTCTGCTCTGGCAGGATGTGGCAGTTCTTCCACAGGAAGTTCCGAGTCCGCACCCGCAGCATCCAGCGAAGAAGCTGCTGAGACCGAAGAGGCCGCAGAGGGCGAGGAAGCAGCGGAACCGGCAGAAGAAGAACCCGTTTCCGACACAGCTGGTGATCCCAATGGTACGCACCTGGATCTGTGGACATTCGTAGAACTCCACGGAACATTCTACCGCGACATGGTTGAAGTCTGGAACGAGCAGAATCCCGACAAGACCATCGAGCTTACCACCATTACCTATCCCTATTCCGACATGCACAACAAGCTGCTGATGAGCTTTCAGGCCGGTACCGGTGCTCCGGATATCTGCGACGTGGAAGTCGGTCAGTTCCCGAACGTGGTTGCTTATGAAGGCAACGCTCTGTATTCCTTAAACGATGCCATCGCTCCCTATGAGGAGACCGTGGTTAAGTCCCGTATCGAGACCTACATGGGCGCAGACGGCAACAAGTACGGCGTACCGTTCCACGTTGGTGCTACCCTGATGTACTACAACCTGGCAGAGCTTGAATCCGTAGGCATCACCCAGGCCGACGTTGACGCCATCAAGACCTGGGATGACTATGAGGCTCTTGGTAAGCGTTATGTGGAAGCCCGCGGCAACGACGGCACCCACTTCTGGACCTCCGTTGATACCGGCGGTACCGACATCCTCTGGGTTGCCATGGCTGAGTACGGCGAAGACTGGACCGGCGGCTTCGAAGGCCCCGCGAACGTTCAGCTGGAATCGGTTAAGAACATGCTTACCTATGAGAAGAGATGGTTAGACGAAGGCATCGCTCAGGTTTCCAAGGGCGGCCAGGTTGATACCGAAGACGGCTTCCAGAGCATCCTTTCCAAGGAAATCGTAGCCTTCCCGAAGGCTGCATGGTACATGAGCCGTTTCTTAAACTACATGGAAGAGGAAGAGGGCAACTGGTACCTGGCTCCCTGCCCGGTGTTCGAAGAAGGCCAGCCCAACTCCGTTGGTATCGGCGGTACCGGTACTGTTGTAACCCTTCAGGGCAAGAACCCGGAACTGGCAGCTGAATTCATCGCCTGGGCGAAGATGGCTGAAGAAGGTGAACAGTATATCTGGGAAAACCTTGGATTTGACGTATGTAACACCGCTCTGTGGGATCAGGATGATTTCGCACACGATGACAACAACAAGTTCAACACCTTCTTCCGCAACTATCCCTACGATGTGCTGTACGACATTAAGGATAACATCGGCAAGATCTCTGTGGTTGCCATCAGCCCGACCATCAACGATCAGATCAACCTGACCACCTTAAACGACATTTTCGAAAATGACGTGGATGTGGAAACGGCTCTGCAGGATGCGCAGGATGCCATTGATCTCGAACAGTAACAGCTGAAGCCTTATCGATCATTAGATGTATGTCAGATGATGATTGTAAAATCCATCCGCAATCCGTCTATTGAATGAGGTTAAAAAAGGGGACGGCCGGCGTGGCTGTCCCCTTTCGAGCATATCGGATGAACGGCAAAGCCGGCTCATCCGATGAAAGAGGAGGGGTAACTTGAAAAAAGGGAATGCATTTACAAAGTTTATCTACTCTCAAAAGGCAGCACCGTACGTATTTGTACTGCCGTTTATCTTAAGCTTCTGCGTTTTCTGGATTTACCCGCTGGCCAGCACGGTTCTGATGAGCTTTCAGGAGATCAAGCCGGCCGGGACTTCCTGGGTGGGGCTTGAAAACTACATCAAACTTCTGAAGGACAAAGTGTTCCTGCAGGCCGTGGGCAACTCCACGCTGTATATGGTGCTTACACGGGTCCTTCTGATTCCGTTCCCCATGGCCTTTGCGGTTCTGATGGACAGCAACTACGTAAAAGCCAAGGGCTTCTGGAAAGCTATTCTTTATGTGCCGGCCCTGACTTCCGTGGTTATTTCCGGTACCTTATTCCGCCTGATGTTCTCCGAACAGCCCACCGCGCTGGCAAACCAGATCATCAGCTTTTTTGGCCAGTCACCCATCAAGTGGCTGAAGATGTATCCCACGTCTTATTTCGCACTGCTTCTGATTGCGTGCTGGAGATGGACAGGCGTCAATATGCTGTACTTCATTGCAGGTCTGAAGAATATCGACTCCGGCCTGTATGAAGCGGCAGATATCGACGGTGCCAATGCCTGGCAGAAATTCAGATACATCACCGTTCCGCTTCTGAAGCCCACGATCATTTACGTGCTTACCATCTCTGTGTACGCGGGTCTGTCCATGTTCCTTGAAAGCTTCATGCTGTGGGCCGGTAACGGTTCTCCGAAGAACATCGGCCTTACCATCGTCGGTTACCTGTACCGCAGAGGTATTGAGAAGAACCAGATGGGCTACGCTTCTGCAATTGGTCTTGTGCTGCTGATCATCGCGCTGATCATCAATATGGTCCAGCTCGTTGCCACAGGTACATTTAAGAAGGAGAAGTAAAATGGCTGAAAATAAGGCAATCTCGAAAGGCGTGAAGGTCGGCGGAAAAAAGAGAACCGCGCTGACCGTCCTTGGAACAGCTGTATTCGCCGTGGTGTCCTTCCTGGTGGCTTTTCCGCTTCTGGCAGGACTTGTGGCCTCTTTCCGACCTGGCGTTGAGCTGATCCGTAAAGGTCTGGCGATCAATCTTGATGTCAGAACCATGACGCTTGACAACTATATTTATCTGTTCGGCGGCAATGGCGGCGCCCAGGACAGCGCGAAGTACTTTATGTGGTTCCGCAACAGTCTGTTCCTGACCTTAGTGACCGTCGTTGGAACGCTGGTGGTCTGCTACTTTATCGCTTATGGCCTGTCCATGTATGATTTCAAGCTGCAGGGCTTCCTGTTCTTCCTGGTCATCGCGACCATGATGGTGCCCTTTGAAATCCTGATGCTGCCGCTGTACCAGGAGATCATCAAACTGAACCTGATCAACTCCACATGGGGTGTTATTTTACCCGGGTTGTGCGGTGCAAGTACGATATTCTTCTTCCGACAGTACATGCAGGGCCTGCCGAAGGCGCTTCTGGACGCCGGACGCGTGGACGGTGCTTCCGAGTACGGTATCTGCGTGAGAATCATGCTTCCCATCACGAAGCCGGCGTTCGCCTCCATGGCGATTCTGACCTCCATGGGCGCATGGAACAACCTGCTGTGGCCCATGCTGGTTTACCGCGATGCCAATAAGTTTACCCTGCCCATCGGTTTAAATACGCTGCTGACTCCTTACGGAAACAACTACGACGTGCTGATTGCGGGCTCCATGTTCTCCATCATCCCCGTGCTGGTTGTGTTCCTGATGTTCCAGAGCTATTTCATCGATGGTATGACGGCCGGTGCCGTAAAGGGCTAATCCATTATCAGACTTCGGATTCCCCCTCCCTCCCACTCCTCTGGGGTGTGCTGTGAAGCTCCCGCTCCACGCCGGATCCGCGTGCGTGGAGCCGGTCTTCCGGCGATATGATGCGGAGGCGGGTTTCGGATTTTAGTCTTGCAAAAATCAGACACAACATATACACTTGTCGTGCCGCAAACGTTTCTAAAGTATTTCACTTTAATGTCAACAAAAAAGAGAGGGAACATGGATAAGAATCTGCGCTTTAACGAGCCCTGGATCCTCCAGAGAGCGGATCCCTATATTCTTCGTCATACGGACGGAAAGTATTACTTTACGGCTACCGTTCCTTCTTATGACAAAATCGTGCTGCGTTGTGCAGACTCCCTGGCGGAGCTTGCCCAGGCAAATGAGAAAGAACTCTGGCACAAGCACGAGAGCGGACCGCAGAGTGAACACGTATGGGCTCCGGAACTGCATTATCTGGATGGAAACTGGTACATCTATTATTCTGCCAGTGACAAGGATGACATCTGGGCACTGCGGCCTTATGTGCTTATGTGCGAAGGTCAGGATCCCATGACAGATCCCTGGGTGGAGCTGGGCAAGATGAAGCGGGCCGACGAAGATCCCTTTTCCTTTGAGGAGTTTTCCCTGGACGCCACGGTGTTTGAGAACCACGGAAAGCGCTATTATGTGTGGGCCGAGAAGGTCGGTATCGGCAAGAAGATCAGCAATCTTTACATTGCCGAGATGGAGCGCCCGGACAAACTCAAAACCGTGCAGGTACTTCTGACGGGACCGGATTACGACTGGGAGCGCATTGGCTTCTGGGTCAATGAAGGCCCGGCGGTGATCAAAAGAAACGGCAAGATCTTCCTGACCTATTCCGCCAGCGAAACCGGCATTTATTATTGCGTGGGTCTGCTGTCCATTGACGAGAACGAAGATCTGCTGGATCCCAGAAAATGGAAGAAGGAACGGTATCCCGTTCTTGGCACGGACGAATCTTTAGGCATTTACGGCCCGGGCCACAACTCGTTCACCGTGGACGAGGAAGGCAACGATATCATGGTTTACCATGCCCGAACCGAGGCTGAAATCGAGGGAAATCCGCTTTACAATCCCAATCGTCACGCGCAGCTGATGAAGGTGCAGTGGGGCGAGGATGGATATCCCGTATTTAAGTATTAAAAGCATAACACGGAAGTAATCGGCTGCATGCAAAATGCCTGTCATGCAGCCGATACTGGTTTAAGAATTAGTCCGAAAGGGTAATACAATGATTCGGTCTAAAACAGTTTCCGCAGCTGCGGCCAGATGCGCGGCTGCGCTGCTGCTCGGTTCGGCTCTGCTGACCGGGTGCGGGGGCGAGGCGATGAAAGAAACGGATGTGGAGACCTTAGAAAAGGGCAACGCCAACACGGGCGGTTCTCTCCACGATCCCTTTGTCATGCAGGGGGAGGACGGTACCTTCTACTGCTATGGCTCCCATATGACGGCCGCCACCTCCACCGACCTTCAGAAGTGGAAGAGCTGGGCCAATGGCGTAACCAAAAACAACAGAATCTACGACAACCTGCTGGTGGAGCCCTTCGCGGCCTTTTCCTATGTGGGGAAAGGCGAGCAGGGAGATTACTCCGTCTGGGCGCCCAGTGTGATCTACAACAAAACCTCGGGCAAATACATCATGTATTTCTGCACCACCTGCTCCTACATACAGTCCAACCTGTGTATGGCAGAGAGCGACAATCCGGGCGGCCCCTACCACTACATCGGAACCTGCATTTATTCCGGTTTTATGAAACCCAACCTGACCAAGACCAATTATTATGACATTATGGGTGAGGATAAAACCGTTCGAAGCCGCTACATCACCGCGGTCGGATACAACAATCAGCTGTGGCCCAACGCCATCGATCCGGCCATGTTCTATGACAGGGATGACCGGCTTTGGATGGTATACGGGTCCTGGTCCGGCGGCATCTTCCTTCTGGAGCTGGATCCCGAGACCAGCGAGCCCATCCATCCCGAGACGGATGACAGCCAGGAGATCGACGCCTATTTCGGCAAGCGGCTGGTGGGTGGAAATCACCACGCCATCGAAGGCCCCTACATCCAGTACGACCGGGATACGGACATGTATTATCTCTACCTGTCCTACGGTGCGCTGCAGGCCAACGGCGGCTATCAGATCCGGGTGTTTCGATCGGAAAATCCGGACGGTCCCTATGTGGACGCCTCCGGACATACCCTGGGGATCAACGACGATCTCGATCATTTCGAAAACTACGGCACAAAGCTGATGGGCAACTACTCCCTGCCCACCTTAAAGACCACCTACATGGCCCCCGGCGGTCAGTCGGTGTTTGAGGCCGATGGAAAGAAATATATTGTCTATCATCAGCGGTTCAAGGACAGAGGCGAAGAGCATTCCGTGCGCGTCCATCAGTTCGCCATGAACGAAGATGGATGGCCCTGTATCTTCCCCTTCCAGACCTGCGGAGAGACCCTGTCGGCGGAGGGCTATACTGAAGATACCGTCCGCGGCGTGTACTATCTGGTGGATCACGGACTGGCGGTGGACGCGAAGGTCAACGAACCGGTGAAATGCACCTTTGACAAAGGCAAGATTACCGGTGACGTGACAGGAACATATACTATAAAGGAAGGCACCAACGATATCGACATCCAGATCGGGGACGCCACCTTTAAAGGCGTTCTCGTGGATATGCCGGATGAAGCCGGAAATGCCACCCGCTGCTTTACGGCGGTGAGCGAAAACAATCATTCCCTCTGGGGTGTGCGGTATCTGGGCGAAGAGTAACAGTTTAGCAAGAGGAGAAGGATGATGGCAAGATTACAGATCAACGAAAAGAAGAAACTGGGCCGGATCGAACCCGAGGTTTACGGACATTTTTCCGAGCATCTGGGAAGATGCATCTATGAAGGTCTGTACGTGGGCGAGGATTCGGACATCGAAAACGTCAACGGTATGAGAACCGACGTGGTGGAAGCCCTTCGCGAGCTGCAGGTTCCTGTGCTGCGCTGGCCGGGCGGATGCTTTGCGGACGAATATCACTGGAAAGATGGTATCGGCGAAAAAGCATCCCGCAAGAAGATGATCAATACTCACTGGGGCGGCGTGGTAGAGGACAACAGTTTCGGTACCCACGAGTTCATGGAACTCTGCCGGCAGATCGGCTGCAAGACCTATGTCAACGGCAATCTGGGCAGCGGTACTGTGCAGGAAATGAGCGAATGGGTGGAATACATGACCTTCTCCGGCGTATCCCCCATGGCGGATCTGCGCAGAAAGAACGGTCACGAAGAGCCCTGGAAGGTGGATTATTTCGGTGTGGGCAACGAGAACTGGGGCTGCGGCGGAAATATGACCCCTGAGTTCTATGCCAACGAGTACAGAAGATATCAGACCTACGTCCGCAACTATGACGAGGCACATCCCATCAAAAAGATTGCCTGCGGAGCCAACGTGGACGATTATTACTGGACCGAAGGCGTTATGAAGACCGCCTTTGCCCATACGCCCTCCCGTCTCCATGGCTTCATGGATCTGATTTCGCTGCACTACTATGTGCATCCGGAAGGCTGGGACATTAAGGGAAGCGCCACCGACTTCACCGAGGAAGGTTGGTACAAGACCCTGGTCAAGGCCCGTTACATGGACGAGCTTTTAAACCGCCACTGCGCGATTATCGACCAGTATGACCCCGAGAAGAAGGTTGGCCTTTCCGTCGACGAGTGGGGCACCTGGTTTACCGTGGAGCCCGGCACAAATCCCGGTTTCCTGTATCAGCAGAACACGGTGCGTGACGCCCTGGTGGCCGCCATCACCCTGAATATTTTCAACAAGCACTGCGACCGCGTGAAGCTGGCCTGCATTGCTCAGATGGTCAACGTGCTGCAGGCCGTGATTCTGACAGACGGCGAGCGGATGCTGAAAACCCCCACCTATCACGTGATGCATATGTATCGTCATCACCAGGGGGCAGAGCTCTGCGCCAGCGACCTGACGGATGTAAAAACCGTGGGCACCGATGGGTGGGATGTCCCCCAGATCACGGAGTCGGTATCCGAGAAGGACGGCATTCTCACCATCACCCTGGGCAATCTCTCCACCACGGAGGATCAGGAACTGGTGATCGGCTTTGCGGAAAACAACGGCAAAGAAGTGATCGAAGCCAAGGTCGTGACCCACGGGGATTATCACGCCTATAACACCTTTGACGAACCCGCCATCGTAAGCGAGGAAGACTTCAGCGGATACTGCTGGAAGGACGGCTGCCTGGTGGCTGTACTTCCCAAGGCAAGCGTGGTGGAACTGAGAGTGCGCTAAAAAGGAAAAGACGGCAGCGCTGCAGCAAAGCGTAACGAAAATGCGTAAAGCGGCAGCAGCGCTGCTTTCCCGGGCGCGGTATAACGGAAAGTCCGTGATAAAGACAGCGGCCGCAGATAGGAGCAGAAGAAAATGAGCGGAATCTTTAGTTATGACAGCAAGTTCTCGAAGGTGATGAACCGGATCGTAGACATTTTCTATGCAAGCATACTGTGGCTGATTGCCTGCATCCCGATCATCACCATCGGAGCGTCCACCACAGCGCTCTTCACCGTGGCGCGGAAAACGCTGAAGGAAAACCGCGGATACGTATTTAGGACTTTTGTAGACACCTTCAAGGCAGAATTTAAGCAGGCCACCATCATGTGGCTGATCGAGCTGGGCATTTACCTGGTGCTGGCCTTTGGCAGAATGATCATGCGGGTGTTTTTAGAGCAGGGATCGCCCCTGGGATTTATGTTCTACGTTTATTACTATGCCATCCTGTATGAGGTCGTGTACTGCATTTTCACCTTTGCGTATGCGTCGCGCTTCAAACTCGGCATCAAGGGAACCATGATCAACAGTGGGCTGCTGACCCTGAAGTATCTGCCCATCACCGTCCTGTTTTTTGTGCTGGTGGTGGTATCGTATCGCCTCATCCTGGACATGCCGTTTTTGGCCTTTCTGCTGCCGGCTATCCTGGTGATGATCTTCCAGTACTTTTTGGAGAAGATTTTCAGAAAGATCATGACCTTTGAGGACCGGACCAGAGTCGAGGAGGAAGAAAGAAGCTTCCGTTCGTAGGATAGGGGATAGGTTATCGCAGGATTGGAGACAGCCACCGCCCTTTTGGGGAAGGTTGTAGAGTGTACGGGAAAAGGAGTCGGGATTTGGACGAGGAGCCCAAATTCCGGCTCCTTTTGCAGTACGGCTGACGGCTACCCGCAGGTTTGGGCATGAGAAGCTTCCCCGCGGGCTGGTAGCCCGCGGCAAGCCGGGTTTTACAGTACGGCTGAAGGATATCCGCGGGTTTGGGCATTTTAGGCTTCCACGCGGGCTGGTAGCCCGCGGCAAGCCAGGTTTTGCAGACGACGTCTTAAATTCCATATTTCCACTGGAATATGGTAAAATTCATATTATGATTCAAACGCCAATTAGTCCCTCCTCCATGATAGGCTCTCATAGCGGTGGAGGAGATTTTTTGAAACGACAGGGATTTATCTGTAATGCAGGCAACGTTTGTGACAAGAAAAAACCGGAATGCCTTTATTATGGCCGTTCCTCCGCGGCTTAGACGTGTGTGCGACGTTCTGATCGGCGCCATCGACGAGACCACAGACACCGCCTGTGGGATTCTGGCGGCGGAAGCGGTTGGGAATCGTGCGCTTTCCGTGCGCTTCCTCTATGTGGATGAGGAGTTCCGCCGGAAGGGGGCCGCGACGGCGATGCTGGGTCTTCTTGCAGAGTTTGCCGGCTACAGCAGGATCGAGCGGATTCTTTGCCCGGTATGGGAGACGGAGTCCGATCCCGAAGAGAGCAGCTCAGAAGGGCTGGTTTCGTTCCTCTCGGATTACGGTTTTGTCTGGGATGAGGATGCAGAGCGGGTGATATATAAAGTGCCCCTGGCTTCCATCCCGCGGCCCGATGTCAAAGGCCGTGTCTTCACCGGACGTTTTGTTCCGGTTTCAGTGATGCCCCCCACAGTTTTCCAAAACACTGTCGGCCCCTGGGCCCGGGAGACCGGCTGCGACAAAGAGCATCTGGCCCAGGACATCAGTCTGGTTGCTTTTGATGAAGACGGGCAGGTCTGCGGCGCCGTGTTATTTTCCATGAGCGGAAAGGAAATCTATCTGGAAGCCCTGGAGGCACGAAGAGTTCCGGGCACAAACGGCGCAAATGGCTTATCCGACGTGCCCGGTCTGTCCGATGCGCCGGCCGCACCTGACGATGGAACCTCGTACATAAACCACATTCGCCGTGCGCTGCTGTTTGAAGCCATCGACCGGATCCGTGCATCCTACGGCGATGAAATGGATCTTCTGATGGACGACGGGGTTGATCTGCTGACTGACGACACAGTAAATCCCTCAGCAGGCGACACAGCAAATTCCCCGGTGTATGACGCAGCAAATTCACCCTCTCCCGACCATTTCGAGCGTGTCGCTTCGGTGCGCCTGATGGTCTGGGATATCCTATACGGCTCGGATTTTTGAAACGGAGGCGAAATCATGCCACGTGGTGTAAACGACCAGAACGGCCAGATGCAGATGGAAAAGGAACCTGAGGTGATCAAGGTTTCCCATGATGATCTGAACGTACAGCTGCAGAGAAACGCATTCCGCCTGGATCCGCCCCAGGCGCCGGGGGCCGAAGAGCCCGGCGGTCAGCCTGCGCAGGAAGATCACCTGCTGAGGGATCAGAAGAATGAAAAGGACTGGGTGAAGGAAAATCTGGCTTCCTTTGTGAAAAAGAAGGAGCAGAAAATTGCCGCGGACAAGAAGAATTTTGATATCCGGCACAATGTGACAAATCACAGCAAGCGCTTCTTTTCGGTGATCGACGAATCCCGCCGCCAGCTGGGCAACAGCCGTGAAATCTACTATCTGACCCACATCCCGGATCAGTCCACCCTGGGAAAGGAGTTTGAGGCTTCTTTTTCAGAGCGGATTTCTGCGGAGAAACGGGCGGAGAAAAAGCAGAACAAGCGGTCGCGGCTTTATCAGAAGGAGAAGAATGCCCAGCTGCTGGAAAAGTCCCTGCAGGAACATGAGACCGCAACCTTTGATGCGTTAAACCGCGCACTCACCCGGCAGGCGCTGCGGTGTGAGGCCCAGGATTATCACGATCTGGCCATGTTCATGAAGGAAAACGACGAGACGGCGAACCGCGAACTGGTGAATTTATATCTAGGCAAAAGTCTCCGGCAGGGACCGGGAGGCCTGGAGGGACAGGACGTGCAGCTGGCCTTAGACCGGATGGCCGGCCAGCTGTTCGGGGTGGATGTGCGCAACCTGCGGTTTGACAACGACACGGAGATGGCAAAAAACGCTCCGGAGCTGGAGCGCATCGCCGGCCAGGTGGCCGCCTTTGACCGTCTGGCCCAAAAGCATCATTTCATGGAAAGCTTAAACGAGGAGGAGCGGACGCGTCTTACGGAGCGTCTGGAGGCTTTGCGCTCTCTTTCCGCCTATTATCAGATCCGCAAGGAAATCATCACAAATCAGTATTACCGGGATCATTACAACAGCGAACTGTCCTTAGATCTGGTGGGGGCCGCCAGCGAAGAGCAGCGGGAACTGTCCCAAAAACTTCTGCAGTCCCAGATCCTCGGCCGCAGCATGATGCAGAAAAACGGGGTGGATCTGGACGCCATCCGCTACAACGGGGAGCATGTGCGCTTTCGAAAGGAAGACACCCGCCAGATGATTAAGGACATGAACCGGCAGTATTCCAAGGCGGATGAGCAGAAGAAGCTGGTGGGGAACGCCCATCTGAAGAAGGATGCCCGGGCGGAAAAGGAGCTGGCGCGCTTAAAGAAGCGGATCATGCAGCTGGATCGGGAGAGTCCCATCCAGGAGCAGAAGAACATTCAGGCCCAGATGGACGCCGTGCAGGATCGGGCCTTTATGCCGGTGGAGTATCCGGAGAACAGTATCGGGTTCTGGTCAATGGCGAAGAACCGCCTGATGGTGGGATTCCGGTGGTTCTCCCAGGTGACACTGGGAACCTTAAGCCGTCTTCTGGTAGCGCCCACGCTGATGGTGGCGTCATCCCTGGCCGAAAAAGGGGTTCAGGAAACGGCCCAGAAAGAACGCCGGCACGACATGGTGCCCGGACGGGAAGGGGAGTTTTTCCGGGAAGAGATCGTCCGCAAAGATGAAAAAGGCGAGGACATCGACATCTACTCGGATGTGCGCCGGGGTCCTCTGGTGTGGGAAAAACTGACGGCCGGCGATCCGGAGGAACCGCCGGAGGTTACCATCATGGTGCAGCAGGCCCGTCGGGGCAGCAGTTCCGCGTTGGTGGGCAAAGAGATGGGTCACGCCATGATCGGCCTTTCCTACAGCCGCTACAACAAGACCACCGGGCGCAAGGAGCGCTATCGGCTGACCATGGGATTCTATCCCGGCGGAGGTCTGGTGAATCAGAGCATGGTGGCGATGCTTGGCGGCGTGATCACCGGCGGAAGACTTGACAGTGACAATAATCACAATTACGATATCGCCCGCCGTTATCAGGTAAAGCCGGGAGATATCAACAAGATTCTGCGGGAGGCGGAAAAATACGCAGACAAGGGCTACGGATACTTCAAACGAAACTGCTCGACTTTCGTCGTGGACATGGCAAAATCCATCGGACTGGATGTGGCAAACGAGTTCAAGGAAGACGAGATGGTATTTGAAGGGAACAGGAGCGTTCTCGTGGAGGGCGGCACAAGCCTTCAGGGAACCGGGTATTATCACGGAAAGTATGCCCTTGCGTCGAAAATGAACAAGATGGATCTGACCTATCAGAATTTCGGGCAGAAGATGTATACCCAGGAGGATCTGGACCGCTACAAAGAGACGGGCGGTACCGGAGACCTGGTGAAAAAGGGGTACTCGCCGGGAGCCATCGGCGAGACCCTGCGGCAGTCCAAAAGCGGTGAACTGACCGCCTTTTTCCAGGAAGACGAAAAGCTGAAGGTTCAGGAAATCAGCGCGGCCATCACGGACGCCGGCGATGCGCTGTGGGAGCAGATCCTCGCCATCGTCCCAAGGGAGCAGCTGCAGGAGGCTTACGACACAAATGCCATGATGGACCTTTCCTTTGTGGGAGACGGCGGCCTGGGAAAACTGATGAAGAAAGAAAGAGGTTTTTCGCCCAAGGACGTCCGCAAAGTGCACAAGAACATCCGCGATGCCATGAAAGCCGTCAATAAATACTACCGCGAGCGGCTGGGAAGCGACGCGCGGCTGAATCCCTATCTTATGAAGTATTTAAGCCTCTGCGAGGCTGCGCTGACCTATGCGGACAGGGCGTATCAGCTGGTGCTTTTTAAGGATGCCCAGGGAGACGCCGGAAGGCTGCGTTATGACTACTCTTACAAGGATTGTCAGATTTCCTATACCGATGGCCAGAAAAGGCGGATTGAAACGAAAATGTCTCCCGGTCTCTATGAGGGGTATCTGATGGCGGGACTGACGCCGGATCAGGCAGTGAAAAATCACCTGCGGTATCTGGAACTGGAAAAAATCCCGAGAGAAGAGCGCACGGCGGAACAGAAGAAAGAGCACAGCCGTCTGGACAGATACAACACCCTGGCCGCCAGTTTTTCCAGCGCAAACCGTTATCTGCTGGAGAAGGAAGAATTTGACGATAAGGATCTGCACTACGCTTTTAGCGAACTCCCGAAGAAGGAAAGGGAGGTCAAAGAGGGCAGAGTCCGGGGAACATTGATTGATCATCACCGGCCTTCCCTTGCATATCAGGGCGTCGTGTTTGAGAAGATGTTCGGCGGTTTTAAGGCCCTGAAGCTGCAGGAATGCACGAGTCTGGCGGAACAGGCCGAAAAGCTGGACAATTATCTGATGACGGGAATCGCCGCCAACAGCGAAATGGCCCGCCGGATCATAAAGCACTATATCGACGGGAAAAATCAGAGTGAGGAAGAGCTGAGTACGTCTTTTCTTTCCGATCTGTGCGGAAGCTGCCTGGAACCGGCTTATGCGGACGATGAGATCATATCAGAGAATGAGCTGAACGCCATCACGATGACGCTGGCGGAGATTTCCCAGGTAAAGACCTGGCTGCTGAATGAGATACAGATCATTCGAAGCGGAGGTGGAGTATGATGCCGAAAGCCCCAGGCATTGAGCGCGGCAGAGAAGCGAGGAGATGCCTGATGTGCGGATGGCCGGGGGCAGCGGAGGTGCGATATGATGCCTGAATACAGAGAAATAACAAAGGAAGATCTGCCGGTCTATCGCGGTCTGATCCTGCCCATGATTTATGAAGAACTCAGCCAGCAGGAAGACATCAGCACAGAATATATCTGCCTGGGATGCTGGCTGGGGGAAGAGCCCGTGGGCGCCATTATCGTGGAGCTGGAGGGCAACGGCGACATGAACCTGCTGTCCGTCTGGACGAAGCCGGAATACCGGCGGATGGGCGTCGCCTCGGCGCTGAAGGATCAGATGACCTTCGTCGCCGTGAATCTGTACGACTGGGAAGACGCCCAGTATGGGGATGACGTGCTGTTAAAGACCATGTATTCCCTGACGGACACCTACCGCGAGCCCTTCGAAAAGTGGCTGGAGGCCAATGACTTCACGGAATTCTGCATCCTGAAAGAAGCGGAAGGGGACAAGCCGGAAATCTGCTCAGCCTGGGCGGAGATTCATTTCTACCGCTACATCTGAAGTGGAACGGGTACAGGGAGAAAAACGCATGAAGCATTGCGGAACAAAAACCATCGAAACCAGCCGGCTGATTCTTCGCCGCCTTAGCGTGGATGATGCCGAGGCCATGTATCGCAACTGGGCGTCCGATCCGGAGGTTACAAAATATCTCACCTGACCGGCCCATGGCAGCGTGGAAATAACCCGGCAGCTGCTATCGGCATGGTCAAAGGAATATATCAATGATCATTATTATCAGTGGGGGATTGAACTAAAGGCCATCAAAGAGGTGATCGGAACCATTTCTGTCGTCAGCCAAAAAGATGAAATCGAAATGGTTCATATCGGATACTGCATCGGACAGTCCTGGTGGCATCAGGGAATCATGACGGAGGCGCTGGGTGCGCTGATCGACTTCTTCTTTCGTGAAGTCGGGTGTAACCGGATTGAATCCCGGCACGATACGAATAATCCGCACTCCGGCGACGTGATGAAAAAATGCGGCATGAAACTGGAGGGAATCAAAAGAAGCGCGGATATCAATAACCAGGGAATCTGTGATGTGGCTGAATATGCCATATTGCGCAGCGACTATGTGAAGATGGGATAGGGAAAAGTCGCTGTTCCGCCATTGGGATGGAGTAATCCTGGATGGGACAGGTCACTGTCTCGCCATTGGGATGGAGTAGTCCTGGATGGGGCATGTCACTGCCTCGCTAAGGGGATGGAGTAATCCTTAAGAAACATATGATCCCTAACAGGAACTGGAGATTCATGAAACTGAAAAATGTGCTGATCGCTGTAAGCGACATTGAGCGATCCAGAAAGATCTATCATGATGTGTTTGGGCTGGAGACGGTCGTAAACAGTGAGGGAAACGTCATCCTGACCGAGGGCCTTGTGCTGCAGGATGCAAAGGTCTGGAGCGAGGCCCTCGGGCGGGAAATTCGCTTGGGGAACAATGCCGGCGAACTTTTTTTGAAGAATGGGATATGGACGGATTCATGGAACGGCTGAAGCAACTTTATCCGGATGTCTGTATGGTAACGCCGTTAACAACGGACATGCAGGGGAGAAGTACCGTGCGATTTTATGATCCGGATGGGAACCTCATTGAGGTCAGTGCACCGGCGGAACGGGGAAAAGGCTGGCGGATAGTACCATAAATCGGATAGGGGATGCTGTAATATTTGAACAAGGACAGAACTTAAGGGACCAGATCATCTGTGTAATGGTCTGATTTCCGGGAGACCAATATGATAAAACCCATCACTCGAGACATGCTTTTCTTGGCGCAGAAATCGGAAGAAGCTGCAAAGCAGGATCTGTCCATCGGCCAGGACCTGCAGGACACGTTAAAAGCCAATCAAGATCGCTGTGTCGGCATGGCTGCAAATATGATCGGAGTTAAGAAGCGGATCATCATCGTTAATATCGGCATCATGAATCTGGTCATGTACAATCCGATAATCGTAAAGAAGGACACACCCTTTGAGACCGAAGAAGGATGTCTTTCGCTGGAGGGTGTTCGAAAGACCACCCGGTATCAGAATATCGAAGTCGAATACCTGGACAGCGGGTGGAAAAAGCACCGGCAGCGGTACAGCGGATGGACAGCACAGATCATCCAGCACGAGGTGGATCATCTGAACGGAGTGATTATTTAAGATGCATTACGAGAATGTCACAGCCGGTAGATTTCTGGATCGTCCCAACCGTTTCATCGCCCATGTGGAAGTGAACGGACGGCCGGAAACGGTGCATGTGAAGAATACCGGGCGCTGTAAAGAACTGCTGATTCCAGGGGCCGAGGTTTATCTGACGGAGCCGGGAACTCCGGGCCGAAAAACCAAATACGACCTGATTGCTGTGCGAAAAAGCAATGGTATTCTGTTTAATATCGACAGTCAGGCTCCAAACAAGGTTGTCCGAGAGTGGCTGGAAACACAGGGCTTTGATTTGTTGCAGCCGGAGCACACCTTTGGCAGTTCACGGCTTGATTTCTACATGGAACGGGGCGAAGAAAAGTTCCTGATGGAAGTCAAGGGCTGCACACTTGAGGTGGATGGCATCGGGTACTTTCCGGATGCGCCCACAGCACGAGGCGTAAAGCATCTGAAGGAACTGACCCATGCCGTGTCAGAAGACTATCATGCCATTGCGGCGTTCGTGGTCCAGATGGATGGTGTGACGGAGGTGCGTCCCAATGTGGCGACGGATCCGGACTTTGGCGCGGTGCTAGAGGAAGCGGAAAGTGCCGGGGTGAGGGTGCTGGCGCTGCCCTGTCATGTGGAACCGGATGAACTGAAGATAGTGATAAATGGTTTTGAAAAGGGGGTTATTGATGTCTGAGGAAAAACTGCAGGAAGAAACAAAAGCCGAGAAAAAAGAGGAGAAAAAAGGCGGTCTATTTGCTTTTGCCGAGAAGGCAATGAGCAGTTTTGCATCCGTAGACACGAAGGATCTGAAGGAAAAAGTGCAGGCAGCGGGGGACGCCATCGGCAGCAAAGCCATGGAAATTAAGGATTCTGCTGTCGCGGCGAAGGAAGACATTGAAGAAAAACTGACCGAGCTGGATCGCATGCTGGAATCATCCATCACGGAGTACAACGACGCCTATACATTGATGAATGACAAGGGTGTTCAGCTGTTTATGGAACGC
Source organism: Shuttleworthella sp. (assembly GCA_045544375.1). Taxonomy (GTDB): domain Bacteria; phylum Bacillota; class Clostridia; order Lachnospirales; family Lachnospiraceae; genus Shuttleworthia. Next base: position 19,516 of record JAZPYY010000040.1, read on the forward strand.
AATCGCGCAGTGGATACCATTGGATTTGTGGAAGGCCTGGTTAACAGCATTGCCAATAAGCCGAAATCTTTTGATGCCGATTTTGAGGAGATCGAGACCAACCGGGATCAGTTTTTAAGCACCTGCGATTTTGGCGAACGTGAACTGCAGGCGGCGCGTGAGGCTGCCGGCGGCGCAGGAGCCGGACTGGCGGCAGGCGCATCGGTCGCGTTTATGGCTCCGACAGCGGCGATGTGGGTTGCAACAACATTTGGAACAGCATCCACCGGAACAGCGATCTCAGCACTTTCCGGCGCTGCGGCCCAGAGCGCGGCTCTGGCATGGCTTGGCGGCGGAGCATTAACTGCCGGTGGAGGCGGTATTGCGGCAGGAAATGCGCTTCTTGCTATGGCAGGACCGATTGGCTGGACGATTGCAGGGGCAACCCTGCTGACGTCGATTCTTCTGTTTGCCCGCAAACGCACCATCTTAAACAAACAGAAAAACGAAGAGATTGAAAAAGTAAAACGCAATACAGAGCAAGTGCGCGAAGTGGGTGCGCAGATTAAAGAGATTCTGACACAGACGGAATCCATCCGTCAGGGGGTGAAAGCTTCTTACACGGCATGCATGGAGATGTTCGGAAGAGACTATACCGACTTTGACGACGATCAGAAGAAGCGGCTCGGCGCACTGGTAAACCAGACGAAAACATTGTCTGCCCTCCTGGAACAGACCATCAGTTAATGAGGTGAGAAAATGGGAGATCATCATTTTCCGATGCCGGATCTGGAGGATCTGCTGTCTTTGGATGCTTCCGGCAGCTTGACCCATGTGATGGAAAATATCAGCCGACTGCAGAACGCTGCGTATCAGCTGGTCACAAACGAGGACAGCGCAAAACTGGATGCGCTGAAAATTGGAACGGTATTCCAAATATTTTTCATCGACGTGCTGGCGTCCGGAAAACGCCCTCAGGACCTGACAGAAGAAGACTGGAAAGGTATTGCGGAGAAGGTGTGCCGCTATGCCGTGATGGAAGAAGGACAGCGGTACAGCGAATTCGTTTTCGGCCTGTACGCGGATTATATCGATATTTCTGCAGAGACGCTTCGCGCTGCCGTTCGGGATGAAAAGGTCGAATCGATTCATGTGCTGGCGGATACAATCCGTGAGAACGGGAACGCGCTGGCAAAAGAAGAACTAAAGGAACCCCTTTACATCGAGGCGAACCTGTGGCTGTCGCTGGAAGCCATGATCAAACTGCTGTCACTGTCGCTGGCATATGTGACCGGTCCGGAATATGCAGAACTGGCGCAGAACATCTCACAGCTGGCTTTTGAGTATGGCAGATATGTGCTGTATGCAAAAGAACAGATGATCCTTGAGGAGTATCTTCAGAAGCAGCGAGTGCTCGATGACGAGCTCGAGCAAAAATATAATGCGTTTCTAAAAGAGGCTCAGAAGCAGGCGGAATACTTTGAAGGCCTGGTGGATCACGCCTTCAGCGGAAACCTGCATGAGGCGCTGGTATCATCTGCGGAACTTGCCAGAGCAGCCGGCGTGAGAGACGAAGAGATTCTGGAAACCGTGGAAGACGTGGATGAGTTCTTCATGTAAACATAGGAGCCTGTTGCTGTGATTTCAAGGAGGGGCGAATATGTTTAAAGCAGAAATGGTTGCGCCCTGCGGTCTCGACTGTAACATCTGCTCGCAGGCATTAATTGATGTCAATCCCTGTCAGGGGTGTAACGGGCCGGATGATCACAAGCCCGAGTTTTGCGCCAAATTCTGCGGGATCATTTTGTGCCGCAAACGGCGGGAAAATGGATATCAGTATTGTGACGAATGCCCGGACTATCCCTGCGAAGATGTGATGGAGAAGGAAAACCGTTACACGTCGAAGTATCCGCACCGGGAATCTCCGCTGGAGAATTTGCGGATGATTCGGGAAAAAGGGATGGAGGCTTTCCTTGAACAGCAGAGCCAGCGATGGACATGCCCGGACTGTGGAAGACCGTTTTCCGTTCACGACAGAAACTGTCCGCATTGCGGGAAAAGCATTGATTAGGCGTTTTTGAAGGGAGTCACGATATGGTTTGGGTGAGAAACCACAGTAAGAAGGTGTGCGCACTCCTTCTTCTGACCATGATTCTGGTTTCGATGGCCGGATGTGGAAAATATACATCGAGCTATGTGGCCGCTCTTTTTGTGCATTCGAATAGTTCGAAAACCGCCTCTATGAGTTTCCATACCTTTGAGGGAAGAATGGTTTTTAAACTGAAAAGCCCGGGGGAAGGGGACCTGAAATATACCGCCAGCCTGGAGTCTGGAAACGCAACCATTTATTATGACTATATTGGTACGAAAACAGAGTTGGTTTCGGTTAGCGGAGGGGACGAACTGGATGACCATGGCGGATACATCGAGGCGGGAACGGTGTACGTTATCGTAGAAACAGATGGAAAATGTCAGAACGGGGAAATTCGTATTTCACTTGAATAAGGTTCTCACATGGTGTTCACACGCGAATAGTTACTCCGTTCGGATCAGTTTCAAAAAGGGGTTTTTAGAAAAGGGGAGTTGTAATGGAAAAGGAGAACCAAACAGAAGTTACGTTTCACATGTTTGTAAAGCCGCAGGACAATGACGGCCAGAACGTCTGGGAGAAACTGTTCCTGGATGATCAGTTTGATGATGCGGACGAGCCGGTGCTGTGCAGCCTGGCGGAACTGCGGCTGCCGTAACGATGAGGAAATCAGGATGACAATAGAAGAACGGGCCCAAAAGGCAGTTGAATTAAAAACAAGTGGTAAATACAATTGCGCGCAGTCCGTGGCTGCAGCACTTTCAGACCAGACGAATCTGACCGAAGCGCAGCTTACGCAGATGACGGCCGGTTTCTGCGCTGGAATGGGTACGATGGAAGCCACATGCGGTGCACTGATCGGTGCCGGGATTATTGCGGGCCTGAAATCAGAAGGCGCAGGCACATTAAAACTTACGAGGCAGATGATCACCGAATTCCGGGCCATGTGCGGCGCAGTTACGTGCAGGGAACTGAAAACGGTAACGGATGGAAAACCCCTCTGCCCGTGCGAAGAGTGCGTGAGGAACGCTGTGCTGGCATACGGGAAAGTAATGGGATTCGAATGAAAAGTATCGGCTGAAGATGCCGGCCACAGTGATCGAAAATGCTAGATTGGGGGCTTGCCAAATGGGGAACATTTCAATTCAAAAGATCAGCATCGTTGACCTGTCTACGGATGCTGTCGTGAACGCTGCAAACGATGGCCTGTGGGCTGGTTCCGGTGTCTGCGGAGCGATTTTCGCAGCGGCCGGCCATCGCGAACTGCAGGAAGCCTGCGACCGAATCGGTCACTGCGATACAGGCTCTGCGGTGATTACACCGGGCTTTCGCCTGAAAGCAAAATTCATCATTCATGCCGTTGGCCCCATCTGGTCGGGCGGTCATCATGGCGAGCCCCAGCTGCTGGCCGGCGCGTATCGTCGGTCGCTGGAACTGGCTGTGGAGAATGACTGCAGGTCGATTGGTTTTCCCCTGCTTTCCGCCGGCGTGTTTGGATATCCGGTGGATCAGGCGTGGGAAGTCGCCATCCGCACCTGTTGCGATTTTCTGAATGAGGGAAACGATATTGATATCGTTTTTGCCGTCCTGTCAGATGACATTATGGAAAAGGGACAGCATTGCCTTGGAAAAATCGACGCCAAGGGATCGGTGTAACCATGATCAGGCTGAAGTACGGTAACACAAACACATACATCATCCAGGGCAGCAGGGGAAACCTGCTTGTGGATACGGATTACGCCGGAATGCTTCCGGCGTTTTACAAGGCCATAAAGCAAAACGACATTCAGGTCAGGGACATCACGTATGTGCTGGCTACCCATTTTCATCCGGATCACATGGGCCTGATCAGCAAGCTGATGGAGCAGGGGGTGAAGCTTCTGCTGCCGGATGTGCAGAAGGCACAGGTGCATTTTTCGGATGAGATCTTCTCCAGAGACAGGCTCGCTGTAAAGCCCATTGACGAAACCCAGGCGACAGTCATCACCTGTGAAGAAAGCAGAACTTTTCTGGAGAATCTCGGGATATCCGGGGAGATCATTTCAACGCCAAGCCACAGCGCGGACAGTGTATCGCTGATTCTAGATTGCGGCGACTGCTTTGTGGGCGATCTGGAGCCGTATGAATATATCGATGCATATGGGGAGAACCAGAGACTGAAGGAAGACTGGGAAAAACTGCTGACGTTTGGTGTGAAAAGAGTATTCTATGCGCACAGGCCGGAGTGGGTCAGAACTGATGCGGCAGGCACCGGTTGGGAAGCAGAAGAATAACTTTATGAGGCTATTTTCAACTTCATGGTTGATGTCGAACACACGTTCTGGTATAATATAACAAATAATACCGGAAAGGAGTGCCCCGCATGCTCGAAGCCACCCTGAAAGATGTGATAACCGCCTACAGAAACCTGTCATTCTGCGATCGCACTGCCTTTTATTACACCGTCTCTAATGACGTTGATGTCAGTGAAAATAACCTGCAGGATTTTCTGATCAAAACCCGCATGAAAGAAGGCGTCGCCTGCATCTATTGCGAAGGGGGGCATGTAGTAAGGAACGGACATCGTCCGGACGGTACGCAGCGGTTCATCTGCCGTGACTGCAAGCGGTCGTTTATTCCTACTTCCCATTCGATCACATCCCGGACAAGGAAGAGA
>JAZPYY010000041.1:0-14373 GCA_045544375.1 Shuttleworthella sp.
TCTCCTTTCTACTGGTGTGCCCGGCGGCCGAACCACAGAATTCTGCGGCGGCGCTTGCGGCGTTTGCCCCGGCCGTTTAAGTCGGTGTCCGGAATCTGGCCTAAGGTGCTTAAGCCCAGATATCGTTCGATGTCTTCGCTGGTGCGGATGGTGTCGTTTAAGAGGTTGGACAGGATCAGTCCCGCGGCCGCGAGCACCGCGCCGATTAAGGCGCCGATCATCAGGCGGCGGCTCATGCCCGTGCCCGAAGGCGACGTGGGCATGCTGGCTTTATCTGCGACGTTTACCGCTTCGCTGGTGGTGATGGTGCGGATCTGATTGGCCGCGATGGACAAAAGCGATTCGTTGATGTCGTGGGCCACGTAAGGGTCGGGATCGCTGACCCGGATGGTGATGACTCGGGTGTTGGATTCGGAGCTGACGGACACCTTCTGCAGAATGCTGTCCGCCGAGACGAATTCACCGGTGGCGTCCCGCAGATCCAGTTCCGCGATGACCATCTGGGCGATTTCCCGGGTTTTGACCAGCTGCTGATAGTCCTGGGTCAGCATCAGACCGGACTGCAGTTCGGCGGAAGTAACCGAATCCGCGTTGCCGCCGGTTCGGGGCAGCACGTACAGCTTGGAGGTGGAAACATAGGTGGGGGTGGTTAAGAGCTCACCGCCCAGATTGACCAGCAGCGCGAAAGCAAGGGCCGTGAAGATGATCAGCGGCAGGTGCCCCAGCAGCAGGAAGAAAATCTCCAGCAGGTCGATTTCTGTTTCCTGGTTGTTTTTCGTTTCGTTGGCGTTTGGATTCATATGTTACTTCTCTCCCTTTACGATACGCGAAGGATTGTCGGATAGCAGGCGCAGCATGTAGGCCTCGCCCCGCTTTTTTCGGAGGTATTCGGCGCAGGCGCCTAAGCGCACCGGCCGTTCCTTGGGCCGATGGGCGTCGCTGGCCACGTAGTCCACCAGGTCTTTGTCCATCATCTTTTTGCACAGGCGCTTCATGCCGAAGCCGTCGATCCCGATGATGCTGTCGGCGTTGATCTGCACCTGGCAGCCTAAGGCCCGCAGGTCTGCCAGGAAGTCCAGATTGTTCTGAATGGCGGGATAGCGTTCCGCATGGGCGATGACGGGCACATATCCGTGACGCCGCAGTTCCGTTAGGGTGCGCCGGATTTCGTCTTCTCCATGGCGGGAGGAGAATTCCGTCAGCACGTAGCGGCTGTCTGCTAAGGTTCCATGGGGACGCTCTTTTAAGGTGCGGATGATGTCGCTGTGGCGGTGCATTTCGCAGCCTAAGTACAAAGTCAGGTCGGGCCAGGCTTTCTGCGCCATTTCCTGTAACGCAAAAAAGCGATCGCGCACAGCCGCTTCTTCCGGTTCAAACATGCCCGGCTGAAAATGCGGGGTGCAGATGACGGTGCCAACGCCGGCGTCTCTTTCCTGAGCCAGCAGTTCCATCGACATCTCTAACGATCGTGATCCATCGTCCACGCTTGGAACGATATGGCAGTGGATATCATATAAAAGGTCCATAGTGCATCCGCCCGCCTCGGTAAATCATCTGTCATTCAAGTTGGTTTATTCAACACAGCGCAAAATATTATCGCACAAATGGTGGGAAAAAGCAACCGGGCTGTCAAAGCAACGTATGGAAATGTTAATAAAGTTTTACGGAGGGGATAGGGTGGGGGCTCATCCCCTGCGGGCTCATGATTGCAAAATGTTCTGTGTCGCTTCTTTCTGTTTTACTGTACGCCGTACCAGCCGATGCCTTCGTCTCTCCAGGAGCCGCCGGCGAGCTTCACGGTGACTGGTACCCCTATCCCCGCTGAAGGTGCCAAAAGGCTCATCTCTACCGATGTCGCAGCGCAGAACGCCAGAAACGATGTTTTGACCGTCTCCACCAGACTTCTGTCACATTGCCTGTTCACCATGATTGACATCCTTTTCCACAACTCTGGTATACAATCGCATCGCAGACTGTCGGATGTTCCGGGAATATCCCGTTTTACCCAAAATCCACTCTACAGATGCCGAAATCAGAAAGCTTAAAACGGTGACCGTCAGATAAATCAGAACCGGCTCCTTGCTCCAGAACGTAAATTTTTGAAGATCTGTGTACAAAAAGGAGTGGATCATAAACATGCCAGAGGAGTATCTGCCCAATCGCTGCAGCAACACATCGGCCCCCCCGAATTACCGGACACATCAGAATGATGGCGATTGCCAGACACGCACCGACTGTTGCAAACAGATCTCCCAGATAAAAAACGTCATTCCCGCTCATCATAAAGTGATGTCTGACAATGAGAACACCCGCCAGCGCGACGGCACAGGCAGTAATCATTCCAACCCTTTTTCTCCAGGAAGTTAATTGCCCCCGGAGCCAATCCACTGGGAACGGATTTCTAGCACAGAAAACACCAATCATCAGAATCATCAGGTAGCTGGTGTACGCTCCGCCCGCTGTCGAACGAATTTCGCTGCTTCCCACATAAAACCGAAGAAGGTACATCATCGGGATCGCCAAAATACCCACTTTTTCGCTAAGGACTGTAAGCAGCGGAATCAGCAGGATCACTATCTGTGCAAAACACATATACCACCATGCGCCGGACAGTCTGGGCAAATGGAAGAAGTCACTCCAGGCAAAGAAGTCCAGCACCGCTTTTCCAAGGCTGTGTTCATAAAAATCCCACGGGTTTCTGCCAAAAAAGAAGCAAAGTACAATCGCCAACAGCACGTAAATCCAATACCTGTGCATCAGCGAAACCCAGCTATCCCAGAAAAACTTTCCATTCTGCTGCCGCAAGTTCAGATATTTGCGGGTCAGTCCATAGGCCGAAACAAACGCAAACATCCAAACGCAGATTCGTGCGGCTCTTCCAACCGGAGTGATCAGGCCTATGGTTTCACTGCTCATCTCCATTCCGGTATTTGTAATGAGATTTTCGTCCCAAAAAAGATGGTGAAAAAGCAACAGCAGAATTGCCATTCCCTTTATACGCTGCGAATCCTCTCTGCTTATCATAACCTCTCTCCCGTTTCGTCATCAGAAAGCAATATCCCTTTTCTGAAAGAACATGGTATAATGTTATATCTTTATTCGCAGAGTAAGCTACTCTGTGAAACAGTAAATCTTTGAACGCCTTCATGATCAGACAAAAGTTACAAGCAATAATCCACTGGCAAAGGCCAGCTGCTATCAGCAATTTACGTCAGATTCTGTTATATAAATCCCCATAATATTCTACTTTCAAGTAATGTGGACCGCATGTTTACAAAATCTAATGAAGTCCTATTTTCCTTCGTTGACCGCTTCAATCTTCCACATACCGTCATGGTATGTAAGGATCGTCACCCGGCCGTTTTCCAGCTGCGCGCATTCGCTGTTTCCTGTGGTTTCCGCCAGCCACGCGCCGAAAATGGAGTGGCCCACCACCAGGACGTTTCTGCCTGTTCCATCATCGTTTTCCCGAACAATCTGTTCCATGGCCCGGGTGAGGCGCTGATTCTGGGACCAGGCGTTTTCCGCGCCGGAGGGGGAGACGAAGTCGGGGTCATGCAGATCGCCGAACCAGTCGGATCCGAAGGTTTCCAGCACGTCTTCGTAAAGCATGCCTTCCATCTGCCCCAGATCGGCGTCGTTTAAATCCGCCAGCACCTGGCGGTTTTCGCAGCCGTAGTTGTTGGCTTCCAGTACCATATCGGCCGTTTCCTGGGTGCGGCCCAGCTCGCTGGTATAGACGGCGTCAAAGCGTACGTTTTTCAGCGTTTCTGCCGTTTCTGCGATCACTTCTTTTCCCGCTTCCGTTAAAGGCGCGTTTCCGCCGGCGCCCACCAGGCGGTTTTCTTCGTTGGATTCAGTCCGCCCGTGGCGCATCAGGTAGATCGTAAGATCGGCGTTTTTCTGCGGTGTGCCGGCGCATCCGGTAAAGGAAATGGCCGCCAGGAGGCAGAGAACACAAAGGATACAAAGAAGCGCCGCAGAAATCGCGGCGCTTCCTTTCTGATTCACACACGCTGTTTTGACGCTTCCCTTTCCGGGATGCTTTGTTTTTAAAAACCTGCCTTTGATATGCGCTGTCATGAAACGGTCTCCTGGGCTGCAGCCGTATGTATGCGGCGTGGACGGCGGTTTTTCCGGTACCGCACGATCTCCATGATCACGGCAAACAGCACAAACAGGCCTGTGCTTACCGCTCCTAAAAGCCGGCCGTATTTCGGCGCGTCATACCGGTAGCTCAGCTGGATGACGTGTTCGCCGGAGGGCATTTCGATTCCTAAAAGCCCGCCGTTGATGTTGGCGACCTCCACCGTATCCCCGTCCAGTTTTGCCTCCCAGCGGTCGTTGTAGATCATGGGAATGCACAGCATCCGGGTTTCCGCCGCCGGGTTCATGACCGTTCCGGAAAACAGATTTCCTTCCTGATACAGATCCACGGTTCCGTTCTGGTAGAGAGCGGCGATGTTTTCCACGATGGCGTTTCGATCCTGGTATTCCAGCCAGGCGGAATGGATGGTTACGGTCTGTGTCAGATCCGACGGATCCAGCCGGAAGCGCTCCACGTCAACCAGCGACGACAGATCGATGGAATATATGCCATACCCCTCTTCCAGATCGATCGTGCTGCTGTTTTTTTCATTAAATCCAACGTCGGGCTGCGCAGTATACAGCTGCAGACGGCAGGCCTTTTCTGTTTCGATTTCAATGGTCAGACGCAGCAGCCGGTTTTTCTCCGGGAATTCAAACTGATTAAACCGCAGCGCCATGTCGCTGCCGCGGCCGATGACCTTGATATAGTCATCCGCTCTCAGGATGCCGGCCTGCTGTCCATTGAAATCAGCATTCAACAGGTTGACCCGGTAGTAGCCGCTTTGGGGGTTGATGACCTCCTCTGTAAACGGCATCTCCGTAAGTTCAGTCTGTTCTGCGTTCTTTTTGGCCTCCTGTTCCCGTTTTTCGATTTCCGCCGTATCTTCGGTCAGAAAATAGCCGGTGCCCAGCAGCAGTTTTCGCTCCACCGGACTGCACTGCGCAAGCAGCTTTGGATCAATCCGCGTATCATACAGGTATCCGAAGGAAGTGATGTCTTCGTTTTTGTAAACGGCGTATTTTTCATCTTCACTTACCGGCTCCCATCCCGGCATTAAAAAGCCCTTGCCTGCTTTTCCGATGATGTAGCGCACCCCCAGCAGTCCGCTTTCCAACACGTTGGTGGAGGTAAAGGTGATGTAGTTGGAGCCGGTCTTGGTCTCGGTATTGACCACGTCGTGACCCATGGTTTCATAAAAATGGGTCAGCCAGTAGGCATTCAAGGAATTGTACACGGAGATGCCCCGGTATCCCTGGATCATTTCGTCGTTGCGGGACACGGATTCGTAGGTCTTGCCCACCCGATACAGGCTGTCGTCCAGATAGTCCAGCAGGGCCGTTACGTTTTCGGTGCCGTCGTAGTACATTTCCTCCCGCCAGCGCTGGATGGAGATGTTCCGCCGGTCGTTGATGGTAGCGTCGTTGGCGATGACCATCTCTGCACACACGGCCAGACACACCGCTGCCATCCATCGTCTGCGGATGCGCATGCGGTCCGCCGTCTGGGCCAGAAGGCTCACCAGGGGCGCCAGAAAAGCGGCATGATAAATACCTAAGATCAGGAAAATGCGGATTACGGCGTCCGGATCTACGGTGATTTCCAGCGCTTCCTGGAAGTACCAGAAAAAGGCCATGGCACCGCACAGAATAGCATCGGTTATAAGCCAGCTGCGAAGCACCATCCTGGCGTATTTCACCCGCTCCCGTGTCCGGTACAGATACCGCAGCCCGTAGCCGATGGCGATGATCATGGCCAGCTGCAGGATAAAGGTCCACCGCTGGGTGGTGGAGCGCATGCTGATCACCTTGGATACCGCCGGAAACAGCAGCGAAAGGGTGCCCATGGCCAGGAATACCACGGTCTGCTTCCACATCGGGCTCGACAGGAGCACGATGATGCAGAAAATGAACAGGATGCCCACGCAGAGAATGGCGATTTCATAGTAGTTGGCGTCGCCGCTGTAGTCGCTGCCTGCGCCGAAGAGGTTCGATGAAAACACACGGCCCAAAAGGGCGGCCATGTATTCCTTCGTATAAAAGAGCTGGTCCATCTCCTCCCCGCGGATGACGCTGATGCGAGTGCTTTCTAAGATATCCACGGCGGAGGGCAGGATGTATTCGCCGGCCACCAGCAGGGAATAACCCATGCAGAAGATTGCCAGCGCTGCTTTTTTTAAGATCTCCCGGAAGGGGATTTTCTTTAAGATGACATAGGAAATGCTGTAAAACAGGACAAAGAAGGATCCCATCCACAGATAGTAATAGCCGGTGTAGGCCAGGCAGGCGGCAGCCGGGATGAAGAAGTACCAGCGCCTGCTGCCTTCCAGCACCAGCTGCAGACCGTAGATGAGAATCGTAAAGGCGGCGATGCTGGTCAGCAGGTGATAGTGCTGGCCCCACAGCACGCCGTAGCCGGCATAGGCCCACAGCAGGGCGCAGGCGAAGGCGATTTTGCTGTTCTGAAACAGCCGGCGGAAAAACAGGCCGCCGAAAGCGGCGATGACACAGTATTTCAGCCAGGTGGCAATGAGCACGCCCCAGTGCAGGCGGCCTTCGCCGAAGAACAGAATGGGCAGATTTACGCCATTGAGATATTTGTATAGAAGATTCGGATAGTATTCCCCCAGTCCCTTGTCCAGACGATACATGTCCACGGTGCCCCGGGCGAAGCTTCGCAGATCAAAGACCATCTGGGGCAGATAGGAGGTTACGGTGTCTCCGCCGATGTCCACATAGGCGTACATTTCCCGGTCGAACAGAAAATGCCGGTACAAAAGACAGAATATGACCGTCACCGCCAGAAGCAGCAGGATCATCCAGAGCGCCAGCCGCGCTATATGTCCCGGTTTACGATTCGTCTTCATCGGTCTGTTTTCCTCGATACACAAAACAAGCAGTAAAGAACACGGCCAGGGCCGTATTAAGCAGCAGATACAGTAAGGACGCGCCCATCACGCCCCACCGGGACAGGATGGCTTTGCCCACCAGAAGGCTTAACACCGCCGCACCGCCAAAACCGTAGGAAATACATTTCTGAAACCGCATGGCCGTCAGCGGAACCATGATAAAACTCACCAGAGCATACACGCCGCCCCCCAGAAGGATGACGGCGAATTCTGCCTTGTAGGGTGCCAGATCCACGTTGTAGAGCAAAGACAGCAGCGGAATGCCCACCAGAATGCCGCCGGCGATGATCACCACCGTAATGCCTGCCACAATCAGATACTGCCGCCACACCCGGCGGACGAATCGCTTGCGCTCCCGGTTCTGCCACATGACACCCAGTCCCCGGATCATGGGCTGATAGATGAACTGATTTAGCACCAGAATCACAAAAGCCGGCATCATGATGTAGCCGAAGATGGCCTGGGCCTGATCGTCTAAGTACCAGTCAATCAGGTATTTCGGCGCGTTTCCGATGTAGATGGACAGGGAGGTGCCCAGAAACAGCGGAAAGCAGACCTTTAAGATGTCAAAGATCTGAGCGCAGTCGGTTTTTGCCTTTGCCACCTGAAGCTGTCCGATGGAGGTGCGCACCAGAATCACGGCCAGAACGGCACTGACCGCCGCCACCAGTGCGGAGGCGGTGACCAGGGAACAGTGCATCAGAAGAAGCACGCAGAAAAGAACCGTGGACAGAGTGATGCGGATGGTATAGTTGCGGGCGCCCAGATCCAGCCGTCCCTTCTGCTGATACATGCCGTAGTAGACGTCTTCCATGGAGTCGATCATCTTCCACAGGCAGATCCAGAAAACCACCGCAAATTTGCCCGCAGTAAGGCTTCCGGTCAGATGCTGAATCAGCATGTAGACCAGCAGAGCCAGAAGGGCTGCGATGCTGGTGACGATGCGTGTGACGCGGTAATCGGAAAAGGAGTGATTCTCCCGCACATCCGTCACCTGGAAGTTTCGCACGCCGTATTTTCCCATGGTGGAAAACAGGTTGCCCAGGGCATAGGCGATGGTGAATACCCCCGCATCCCCCCGGGGCAGATAATGGGAAATGAAAATCAGAATCAGCGCGGACTGCCCGGCGTTGATCATGCCTGAGGCGGTGTTCCAAAGCACGTCTTTTCTGGTGATGAGTCTGCCTTTGTTCAAAGCACTGCCCTCCCGTCAGCCCGTGCTCTTAAAACTGTTCCGTGTAAATGTAGTAGCCCCAGCGGGATCCGCTGTCGATGATGGCCCCACGCTCTTCCTTTGGCGTTACGGCAGATCGGTAAATGTCGTGGGTTTTCTTAAAATCCTCAAATTCGGCGATGTCCTCTTCCGACATCAGAAACCGCACGTAAGCGCGGCGGGGTTCGCCCTTGGGCTCTAAATCCGGCGGATTGCCCAAAGCCGCATCGATGGTCATCTTAAGGAAATCCTTTCCCGTGGAAAGGAACACCAGATCCGATCCGATGAAGTCGCCGCCCATGCGCGCCCCGATTTCGATGATGCGCACTTCGCCGTCGGCAAACTTAAACTCAGAATGGCTGGCGCCGTTTTCCACCGACAAAGCGGTCAGCGCCCGAAACAGGGTATCTTGGATGGTCTCCTGCTCCGCCGGGGTCAGATCCGCCGGCTCCATGTGGCCGGTTTCGATGTAATTGGGCGAGCCGGTGGTGTATTTTTTGGTAATCGCAAGCATGGTGTGCTTTCCATGGCTGGAAATGCACTCGCAGCTGTATTCTTCGCCTTCTAAGTATTCCTCGATGATGGCGCAGTGCTCGAAGGAAACATCCACCGCCGACTGCACCGCGTCCGAAAGACCCTTTGCGTCGTACAGCTTGGTGATGCTGCGGCTGCCGGAGCGGTCCGTGGGCTTTACGATGATGGGAAAAGAATAGCCGGCTAAGTCCGCTTCATCCGCTGAATGCACCCGCTGAAACCGGGGTACCCGCACCCCTGCCGCTGCCAGTTTTTCCCGCATGCGGAATTTGTTGGTGCACCCTTCGATGGAGGCGATGCTGTTGCCCGGCAGACCCATCTTCTCAGCCACGTAGTTGACCGTTAACACCGCCAGATCCGAGGCGATGGAAGTGATTCCGTCGATGCCCACCTGCCGGCAGATCTCTAAAATCTGCTCTTTTTCCACGATGCTGATGGGATAGAAGAAATCGGCGTCTTCGGCGCCCACGGCACCTTCCCGCCAGGCAAAGACATGGGTTTCGATGCCCATCTCCTTGGCCTTTCGGATCAGTCTCTGCTGAAATTCATTTGCTCCGATGATTGCGATTTTTTTCATGGGTTCCTCTCAACAGGTTACGGCTGCACGTCGATGACCAGACGCTCCATCACCTCTGCCAGTTTCTTCTTGCAGTCTTCGTAGGTTGCGCCTTTGACGATCACCTGGCCGATGCGGTCTTTGGCCGTGGTATAGGCGTTGACGTGATCTCCCACCTGTACCAGCAGGGACAGATCATACACATCCGGATCCGCCTGCAGCTCTTCCACGCCGGAAATGGCCGTAACCGTACCTGTCTTTTCGGAAATCAGCATGTGGGAGGCGTTGGCCACGTTCTTGTGCTCTCCTGCCGCGAAGAAGGGCCGGGGATCTTCTCCCATGGCCGTCATGGCAATCATCTTGTAATAGTCCAGACCGAAATAGATGCTCACCAGTTCCGGCAGGCAGGTGGCGCCGGCGCGGCCGGTCAGCTCGATCAGGTAGATCTTGCCGTCCCGGGCAATCAGGTCGATGTTCACCGCGCAGTTGTCCAGTTCCAGGGAACGGATGGCCTTTTCGCACTCCCGGACGGCTTCGTCGTACATCTCCTGGGAGATTTCCGCAGGAACGAAGTGGCCCACGGGAATGGCGGTTTTGCTCATATAGGTGTAGTCGCCGTGGGGCAGGATGTAGAGGATCTCGCCGTGATACACAAAGGCCTGCGCCCCCAGCTCGTAGCCTTCCAGATACTCCTCCAGGAGATACTGATTCATCCGGCTGGCCTTCTGCACGTCCTCAAAGGAACGCTGCAGCGTGGCTTCATCCTTGCAGATGAACACGCCGTTGCTGCCCTGCAGATCCAGAGCCTTTAAAACGCAGGGGAATCCCAGCTGGGCTGCGGCTTCTTCCATCTCTTTGCGAGTGGTGATCTCAAAGAAGCGAGCGCTGTTGACGCCGTGCTTCTGGAAGGCCTTTTTCATGGTATATTTGTCGTTGCAGCAGATGCCCGAATACTCGGACAGGCCCGGAAGGCCCATGTGCTCGCAGACATAACCCAGAGCTTTGATGCCCGTATCCAGGCAGCAGGTGGCGATACCGTCGATCTGCTTTTCCTTCGCCGCGGCCAGCACTGCCGGACCATCGGAAATATCCACGTAGGCGATGTCGTCCGCCACGTCAAAACCGGGATACTCCCCGGGAATGCTTGCCACCACCGTGGTATAACCCAGCTCTTTCGCAGCTTCCATCAGACGCACCTGCGGAAAACCGGCGCCTAAAACCATCAGTTTTTTCATAATCCCCCATCCTTTCTTTATCTATGGGTTTCCAGCGTCCGGGCAGGCCCGGCCGCCCTTGGCCATCGCCCTCTACAGTTTGCCCAGGACGATAAACAGGTCGTTAAACAGCCGGATCATCAGGGAGAAGTTTTTGTACTTCCGGCTGCACAGCAGCTTAAAGCGGCTTGCGATGTTCTTTTTGTAATCCGCCACCATGTGCAGATCCGCCAGCTGCGCTTCGTGACCCGCGTCGTAGTGGGAAAGCAGTTCCTTCGCGTTCTTCTCGTGGATGTTGGCCCGCACCGTCAGGCGCTTTTTCACGTAGAGGAAGTTTTTCATCAGCTTGTCCCAGCGGGAGGTCCCTGTAATGGACAGGTTGCTGCCGGTCTGGCGGTAGTTGATGTGGGGCACGGGATCATAGACCATCTCGCCCAGCCAGAAGGCGATCAGGGCCACATAGGTGTCGTGACCGGAAATGGCCGTGATCTCGTAGGGCTCCAGCATGGCGTGCAGCACATCGTTAAACACCATGGTGCAGCCGCGGATACCGATAAACACCGCCAGCTTGTACTTGTCGATGGTGCCCTCCCAGGAGTTGGCCAGGCGGATGAATTTCTCGTCCTGATCCACCACCTTCAGATCGGAGTAATAAGCCAGGGGCTTCGTGGCGTCCAGCGGTTCCAGCATGCGCACGGCGGAAATCAGCTTGTCCTCATCCCACACGTCGTCCTGATCTGAAAACGCATAAAACGCTCCTTCCTCATGCCCGCAGTTTCTGACGAGCCAAAGAAAAGAGCGAATGTAACCCACGTTTTCTCCTTCATAAAGGATCACGTTGGCATGCTGGTGCTGATACTCTTTCAGGATCTCCTTCGTGTGATCCGAAGAGCCGTCGTCCCGGACGTGAAGCACCACCTCCACGTCCTTCTGCGCCAGGATACTGTCGACCTGACGCCGCAGATAGGTCTCACCGTTATAGGTGGACAGTAATACGTGTACTTTTTTCATTCCAGGGGAAACCTTTCCGGATCTGCGCCCATGCCCGCATCCTCATGCTTTTTCTGTTCCTGTTCCGGCAGGTTGCAGGTGGCCTTGATCACATACTGGGGGTAGCGGTTCACCGACAGATAAATGCGGCCGATGTACTCTCCGGCCATGCCCATCATCAGCATGATCATTCCGGAGCAGAACAGAATGGCCACCATCATGGAACTGTAGCCCACGGAAATGGAGGGCAGCAAAAGCTTTCGGATGATGGTGATGATTCCGAAAATGAAGCCCGCGCAGGCGGTCAGTGCGCCGATAAAGGTGGCGATCCGCAGGGGCTTGACAGAAAAGGCCGTAAAGCCGTTCATCCACAGGGACAGGGATCGTTTGAAGGTAAAATTCGACTTGCCGTACATGCGCGGACGTTCCTGCATGGGCACGAGAACGATGTCCCGGGTGATGCGAAGGGACAGGCCTTCCAGATAGGGGAAGATGTTGCGGTATTTCGCCATGGCCTTGCAGATGTAGTTCTGCCGGGCGATAAAGTTGGTAAAGCGCAGATCCTCCGGCTTATCTAAAAGGATCTGGGACACCTTGTGGTTGACGGCGCTGCCAAAGCGCTTGACGCCGGCTTCCTTTTTCTTTTCGTACTGGGCCATGGCCATGTCGTGGCCTTCTTCCAGGGGCGCCAGAAGCTCCCACAGCGATTCCACCGGACACTGGCCGTCATCGTCTAAGCTGACTACGTAGTCGCCTTCGGCGAACCGGTAGCCCACCAGGACCGCCGTATGCTTGCCCACGTTGCCGGCTAAGTCCACCACTTTGATTTTGGGATTGCTGGACGCAAGATCTTTTAATACCCGGATCACGTTATCCGGAGAACAGTCGTTGACTGTGATGATCTCGTAGTCCATATCCGGCCGTTCCGCGACCTTGGCGATGACTTCGTCAATGACGCTGGAAACCGTTTTCTCACTGCGATAGCAGGGTATGACGAAACTGATCTTTTTCATGAGACATCCCTACAGATATCATTTTTATGCTGTTTGCATGGATATTTATCGTGTTGTCTGTGTGCCGTCTTCGGATCTGACATTCCTCAGATTTCACATTCGATTTCACATTTTACAGATAGAAACTGCGCACGGCTTCCGCCACCGTATGGGGCTTGTCGCCCATGCCATACCACAGAGGCAGGCGCACCAGACGCTCACTTTCCTTCGTGGTGTAGCGGTCTTCTCCGCAGAAGACGCCCAGCTTTTGTCCGGCCGGTGCGGAATGCAGAGGCACGTAATGGAACACGGCGTTGACGTCATGGGCCTTCAGATAGTCGATCAGGCGGGTGCGCTCGTCCAAATCCGCCGCCTTTAAGTAGAACATGTGGGCGTTGTGCACACAGTCTTCTGGAATGTGGGGCAGTTCCACGATGCCCCGCTCTTCCAGATCCTTCAGTTCTTCGTAGTAGATGTTCCAGCTGTTCATGCGGTCGGCCATGACCTGATCCGCAATCTCCATCTGCGCCCACAGATATGCGGCGTTCAGCTCGCTGGGCAGATAGGAAGAACCGGCTTCCACCCAGGTGTACTTGTCGATCTCGCCCCGGAAGAACTTGCTGCGGTTGGTGCCCTTTTCCCGGATGATTTCCGCCTTCTCGGCATATTTGGGATCCCGGATCAGGATCGCGCCGCCTTCGCCCATGCTGAGGTTTTTGGTTTCATGGAAGCTGTAGCAGCCAAAATCGCCTAAGGTGCCGCAGGGCTGTCCCTTGTAGGTGCTGCAGATGGCCTGGGCAGCGTCTTCCACCACGAACAGGTTGTGGCGCTTCGCGATGGCGTTGATTTCGTCCATCTTGCAGGAAACACCGGCGTAATGCACCGGAACGATGGCTTTGGTCTTTTCCGTCACCGCGTTCTCGATCAGGCGCTCGTCGATGTTCATGGTGTCGGGGCGGATATCTACAAACACCGCCTTGGCACCCCGCAGAACAAAGGCGTCCGCCGTGGATACAAAGGTGTAGGAAGGCATGATCACTTCGTCGCCGGGCTGGATGTCGCAAAGCAGCGCAGCCATTTCCGTGGCATGGGTGCAGGAGGTGGTCAGAAGCGCCTTCGCCGTGCCGGTGGTCTCCTCCAGCCACTGGTTGCACTTTTTGGTAAACGGGCCGTCACCGCTGATTTTCTTGTTGGCGATGGCCTGCTCAATATAGGTAAGTTCTTTGCCGGTAACCGGCGGTACATTAAAACTGATCATGATTTCCTGCTTTTCATCTGCTAAGACTAAAAACGGTTACATATATCTGGGACGGATTGGACATAGTATCCCCAACCCATAGTTATACATATCGCATATCATACTCTATATAAGAAGAAAAGTCAAAAGGCCGCATTTCCGGTTCTGACGGAAATGCGGCCCTGAATACACCTGTTATATTGCCAATGAGTTGTTACCCACCGTTACTGTCAGCCAGTCGGTCCCGAAGAAGTTCGCGATCTGCATCCGGCACTTTTAACGCATCCATCGCCCTACTGACTTATTAAGAAGTCTGTAAACGCCAAATAACTCCCTCCTGCACTATAATATTCTATCATTTTAAACAGGAATTCGGTTGTTGCCTTAGCGTATTCCACCGCGTCGTCTTCTATATGCTGGCAACTGTACTCGTCGAAGTTTCTGCTGTTAGTGTAATTTGCCAGCTCTTTTTGGAAAAACCACGCCTCTCCCCAAAATTTAAGATCCCTTAGTTCCGGCTCTGTATTTTCGTATATTTTTACTACACACGCCTGCCAGCTGTGACGCAGCTCATGACAAACCGTATCCACTACTTCATAAGATGAGTCCTCTTCCAGATGCGTCATGTTGACACGAATCTCA
>JAZPYY010000042.1:0-44042 GCA_045544375.1 Shuttleworthella sp.
GAAAGCGAATGGGAGACCATTGAGCGCAGCTTCCGGGAAAACACCACCCCCACCCGGGACGCCCGGCGTTTCATGCGTATCTTCTTTGCCGGCGCCTGCGACGTGGAAGTGGACAAGCAGGGCCGAATCCTTCTGCCGGCCAATCTTCGTGAATACGCCGCTCTGGAAAAGGACGTGGTCTTCGCCGGCGTTATGAATCATGTGGAAATCTGGGAGCCCTCCCGCTGGAACGAAGTCAACAATCCGGATGCCTTTGATGACACGGCAGAGCACATGGCTGAAATTGGTGTGATGTTCTGATTCTGATGATTCACACGCCAGAGTCCGACTCCCTGTCCTGCCCCCGCGGGGCACAAAACGGGATGCGGGACTTGTAAGGATGCAGACGGAATCACAAAACGAGGGCAGAACATGGAATTTGCACACATCCCCGTGCTGTATGAGGAAGTCCTTTCGGGACTTGCCATCCGGCCGGACGGCATCTATATCGACGGAACCTTAGGCGGAGCCGGACACGCATCCGGCGTTGCGGCCAGATTAACCACCGGCCGGCTTATTGGCCTGGATCAGGATACGGAAGCGCTTCACGCGGCGGAAAGCCGCCTGCTTCCCTACAAAGACCGGGTGACCGTAGTGCACAGCAACTACGAGCACATGATCCCTGTGGTTCATGCCCTCGGGGTTCAGAAGGTGCAGGGCATCCTGCTGGACCTCGGGGTTTCCTCCTATCAGCTGGATAATCCGGGACGCGGCTTTTCCTACATGGACGAGGATGCACCCCTGGATATGCGGATGGATCAGACCGCCGGACAGACGGCAGCGGATTTCTTAAACACCGCTTCGGAAGAGACCATCCGTCAGGTGTTGTGGGATTACGGTGAAGAGCGTTACGCGGCGGCCATCGCCATGCGCATCGTCCGCTTCCGCGCAGAGCGGCCTCTTGCGACCGCCGGTGATTTAAACGAAATCATCCGGCAGGCCATTCCGGTAAAGAAGCGGGAGAGAAACCATCACCCCTCCCGGCGGACCTTTCAGGCCGTACGGATTGCGGTGAACCGGGAACTGTCAGTGCTGGAAGATCACATCACAGAGATGATCGACCTCTTAGACGACGGCGGACGCTTCTGCATCATCACCTTCCACTCGCTGGAAGACCGGATCGTAAAGAAGGCCTTCAAAACCGCCCAGGATCCCTGCATCTGCCCGCCCCAGTTTCCGGTGTGCACCTGCGGAAGAGTATCCAAGGGCGTGGTCATTACAAAGAAGCCCATTCTTCCTTCGGAAGAGGAGGCAGCCCAGAACCCGCGCAGCCAAAGCGCAAAACTTCGGATCTTCGAACGGCGGATTTCGCCGGACGAAGCACCTAAAATCGATATCACAGCCGCAGCCCGCCGGCGGTAAATGCGGACAAAATCAAAAAGGGAGTTTCTAAGATATGGCACAGATGAACCGCTACTACTACGAATATGAAGATGGCAACGCTGCACGGGTGCTGGTTCCCGAACGGGAGCATGTGCGCCGTGTTCAGGAAGAGCGCGAGGAAAGAGCGCGCCGTGAACGCGAGATGCAGCGCCGTCAGGCCAGCGCCCGCCGCAACGCAAGAAGAAGCTGCGTGGCGCTTCTTGGCGTGATCGCAGTGGTCTGTGCGTTCCTGGTGGGCTATATCAATCTTCGCACGTCCATTTCTTCCAGCATGCGGCACATCGCCCAGCTTCAGGAAGAGATTTCGGATCTGCGCGCCTCCAACACGGCGGCAGAGAACCGCATGAACGTTTCCACCAACCTGATGACCATTAAGGCTGTTGCCATGGAAGACTTAGGAATGGTCAGCGCTGATTCCTCCCAGATTGTATACTACAGCACCGATCACGTGGACTTCATGACGGTGTACGGCGAGTAAACGTAAAGGCTTAACCGGTCTGTTCTGGGCGGCTTTTCGCAGACATAAGGAGCGTCCATGGCGAAGCGCAGACGACGAAATAATATCTATAAAAAAATTCTAAAAAGAATGCAGAAAAAGCTCTGGATCGTGTACAGCATCTTCTGCATTCTTTCTGTTGTTCTGGTAGGGCGCCTGATGTACATCAACCGCACCAGCGGCGCGAAGTATGAGAAGATTGTTCTTCAGCAGCAGGATTACGACAGCAGCATCATTCCCTATCAGCGGGGTGATATCGTGGACCGCAAGGGCACCGTTCTTGCCACCAGCATCGACACCTATAACGTGATCTTAGACTGCAAGGTCTTAAATCAGTATCCCGAAGACATCGACGCCACCGTGGCGGCCATTACCGGCTGCTTCCCCGAGATTTCAGAGGAGAAGGTGCGCACCGCCCTTGCCGAGCGGGCCGACAGCCCCTATGTGATCCTGGCGAAACGGGCG
This sequence comes from Shuttleworthella sp., assembly GCA_045544375.1. Classification (GTDB taxonomy): domain Bacteria; phylum Bacillota; class Clostridia; order Lachnospirales; family Lachnospiraceae; genus Shuttleworthia. The sequence continues at coordinate 2,384 of JAZPYY010000042.1, forward strand.
GATTTTTCCGAGATGCAGGCCTTTACCGCCATGGAAGAGGACGAAAAAACATCGGAACACATCCACGGCGTCTGGTTCGAAAAGGAATATGTCCGCCAGTACCCCTACAATGAACTGGCCGCTTCTGTCATCGGCTTTACCAGTGCCGGAAACACGGGCATCACCGGCCTGGAGAATTATTATAACGATGTTTTAAACGGGGTGAACGGCCGCTCCTACGGTTATGTCAACACCGACAGCGATATCGAAAAAACCGTCATCGATCCCGTGGACGGATACCGGATTGTTTCCACCATCGACATCAACATCGCCTCCATCGTTCATGAGGAAATCGAAAAGTGGAATCAGGAGCATCTGCGGGAAGAGGGAGATGTTTTCGGCAGCGTCAATACCGCGGTGATCGTCATGAATCCCAACAATGGCGAGATATACGCTATGGAGGATTACCCCTTCTTTAACCTGAATCAGCCCCGGGATATCAGCGCATTCTATTCCCAGGAGATGTTAGACGAGCTGACCAAGGATATGACGGATGAGGAACGGTCGAAATTTGTCAGCGACCTTCTAAACGGTCTCTGGAACAATTACACCATTTCCTCCACCTACGAACCGGGATCCACGGCGAAGCCCTTTACCATCGCAGCCGGACTGGAAACCGGCACCTTAAGCGGTGACGAAACCTATTACTGCAACGGCGGCGAGATTGTCAGCGGACACACCATCAAGTGCGTCAAGTTAGACGGCCACGGACAGCTGACCCTTTCCGGATCTTTGGAGCAGTCCTGCAATGACGCCCTGATGCAGATCGCGGCCCAGGTGGGACCGGCCAATTTCGCCAAGTACCAGCATATTTTCGGTTTCGGCCAGCGGACCGGCATCGATCTGCCCGGCGAGGCCCAGACCGCATCCCTGATTTATTCCGAAGAACAGCTGGAGCGCACCGCTTCCAACCTGGCCACCAATTCCTTTGGACAGAACTTTAACGTCACCATGGTTCAGCTGGCCAGCGCCTACTGTTCTCTGGTGAACGGGGGCATCCTTTATCAGCCCCACCTGATTTCCCAGATTCAGGACCGGGAAGGCAACGTGATTTCCACCGTGGCTCCGGTGGAGCTGAAGCGTACCATCTCCGCGGAAACCAGTGCCATGGAATGCACCTATCTGCAGGCGGTGGTGGATAAGGGAACCGGCCGCAACGCCGCTGTCGACGGATATACCCAGGGCGGAAAGACGGGTACGGCGGAAATGATTCCCCGTTCCGACAACAACTATCTGGTTTCCTACATCTGCAACGTGCCGGCAAATCATCCGGAAGTGGTCATCTACTGCGTGATCGACCGGCCCAACGCCGAAGACCAGGCCCAGAGCCGGTTTGCGGTGGATTTAGCCAAGAACATCGCCGAGCGGGTGCTGCCTTACTTAAACGTCACGCCCCAGTAGGCCGCAGATACGGAAGACAATATTACGCCCCGGCAGGCCACAGATACAGAGGACAAAACTACGCCCCGGCAGGCCACGGATACAGAAGACAAAAATGCGGATGGGATTCTAATTCTTAAGTCCGCAGCACATTGGGCGCTGCATACAGCGCATTTTTGGGAGGAGAGAGCATGTTTGGAAACGTATTTCTGCCGGTGTGCATCGGCTTTGCGGTCACGGCACTTTTAGGGCCGGTGATTATCCCCATGCTCCGCCGGCAGAAGATCGGTAATACCGAGAGAGAAGAACTGGCCTCCCATCAGGTGAAAAACGGTACGCCTTCCATGGGCGGCATTCTGATCATGGCAGGCTTTCTGGCGGGATGTATTTTCTTTATCCGTCGGGATTTCCGGATTCTATCCGTGATCGAACTGACCTTAGGCTTCGGTCTCATCGGTCTTTTAGACGATGCCATCAAAGCCCATCTGCATCGGTCGGACGGCCTGATTGCCTGGCAGAAACTGCTGCTGGAAATTGTGGTGACGGCGGCCTTTGCTTTCATGGTGGCCCGGGAGCCGGGAGCCTTAACCCTTCGGATTCCCTTTGCTCCGAGCCTTCTGATTGATCCCGGCGTGCTGGGCATTCCGCTGCTGTTTTTCGTGGTTTTAGGCACCGTTAACGGCGTAAACTTTACTGACGGCTTAGACGGTCTGGCTTCCTCCGTGACAGCGGTGGTGGCGGCGTTTTTCATCGCCGTCTGCATCAAAGAACAGACCGGCGCCACACCGGCGGCTTCCGCCATGCTGGGAGCCCTGTGCGGCTATCTTCTGTACAACGTGTATCCCGCCAGCATCTTTATGGGGGACACCGGTTCCCTGGCGTTAGGCGGCTTTGTGGCGGCCATGGCCTACATCCTGCACATGCCCCTGTTCCTTTTGATCATCGGCGCGGTGTATGTGGTGGAAGTGCTTTCGGTGATCCTGCAGGTGGGCTACTTCAAACTGACCCACGGCAAGCGGATCTTCCGCATGGCCCCCATTCATCACCACTTTGAACTGGGCGGCTGGTCGGAGACCCGGGTGGTGGCCGTGTTCACCATTGTGACGATTCTTCTCTGCCTGCTGGCTCTGTGCGCCATCTGACAGATCTCATCGGATCCGAAACGCAGTCATCGACCTGACCCGCGGCCGTCTGTGCCGGGGCGATCCGATACAAAACCGAATGGAGGATAAAATGGACGCAAAAAATACGGTTCTTGTCATCGGCACCGGGAAAAGCGGCATTGCCGCGGCGGAGTGCCTTCTCGCCCATGGAAAAGAGGTTATTTTATTTGACGGCAACCGCAATCTGGATATTCCCAGACTGATGGCTGCGCACCCTTCCATCGCGGAACTGGCTCTGTTTGTGGGAGATCTGCCGGACAACATGTTCGATGCCTTTGATACGGTGGTGCCCAGCCCCGGCGTGCCCATGGACAATCCCCTGATCCGTCAGTGCGCCCGCATGGGGAAATATATCATCGGCGAAATTGAACTGGCGTTCCAATTTGGCAAGGGACGTGTCTGCGCCATTACGGGAACCAACGGCAAAACCACCACCACGGCCCTGACCGGCGTGCTGCTGGCAGAACAGTACAGTGACGTTAGAGTGGTGGGAAACATCGGTGATCCCTACACCGCAGCCTTAGAGGGCATGACGGAAGACACCTGCACGGTGGCGGAAGTATCCTCCTTCCAGCTGGAAACCATCGATACCTTCCGGCCGAACGTGTCCGCCATCTTAAATATCACCCCGGATCACCTGGACCGGCACCACAATATGGAAGGCTATATCGCCGCGAAGGAAGCGGTGGCAGCCAACCAGACCGCAGAGGACGTGTGCGTCTTAAATGCGGAAGACCCGGTGCTGCGCCGGTTCGGAGAGGGCCAGGAACCCTATCCCTGCAACGGACGGGTGGTGTGGTTCTCCTCTGCCCGGAAATTAGAAAACGGTTATTATTATGACGCCGAAAGCCGCACCATTTATGAGGCGAAAGACGGCGAATCTGTGGCGGTGATCCGCGCCGACGAACTGCGGATTTTAGGCCTGCACAACATGGAAAACGCCATGGCGGCCATCGCCATCGCGTCGGCCATGGGGGTGGAGCTGGAAGCCATCCGCCGGGGATTAAAGAAATTCAACGCGGTGGAACACCGGATTGAGTTTGTGGCTGATATCGACGGCGTCAAGTGCTACAACGATTCCAAGGGCACAAACCCGGATGCGGCCATCAAGGCCATCTGCGCCATGGAAGGCCCCACAGTGCTCATCGGCGGCGGCTATGACAAGCATTCGGAATATGACGAGTGGACGGCCTGCTTCCCGGGAAGAGTAAAGAAACTGCTGCTCATCGGCGAAACCGCCGAAAAGATTGCCGAAACGGCAAAACGGGGCGGCTTTACGGATTATGAATTCTGCAAAACCTTAGAGGAAGCGGTGGACCGGGCCATGGAGATTGCCGAAAGGGGAGACGCCATTCTGCTTTCTCCGGCGTGCGCCAGCTGGGATATGTTCCCCAATTACGAAGAGCGCGGCCGTCTGTTTAAAGAATATGTAAGGAAGTATGAACATGGCAACAGCTAGACAGGCGAAGCAAAACCGCATGCGTGCCGCAGCCCGGGGGACATCCCGGCCGCTGCAGCGGCAGACGGGGCTTAAGGCCGCGGCCCCAGACCGGTCCCAGGCCCAGACCATCCGCCGCAGGCAGACTCAGCAGCGCCGGGAGAGCAATCTGCGCCCGGTGCCGGATCGTCCGCGGGAAAAACCAAAGGTGAAAAATTATATTGACTTTACACTTTTACTGCTGATCCTGCTGCTTCTGGCCTTCGGTTTCGTCATGCTGTACTCGGCCAGTTCCTATGTATCCAACCTGAAATTCGGCGATTCCTTCTACTATCTGAAGCGCCAGATGATCGCCGCGGTGCTGGGATTTGCGGGCATGTTTGTGATGGCCCAGGTGCCCTACAAACTCTGGAAACCCCTGTCACCATACATCTATGCCGGCGCCGTGGGCCTGTGCCTTCTGGTGTTTGCCATCGGACAGGGTCACAAGGGCTCCGTGCGATGGATTCAGATCGGACCGGTGAACTTCCAGCCTTCAGAGCTGGCGAAAATCGCAGTGATCATCTTTGTGGCCGCGGTAATCAGCAGCGGCGCGAAGGGACTGCGCAATTTTAAAAGCGTCCTCACCGTGCTGTTCTGGACGCTGCCCATTGTTGTTGCTGTGGCACTGGCAAACTTAAGTACCGCCATCATCATCGCGGGCATTGCTGTAGTAATGCTGTTTGTAGCCTACCCCAAGGTGGCGGATTTCCTGGTATTGGGAGCTCTGGGTGTGCTGGCTGTCGGCGCCTACGTACTGATCGGCGGCGGCTACCGGGCCGAGCGTATCGAAACCTGGCTGCACCCCACCTACAAAAATGCCTACCAGACCCTGCAGGGCCTTTACGCCATCGGTTCCGGCGGCCTGTTCGGCAAGGGACTGGGGGAAAGCATGCAGAAGGGCTTCGTCCCGGAAGCGCACAATGACATGATTTTTTCCATCATCTGCGAGGAACTGGGCCTGTTTGGCGCCCTGTGCCTGATCCTGCTGTTCTTAGTGCTGATCTGGCGCCTTGTGATGATTGCGATTCACTGCAAGGATATGTTCGGTACCTTCCTGGTGATCGGTATTTTAGCGCATATCTCTCTGCAGTTTATCTTAAACATCGCTGTTGTGACCAATACCATTCCCAACACGGGTGTGACACTGCCGTTTATCAGCTACGGAAGTACGGCGCTTCTGGTGACTCTTACGGAAATGGGTATCGCACTTTCCGTATCCAAGAACACCTTCAGCGCGCTGGACGGCATCGAAGAGGACGAGTTGTGAAAAAGATGAAAAAAACGGGGTCATCCCGCAGACACCGGCACGATACGCCGGCAGCGGAATCCCCGGGAGGGCGTGCCTATGACAGAACATAATACAGCCGGCAGGATCCGGCGTCTGCGCCTGATTTTCAATATCATACTCGGGCTGATTCTCGCCCTGGCCGCAGTGGCAGCGGGAATCATGCTTCTGTGCGGAATCGAGACGGTTCAGCTGGCGGGCACGGATAAATACACCGCGGAAGAGGTGCGGGGGTATGTCTTAAACGACCCTTATGCCAACGACAACACGGTGCTGGCCTGGGGTTACAGTCAGCTGCATCCCCGGACGGACATTCCGTTTCTGTCCAGCGTGACGGTGCGGATCACCGGCATGAACTCCCTGCTCTTTGAAGCCCGGGAAAAAACCTATGCAGGCTACTTTGGCATGGCGGACGGCCGCATGATCGCCTATTTTGACGAAGACGGAGCCATTGCAGACGTCTCCGAGCGGTTCTATCCCCAGGGTGTGCGGCTGGAGGGAGCGGTGAACGACACCGCAACCATCGGCATCGGGGATCCCCTTCCTTTGGATGACAGCGATCGGAAAAGCGTGGTAAAACTGATCAGCAGTCTGAAGGAGCAGAAGATCGACGCGGCGGCCATCCGGGTATCCGAAAACGGAGAACTGTTTGTCTACGTGGAAGAAACCCTGCATGTCAGCCTGGGAACCCGCATGAATCTGGACCAGAAAATGGCCCGGCTTCCTCAGATCCTGGAGAAACTTCGGGAACGCAGCGGGCCGGACGTACACGGAATCCTGCATATGGAAACCTGGACGCCGGAAAGCACGGACATCGTGTTCGAGGAAGGCGAACCGGAGGCGCTGACCGCCTTAGCGGAAGAGCGGACTTCGGTGGAAGTGGATCTGAACGCTCCCCGGGAAACGGAAGCGGATGAGAACGCCGAAAACGCTGAAAATGCCGAAGACGGCACGGCGGAAGGCGCACCAGACGCCCAGACACAGGGCACAGACGCAGACAGCGGCGCAACCCCGCAGACGGAAAATGCAGACGAAACCACCCAAACGTCTGTTTCAGAAGAAACAACAGAGGGACAGACACCGGACGACGGGTAATTGTTACAAAATTTTTACAAAAAACTGGGAGAAACCCCTTGTCCTGACAGCGAAAAAAAGTTATTATATCCATGTGTGCAAATATACACGCGTCATTATAAGAAATTGGATGCCCCGGTTCGGGGTTAGAATATAGGAGGTACAGCAGTGTTAGAAATTACGACTCAGGAAGAGCAGATCGGCGCAAAGATCATTGTGATCGGTGTCGGCGGCGCCGGCAACAACGCGGTGAACCGCATGGTCGACGCCAATATCGGCGGCGTGGAATTCATCGGTGTTAACTCCGATATCCAGGCCCTTCAGATGTGCAAGGCTCCGACCTTAATCCAGATCGGTGACAAGCTGACCAAAGGCCTTGGCTGCGGCGCTGTGCCGGAAGTCGGCGAAAAGGCTGCAGAAGAGAACGCAGACGAACTGGCTGCTGCCATGAAGGGCGCAGACATGGTGTTCGTTACCTGCGGTATGGGCGGCGGTACCGGTACCGGCGCGGCTCCCATCATTGCAAAGCTGGCCAAGGATCAGGGCATCCTGACCGTCGCCGTTGTAACCAAGCCCTTCCGTTTTGAAGCAAAGACCCGTATGGTCAACGCTCTTTCCGGTATCGAGAATCTTCAGGCCAACGTGGATACCCTGATCGTGATTCCCAACGACAAGCTGCTGGAGATCGTGGATCGCCGCACCTCCATGCCTGAAGCCTTCAAGAAGGCTGACGAGATTCTGCAGCAGGCCGTTCAGGGAATCACAGACCTGATCAACCTGCCGGCTCTGATCAACCTGGACTTCGCCGATGTTCAGACCGTTATGAAGGACAAGGGTCTTGCCCACATCGGTATCGGCCAGGCCAAGGGCGACGAGAAGGCTCTGGAAGCTGTCCAGCTCGCCGTAGAAAGCCCGCTGCTTGAAACCACCATCCGCGGCGCAAGCCACGTGATCGTCAATATTTCCGGTGATATCTCCCTGATCGACGCCAATGACGCTGTCAGCTACATCCAGGATCTGACCGGCGAAGCCACCAACATCATCTTCGGTGCCCGTTACGACGAGACCATGGAAGATGAAGCGGTGATCACTGTGATCGCCACCGGTCTTGCGGATGACGGCAGCGGCGCATATGACGCCAAGCCGCGGATCAACGTACCGCCGGTATTCAACAACATGCGTCCCTCCGCACATGCGGCAGCTGAGCGCGCAGCCCAGGAAGGTGCTTCCATGCCCACCTATAACGGCATCCAGCGCCCGGCGGCTCCCACCAGCACTGTGCGTCAGCAGGACATCAAAATCCCGGACTTCTTAAAGAACAATCGCTAATTGAATGCACATGTGAATGAACACAGATCCGGCAGAAATACTCTGCCGGGTCTTTGTGTTGTGCGCGATAAGGCCTGAGCAGGCGCGCGTGCTCGCACGCGAAGCATGCGAATGCCGTGACAGTGAGCGAACGCCTGCGTTCGCGAGCCTGTCAAGCATGGCTCATGGGAGAAGTCGCTGCGAATACTGTTTTTGAATTTGACCAGACGGGATGACAAAAATGAAAAAAACCAGAATGAAATATCTGTATCTGGTGTCGGCATTACTGCTTTGCCTGTGCTGCGGATGCTCCAGATCCAACAGAGAAGATGCCCTGACCATCCAGACAAACCCCGATGCGGAAGTATCTCAGGAACTTGTGGAGGAAACCCAGGCGGCGGCAGCGGATGAAGCGCAGGCAGAAGAGGCCGAATCCTCCGATGCGGAAGCTGAAACCACGGAAGACGAAACCGCCGTGGTGCCGGAGGACGAGGTGCCCATGGCCCTTCCGGAAGAGGAGGCAGCACCCCCGGCCATCGGTGTGACCACGGACCGGGTAAATCTTCGGGATGGCCCCGGAGAAAACCATAATGTGATTCGAGTTTTAAGCAGCGGAACAGAAGTGCTGCTGTTTGGCGTCGAAGGCGAATGGACCATGGTTCAGGCCGGCGAAGACATCGGTTATCTGTTTTCCGCCTATGTGACGGAAACCCAGTCCGGATCCCAGCCGGCGGCAGAGACTCCGGCACAGTCCGTTTTTCAGGCATCGGGACAGGTGGTGGTGATTGATCCCGGACATCAGGCTTTAGGAGACAGCAACCAGGAACCCAACGGACCGGGATCCTCCATTATGAAGGCCCGTGTCACCGGCGGTACCCGGGGACGCACCACAGGCGTGTATGAGTACGAGCTGAACCTGGATATTTCCCTTCAGTTAAAGGCGGAACTGCAAGCCCGGGGATACACGGTATACATGACCCGTGAGACCCATGATGTGAACATGAGCAACATGGAACGGGCACAGTTTGCGGCGGATGCCGGTGCAGACATCGTGGTGCGCATTCATGCCAACGGCGTGGAAGACAGCAGCGTCAGCGGCGCACTGTCCATGGCACCCTCCACATCCAACCCCTACTGCGCAGGGATCGCGGAAGACAGCCAGCTGTTAGCCCGCTGTGTGATCGATGCCTACTGTGCGGCCACCGGAATGAACAACCAGGGCGTCAGCATTTCGGATACCATGAGCGGCATGAACTGGAGCACCGTGCCGGTGACCATTCTGGAAATGGGTTACATGACCAACCCCACCGATGACACCAACATGGTAAACGACGATTACCAGAAAAATATGGTGCGGGGCATTGCGGACGGTATCGACGCATACTTCGCTCAAAAATAGAATGATATTATAAAAAGACAAAAAGCCTGCCGTTCGGCAGGCTTTCTGCGTATTACGCAAATCGGATGGGCGGCAAAGCCTGCCCATCCGATTTGTCAGTCTTCAGGTTCTTCTTTCATTTTTGCCAGCAGCCGGCAGTATTCAGTCAGCAGCCGGTACTTGGCGGACTGGGGCTGTTCAAGAATCTCCATAACGGTTCTGGGCAGTGCGGGCGGAAGATCGGGATACTCCCGGCCGAACAGCAGATAATCCACACTGGTATCCAGTTCCCTGGCGGCAATCAGAAGAAACTGCAGAGAGACGTTGGCCCGTCCGCATTCCACAGCGTTGATGTGCTTTAGGGAAAACCCCATTTTTTCCGCTAAAGCAGCTTCTGTCAGATCCTTTTGTATTCTTAACATGGCGATGCGGTTGCCCACATCCCGGCGGTCAGGAAAAACGTATCCTTCTTCCGATGTGCTCTTCCATTTTTTGTTACTCATGAATGTTCCTCTGTCTGGTATAGCGGTCTGATTGTTTTCATTTTAAGAAAAACCCATACCCCGCAGTTCCGCAGAACAGGTTCCGTCCGTATACACCTGCCAGGTTCAATACCAAACAAAGGAAAATCACACCCTTTGTATTTGCTCCTTCTTGCCACGTGAAAGTGAAAACGTTAGAATAAATACAGGATTTGCTGCAACTTTAAAAAATGCCTGTCGTGAAAGAGAGGACCGCTATCCATGAGTCAGGAACGTATGTCTGCAGATGCCGGCGGACGCACATTAGTAGAGATTCAGGCTGATTTCGATCAGGGTCAGCCGGCATACGGGCAGCCCGATGCTGCTCCCCAGGGTTATGCTGCGCAGCAGGTGCCTCCACAGGGTTATGCCGCACAGCAGGTACCGCCGCAGGGTTACGCCGCGCAGCAGGTACCGCCGCAGGGTTACGCCGCACAGCAGGTACCGTTTCAGGGTTATGCCGCACAGCAGGTGCCGCCGCAGGGCTATGCCCAACAGCAGCCCCAGGGATATTATGCCGATCAGCAGCCCCAGGGCTATTACACCCAGCGGGGGGGTGCACCGGGATATAACATGAACGGACCGGCGGATGCCCAGAGTCCGTATCGCGGACCGGTGGCCGGCCAGAACGTTAATTATAACGCTAACAGTTATTCTTACAACCCGAATCTTCCGGTGAAAAGCAAACTGGCCGGAGGGCTTCTTCATATTCTGCTGGGCGGAATCGGTGTTGGAAATTTTTACCTGGGCAAGATCGGACTCGGCATCGTGGACGTTCTGTTCTGCTGGACAGGAATCCCGGCCATTGTGAACATGGTGCGGGGGATTCTGATCCTTGTGGGATCCCGGGAGGAATTTGAAGACAAATATCACTGCATCTCTTCGGACTGATGGCAGACAGGCGATTTGCGATTTGTTTGGCTGAAGTTAACGGATCAGCGAGATAAAGGGCGGCTCTTCCTCGTCTGTGCGTTCCAGAAGATAATCCGTGCTGACATGATAAAACTCGGACAGCTCTTCTAAAACGTCAACGGGAAGCGAGCGTGTTCCTTTCTCATAGTGGCTGTAGCATCGGGAGGAGATGCCAAGACGCTCGGCTACTTCGCGCTGTGTCAGATTGTTGAGCTCACGCAGTAAGCGAATTCGCTGCGTAGGGACATAATGCATGATCTGTACCTTTCCTTTCAAGTAAATGGCGCGGTACATAAAAAACCGCGCAGGCATTCCGGTCAAGACAGTATAGGACATTTGTGGGGTCGAAAACGAAATTTGGAACACATTGGACTTTAACTATTTGAAAATGATTGTTTTGCCACCTGACAGGGTGTGTTTAGACAACCTGACGAGTCTAATCGCGTGACCGTACGTACAGAACCTTTGTAATGATCTGAATGGAAGAGAGTGCTGTATGAAAATTACATTTATCGGAGCTGCACATGAAGTTACCGGAAGCTGCCACCTTGTGGAAGCCTGCGGCAAACATTTTCTTGTGGACTGCGGCATGGAGCAGGGGGCGGATATTTACGAGAATCAGGATCTGCCGGTGGCGGCCTCTGACATTGACTACGTGTTTGTCACCCATGCCCACGTGGATCACTCGGGTCTGCTTCCTTTAATGTATGTCCGGGGATTCCGGGGCGACATCTTCTGCACGGAAGCGACGCGCAAACTGTGCAACATCATGCTGAAGGACTGCGCCCACATTCAGGAGCAGGAAACCGAGTGGAAAAACCGGAAAGCCGCCCGAAGCGGACGGGAATTCGTCGAACCCATGTACACCGTGGAAGATGCCCAGAAAACCATGGAGCTGTTTGCCTCCTGTGATTACGGACAGAAGATCCATGTGTGCGACGGCATTGACATCCGTTTCGTGGATGCCGGCCACCTGCTGGGTTCATCCTCCATTGAAGTATGGCTTACAGAAAACGGCGAACAGCGCAAAATTGTATTCTCCGGCGACTTAGGCAATCCCGGTCGTCCGCTGATCCGGGATCCCGAATACATTGACGACGCCGACTACGTGCTGATGGAATCCACCTACGGTGATCGTTACCACGAAGCACCGGCGGAGGATTTCACCCGGCTGCTGGCCGAGACCATTGAAGATACCATGCGCCGGGGCGGAAACGTGGTGATTCCGGCCTTCTCCGTGGGCCGCACTCAGGAGATGCTGTACTGCATCCGGCACATCAAACAGGAACATCTGATTTCGGCGGAGTACGAGCATTTTGATGTCTACATGGACAGCCCCATGGCCGTGGAAGCCACCACGGTGTTCGGGGAAAGCGAGCGGGACTATTACGATGAAGAAGCACTGAAAATCGTCCGGGCCGGGGGCAACCCCATCGGTTTTCCGGAACTGCGGATTGCGGTGACCGCGGACGAATCCAAGGCCATCAACTTCGATAAGAAACCCAAGGTCATCATTTCCGCCTCCGGTATGTGTGAAGCGGGCCGTATCCGGCACCACTTAAAGCACAACCTGTGGCGCCCGGAATGCACGGTTGTGTTTGTGGGCTATCAGTGCGGTGAAACTTTGGGAAGACGCCTCTTAGACGGGGTCGACCGGGTCAAGCTCTTCGGCGAAGAAGTGCAGGTTCGGGCAAAGATCGTCAATCTGCCCGGCGTCAGCGGCCATGGCGATCGCGGCCAGCTGTCCAGGTGGATCGGCCATTTCCATCCCGGTGTGCGCCGCGTGTTCGTGGTCCACGGGGAGGATGAGGTAACCTCCTCCACTGCGGAATGGGTTACGGCAGAAACCGGCTTTGAAGCCACGGCGCCTTATTCGGGCGAGTCCTGGGATCTGCTGGAAAACCGGCTGCTGGAAGAGGGCAACAAGGTCCGTCTGAAGGAGAAGAGTGTAACCGGCATATCAGGTACCCAAATCGCCGGCAGTGGGAAGAAATCCCGCACACCCAGCGCTGCCTACGAACGTCTGGTGGCGGCGGGCCAGCGGCTTCTGACGGTGATCCGTCACAACGAGGGCGGAGCCAACAAGGATCTGGCAAAACTGGCCGATCAGATCACGGCTCTCTGCGATAAGTGGGATCGCTAATCGGCCAAATCGGCATCATTTTGACCTGTTTCAAAAATATAGATTTTGAAATACGCAGCGTTTTTCGAGTCTTTTGCTGAAAGGACTTTAAGAAGGCATCCGCATCCATCTCGTGATGCGTCAGGAATCAGCCATGAAAAAGCCGCCCGCAGGGCTTGAGAGTTGCGGGGCTTTCGGCTATAATTTAGGGGTTAGCAAGAAGGGGGGCGAACCTTCTTTGCTGACCCCTTTTTTGAGCGGTAAAACGGAGAATAGGTGCATGCTTGCATGCGACGTATTCGAAGGCCAACGTACATCCGATGCCAAAGGCGAAAGCTGTGCGCCCGCTCATCCACTTGCAGGTTGTGGGGAACCTGCCGTATGTTCGAAACCATCCATACGTTAAATAAAACTACGGGAGGAAAACTGAATATGGAAAAAATGTCGAAAAAAACACTGTTCGTGGTACAGGCAGCCATGATCGCCGCGATTTACGTGGTGCTCACGGTAGGCATCAACGCCTTTGGCCTGGCCAGCGGCGCCATCCAGGTGCGTATTTCCGAAGCCCTGTGTGTGCTTCCGATCTTTACGCCGGCGGCCATTCCGGGTCTGTTTGTGGGATGCCTGCTGTCCAACACCATCACGGGATGCGCGCTGTGGGACATCGTCTTTGGCAGCCTGGCTACCTTAGCCGGTGCGCTGGGCACCCGGGCACTTCGCCACACGAAGTTCGTCTTTACGCTGCCGCCGGTTCTGGCTAATGCCATTGTGGTGCCTGTGGTGCTGCGTATGGTCTACGGACTGGAAGATGCCTACTGGTATCTGGTGGCCACGGTGGGCGCCGGAGAGATCCTTTCCATCTGCATCATCGGATTTGTTCTGGCCCTGGTGCTGCGCCCCTACGCGAAAGTGATTTTCGGAAACGATTAATAGAAAAACGAGGCATTCATGAAAGAAATCATCACACTGCTTTCTGAAGAACTGCAGGCTGCATTTGAAGCCGCCGGCTACGATCCGTCACTGGGGAAGGTGACGCCCTCCAACCGGCCCGATCTGTGCGAATATCAGTGCAACGGCGCTATGGCCGGTGCAAAACAGTATCACAAGGCGCCCCTTGTGATTGCCCAGGATGTGGCTGCGAAGCTTTCCGACAGCGAAGCACTGCTTTCGGCGGAGGCGGTTCCGCCGGGATTTTTGAATCTGAAACTGAACCCGGCCTGGCTTGCCGCCTACGTGGAGCAGATGCGCAAAGATACCGACCGCTTCGGCGCCCCGAAAACGGAACAGCCCAAGCGGGTGATGATTGACTACGGCGGACCCAACGTGGCGAAGCCGCTGCATGTGGGTCATCTGCGTTCTGCGGTCATCGGTGAAGCCTTAAAGCGCATGCTGCGTTTTTACGGCAACGAAGTGATCGGCGACGTGCATCTGGGAGACTGGGGCCTTCAGATGGGCTTAGTCATCATCGGACTTAAGGAGCGCAAGCCGGACCTGGTTTATTTCGATCCGGATTACGAAGGGGAATATCCCGCCGAAGCGCCCTTTACCATCGGCGAACTGGAGGAGATTTATCCTGCTGCCAGCAAGCGTTCAAAGGAAGACGAAGCCTACAAGGCCAAAGCCATGCAGGCCACCTTTGAACTGCAGCACGGCCGCCGGGGTTATCAGGCTCTTCTGGGTCACATCATGAATGTCTCGGTTTCCGACCTGAAACGAAACTACAGCCGTCTGGGTGTGGAATTCGACCTGTGGAAGGGCGAATCCGACGCGCAGCCCTTCATCCCCGACATGGTTCAGAAGATGAAGGATGACGGCTATGCCTATATCAGTGACGGCGCCCTGGTGGTGGACGTCAAAGAAGAAACCGACACCAAGGAAGTTCCGCCCTGCATGATTTTAAAATCCGACGGAGCGTCTTTGTACAACACCACGGATCTGGCGACCCTGGTGTGGCGTATGAGAGATTACGCGCCGGATCACATCATCTACGTGGTGGACAAGCGGCAGGAACTGTACTTTACCCAGGTGTTCCGCTGCGCGAAAAAGACGGGCATCGTTCCGCCCGAAACCGACCTGTCCTTCTTGGGCTTCGGCACCATGAACGGCAAGGACGGCAAGCCCTTCAAAACCAGAGAAGGCGGCGTCATGCGTCTGTCCTCTCTGCTGGACGAAGTGAATGAGCGCATGCTGGAGCGCATCGCCGAAGGCGGTCAGATGGAAGGGGAAGAAGCGGCGCATACGGCCGAGATCGTTTCCCTTGCCGCGTTAAAGTACGGCGATCTGTCCAACCAGGCTTCCAAAGATTACATCTTCGATGTGGATCGCTTCACCTCTGCTGAGGGAAATACGGGTCCTTACATCCTGTACACCACCGTGCGTATTGGATCTATTTTAAACCGCTATCTGGAATCGGCTGCCGATCGGGCAGCGGCGGAAGCGGCTCTTGCGGGCAGCGGCGGACTGCTGCCGCCGGCATCCGAGAGCGAGCACGATCTGATGCGGGTACTGTCCGGCTTCGGCGCGGCCGTATCCACGGCGGTGCTGGAACTGGCACCTCACAAGATCTGCGCCTACATTTACGAACTGGCTGACACCTTCAACCATTTCTATCACGAGACGAAGATCTTAGCCTGCGAAGACGAGGCACAGCGCTTAAGCTGGCTGAAACTGCTTTCCCTGACCCGGGGTGTGCTGTTAAAGAGCATCGACCTGCTGGGATTTGAAGCTCCGGAAAAGATGTAACGCAACCAATATCGCAATGGACGCCGCGAGACGCGCTTGCGCAGGCGAGCGAGCGTCCATTAGCGATATGCCCCGATATGAGGAAGCAGTGGGGCAGGGGCCCCACGGATTCCGAATAACGGGCAGCGATGCGAGAGTGCGCAGCACGAAGCAGCGCGGGTTGCGTTAATGATACAAAAGCCGCGAGAGTGCGCAGCACGAAGCAGCGCGTGTTGCGTTGGTAAACATAATGTGATAGAAGGAGGAATACCATGACAAAGATTGATATCATTTCCGGCTTCCTTGGTGCCGGAAAAACCACACTGATGAAGAAACTGATCGAAGACGTTTACGTCGGCGAGAAGGTGGTCATTGTTGAGAACGAATTCGGTGAGATCGGTATCGACGGCGGATTCTTAAAGGACACCGGTATTACGGTTTCTGAACTGAATTCCGGCTGCATCTGCTGCACCTTAGTGGGTGACTTCACGAAAAACCTGCATGAGGTTATCGCCACCTACACTCCGGATCGCATTTTAATCGAGCCCTCCGGTGTGGGCAAGCTTTCCGATGTCATGGCCTCCGTTATGGACGTGGAAAAGACGGAAGACGTGAAATTAAACGCCTTAGTGACCGTGGTCAACGCTTTAAAGGCTTCCAAGCAGATGAAGGCTTTCGGCGAATTCTTCAACGACCAGATCGCCCACGCCACCACCATCGTCCTTTCCCGCACGCAGAACGCCACCCCTGAACAGCTGGAGTTCTGCCACGCTCAGATCAAGGCTTTAAATCCCAAGGCAGCCGTGATCACCACCCCCTGGGACGAGATTTCCGGCACCCAGATGCTGGCGGTGATGGAAGGCCAGGACAGCCTGGAAATGCGCGCTCTGGCGGAACTGCATCATGCCCAGGAAGAGGCGGAGCACGAGGCAGAGCATCATCATCACCATCATCACGATGAGGATGAAGAGCACGAACACGAGCATCATCACCATCACCACGATGACGATGATGACGATGACGAGCATGAACACGAGCATCATCACCATCACCATGACGACGATGACGATGACGAGCATGAGCACGAGCATCATCACCACCATGACGATGATGATGACGACCACGACCATGAGCACGGCCATCATCACCACCATCATCATGCGGACGATGTGTTTGACACCTGGGGCCGTGAGACACCCCACGTATTCGACCGCGCGGTGATTGAAAAGGCCATGGCCGCTTTTGCGGACACGGAAGATTACGGCTACGTGGTGCGTTCCAAGGGCATCGTTCCGGCCAGCGACGGCACATGGCTGTACTTTGACCTGGTGGACGGCGAGTGGGAAATCCGCACCGGTGATGCGGATTACACCGGACGTCTGGTGGTCATCGGCACCGATCTGAAGGAAAAGGAAATCGAGGCCCTGTTCGGTCTGACGTAAAGACAGACGAAGGTTTAAACGGTAACATGACGCGGTGAAATGGCGCATGTTCCGCTGGGGGCAGGATTTCAGAAAGAAGGTTGACATGGCAAAGGAAGTTCCGGTTTATCTGTTTACCGGCTTCATGGACAGCGGCAAAACGTCCCTGATCCAGGAAACATTATTTGAAAATGAATTTATGGGCGGCAGCCGGTTCCTGGTGATCGCCTGTGAAGACGGCGATGTGGAATTCGACACCAAGAAGCTGGCCACCATCGGCGGCGAACTGGTGAAGATCGAAGAGAAGGCGGATTTTACCTATGAAAAACTGGTGGAATTAAACGCGGTCTACGATCCTTCCGCGGTGTTCATCGAGTACAACGGCACCTGGGAAGTGGGTCCGCTGTATGACATGCAGCTGCCGGTGGGCTGGGTAATCGTCCAGTCCTTAGCCACCGTGGACGCCACCACTTTTGAGATGTACCAGCTGAACATGCGGGCCATGATCATGGAGCAGATTTTCAAGGCGGATGTGGTTATCTTTAACCGCTGCACCGACGCAACGCCCAAGGGCAAGTTCCGGGGCGCGGTGAAAACCATCAACCGTCCGGCCCAGATCGTGTACGAACGGGCGGATGGCACCATCGACGAGGACGACGGCAGCGTAGCCTTAAATCTCGATGCGCCGGTGATTGAAATCACGGACGCAGATTACGCCCTGTGGTTCATTGACTGCATGGAGAATCCGAAAAAGTACGACGGCAAAACCGTGCATTTCCTGGCCCTGGTGTACAATCCCAACGACGGCAAGCTGCGCAAGGACGTGTTTGTCCCCGGCCGTTTTGCCATGACCTGCTGTGTGCAGGATATCCAGTTCCTGGGAATGAAGTGTCATTTCCCGAAGGCCCAGGACATCGAGCACAAGAGCTGGATTGATCTGACGGCAAAGATTAAGGTGGAATTCGCCAAGGAATACCGGGGCAAGGGTCCGGTGCTGTATCCCACGGAAATCAGGCCGGCGGAAAAACCGGAAGACGAACTGGTGTATTTCTCCTAAAAGAGAATCTTCATTTACCGGGGAATCCAAAACGGAGGGAATTCAAAACCGAGGGAATCCTTCGATTTGGCAGCATGATGATCTTTAATCAGACGACTGTATGAGGAAAGGAATAAAATGAACATCGGATTCGATAATGACAAGTACCTGCAGATCCAGTCAGAGCACATCCGCGACCGCATCAGCAAGTTCGGCGGTAAGCTGTATCTGGAATTCGGCGGCAAGCTGTTCGACGATTTTCACGCCTCCCGCGTGCTTCCGGGTTTCCATCCGGATTCGAAGATCACCATGCTCACCGCTCTGCGGGATAAGGCGGAAATCGTTATCGTCATCAATGCGGACGACATTGAAAAGAACAAGGTCCGCGGCGATATCGGTATTACCTATGATGAAGATGTTCTGCGCCTGGCGGATGCCTTTACGGGCAAGGGTCTGTACGTGGGCAGCATCGTGCTGACCCGTTACGCCAAGCAGCCCTCCGCCGTGGCTTACGAGAAAAAGCTGCGCTCCTTAGGCATGAAGGTGTACCACCATTATTCCATTCCGGACTATCCCATGGACGTGCCTTTCATCGTCAGCGACGAGGGCTTTGGCCGCAACGAGTACATCGAGACCACCCGTCCGCTGGTGGTGATTACCGCGCCGGGTCCCGGCAGCGGAAAGATGGCCACCTGCCTTTCCCAGCTGTATCACGAAAACAAGCGGGGCATTCAGGCTGGATACGCCAAGTTCGAGACCTTCCCGGTGTGGAACCTGTCCTTAAATCATCCGGTGAACTTAGCCTACGAGGCGGCTACGGCGGACTTAAACGACGTCAACATGATCGACCCCTTCCATATGGAAGCTTACGGCGAGACCGCGGTGAACTACAACCGTGACGTGGAGGTGTTCCCGGTGCTTCGGGGCATCTTTGAAAAGATCGCCGGTGAATGTCCCTACAAGTCTCCCACGGACATGGGCGTCAACATGGTGGGCTACTGCATCAGCGATGACGAAGCCTGCCGGGCGGCCGCGAATCAGGAAATCATCCGCCGCTATTATCACGCCCTCTGCGATAACCGCAAGGGCAGCGCCGGAGATGAACCCATCAAAAAGATTCAGCTGCTTATGGAGAAGGCCGGTATTTCCATCGCCGACCGTCTGCCGGTGAAGGCCGCTAATCTGCGCGCCGCGGAAACGGAAGCGCCGGCGGCTGCCATTGAAATGGCGGACGGCACCATCCTTACCGGTAAGACCTCCTCCCTGCTGGGCGCTTCCAGCGCCATGCTTCTGAATGCCTTAAAGTACCTGGCAGGCATCGACGATTCCGTGGAGCTGATTTCCCCCACCATCATCGAGCCCATCATGAACATGAAGGTGAAGCATTTAGGCAGCGACGAAACCTCCCTGCTGCACTTGGACGAGCTGCTGATTGCCCTGTCCATTGAAGCGGTGAAAGATGACAACGCCCGCCGGGCCATGGAGCAGCTGTCTTCCTTAAAGGGCTTAGAGGTGCATTCCTCCGTCATTCTGTCCCAGATCGACGAGGGCGTCTTTAAGCAGCTGGGCATCAACCTGACCTGCGAGCCCCAGTACGGAAACAAGAAGTTATACCATAAATAAGATAGACCCATAAACACAGCAGCCGCCGAAGATGCGCAGTTTTCTTCCTGTCATTCAGGAAACGTCATCAGAAAACGGTACAGACAGAAAGCGTAAAAGAAACCCATGGAAATCAAAGATCGCATTGCCGCCCTGCGGGGCGTTATGGCCAAACAGGGTGTGGACCTGTACGTGGTTCCCACCTCCGATTTTCACTCCTCCGAATACGTGGGAGCGCATTTTAAAGACCGCGCCTACATCACCGGTTTTACCGGTTCCGCCGGTACTGCCGTCATCGGCAAAGACGAGGCCTGCCTCTGGGCCGATGGCCGCTATCACATCCAGGCCGCCGCGCAGATCGAGGGCACGGGCATCCTCTTGCAGAAAATGGGGGTCAAGGATGTGCCCACGGTGGAAGAGTATCTGAAGGATAACCTGCCGGAAGGCGGAACCATCGGGTTTGACGGCCGCTGCGTGACCATGGACGAGGTGAAGAAATACGCAGACATCGCCAAGAGAAAGAATGGCTCCATCAAGATGGACGCCAATCTGATGGACGAGGTGTGGACGGACCGTCCGGCGCTGCCGGAAACGGCGCTGTGGATTTTGGAAGAGCAGTACGCAGGCAAAACCGCGGCGGAAAAGCTGGCGGACGTGCGCACGAAGATGGAAGAATACGGCGCCGATGCTCACCTGCTGACTTCGCTGTATGACATCGCCTGGCTCTTAAACCTGCGGGCGGATGATATTCCCAACGTTCCTGTGTTCCTTTCCTACGTTTTACTGACCAAGGATGAGGCCGCCCTTTACGTTTCCGAAAAGGCCGTGTCTGAGGAAGTGCGGGCCTATCTTGCCGATGCGGGTGTGGAAGTCAAAGCCTACGAGGCTATTTATGAGGATCTGGCGGCGCTGTCTCCGGAGAAGATTTCCGCCATTCTGCTGGATCCGGCCATTGTAAACGCCCGTCTGGACGCCACCTTAGACGCCGGGATCCGCCGGGTGGAAGAGGCCAATCCCACGGAGCGGATGAAGGCCGAAAAGAATGCGGTGGAAATCAAAAACACCATCGATGCCCACGTGCATGACGGCGTGGCGGTGACCAGGTTTATCTACTGGCTGAAGAATATGGTGGGTAAAGAGGAGATCACCGAGATTTCCGCTTCCGATTATCTGGAGAATCTTCGCCGGCAGCAGCCCGGTTTCCTGGATCTGTCCTTTGGCACCATCAGTGCCTACGGCGCCAATGCGGCCATGATGCATTATTCCGCTACGCCGGAGCACAACGCTGTGTTAAAGCCGGAAGGATTCCTCTTAGTGGATTCCGGCGGACATTATCTCACCGGTACCACGGACATCACCCGTACCATCACGTTAGGACCGCTGACGGAGAAGATGCGTGAATACTACACCATCGTGCTTCGCTGCCATCTGCGCCTTTTGTCCGCCCATTTTATGGACGGCTGCACCGGTGCCAACCTGGATATCTTAGCCCGGGGACCGGTGTGGGACCGCGGCCTGGATTATCGCTGCGGAACCGGCCACGGCGTGGGACATATCTTAAATGTCCACGAAGGCCCCAACAGCATGCGCTGGAAGATCGCCGACCGGGGACGGGCCTGGCCGCTGGTGCCCGGCATGATCACCACCAACGAACCGGGTCTTTATATCGAAGATGAATTCGGCATCCGCATCGAAAACGAGATGCTCTGCGTGGAAGCGGAAGAGACGGAATACGGACGCTTCCTGCGCCACGAGTCCCTGACGGTGGCGCCCATTGACCTGGATCCGGTGATCCCGGAAATGCTTTCCACGGAAGAAAAGAACACGTTAAACGCCTACCACGCTTACGTTCGGGAGACCCTTTCTCCTTATCTGACCGAAGAGGAAAAGGCATGGCTGGCCAAAGAGACCCGCGCCATCTAAAAAGGGGACCGGCCGAAAATCCGCGCCATCGAAGGGCGCGGCCGGCCGAAGGAACTGTGCCATCGAAGGACGTGACTGACGAAAGAGACCTGTGCCACCGAAAAGGATCTGTTCATGAAAAAACTGCTGCTGATTGACGGACACAGCATCTTAAACCGGGCGTTTTACGGTCTGCCGGATCTGACCAACGCATCGGGGCTGCACACCAACGCCGTCTACGGATTTTTGAATATCCTGTTTAAACTGCTGGAGACCGAACAGCCGGATGCTCTGGCGGTGGCTTTTGACGTGCATGCGCCCACCTTCCGCCATGAGATGTACGCGGCCTACAAGGGCACGCGCAAGCCCATGCCGGAAGAACTTCGGCAGCAGGTTCCCATGATGAAGCAGATGCTTCTGGCCATGGAGGTTCCGGTGATCGAGAAGCCCGGTTTTGAGGCGGACGACATTTTAGGCACTCTGGCGGCGAAGGCGGAAGGCGAAGGAGCCGAGGTCATCATCGTCTCCGGCGACCGGGATCTGCTGCAGCTGGCAACCGAGCACACCCGGATCTGCATTCCCAAGACCAAGGCCGGCGGAACCACCATCGAGCAGTATTACGCGGCGGACGTGCAGGCGGCCTATGACGTGACACCCAAGGAATTCATCGACGTCAAGGCGCTGTGGGGGGATACCTCCGACAACATTCCCGGCGTGCCGGGTATCGGCGAAAAGACGGCCAAGGCCATCATCGCCCAGTATCATTCCATCGAAAACGCCCATGAGCACGCGGCGGAAATCAAGCCGCCCCGGGCCTCTGCAAATCTGCAGGAATACTACGACCAGGCGGTGCTTTCCAAGACCTTAGCCACCATCAATACGGCGGCACCGGTGGAGCTGGATGCAGACGCGGCTGTCTTAAAGAACCTGTACACCCCGGCGGCCTACACCCTGTGCCGGGAGTGGGACTTTAAAAACCTGCTGTCCCGATTTGAACACGTGGAAGTTTCGGGCGCTCAGGAAGCCTCTTTGGAGGAAGCCTTCGATACACTGACAGATGCTTTTGCAGCCGACGCCTTTGTGGCCGACCTCTGCCGGTCCGACGCCAAGGATATCGGCGTGGGATGCGTGCTGGTGGGACATACGGCCTACGAAGACGGAACCCCCGCGTTTCTGTCCCTTTCCGACGGTAAGGAAACCCGGTATCTGCCCTTTGGCGGCGGGATTAACGCAGCCCGGATGCAGGGCTGGCTTTCGGATCTTTCCAAGGCGGGAAAGCGGCTGTGCTTCGTGGACGTAAAGACCCATGCCTGCATGCTGAAAGGTACCCGGGTCTTTGCAGAAGAAGAGAATGGCCGTCTGCCTGAAAATGAAACGGCAGCAGCTGAGGGGACGAGTTCCCTTTCGGATCAGATCTTTGATCTGTCTGTTGCGGCCTATCTGCTGTGGCCTCTCACTGGGGAATATACCGCGGCGGACATCGCGAAAAACGCCCTGGGCAAAACCATTCCCACGGCCCAGGATCTCTTCGGCAAAACCAAGCTGAAGGACATCTGGACCCTGCCGGAATCCCATGCCCAGATGACGTTACCCATTCCGGGCCTGGCTGCGGAGGATGCGGCGGACAAGGAACATCCCGCCGCAAAGGATTCCCTGCTGTCGGAAAAAATGCGCTGCGCCTGCTGGGAAGCGGCGGTGTGCGCCATGGCGCCGGCGGCCTTAGAACAGCAGTTGAAAGATGCGGACATGCTTCCTTTGTACACCGAGGTGGAACTGCCTCTGGTGCGCACCCTGTACGGCATGGAAAAGGAAGGCATCGCCATCGACCGGGGAGAACTTTCCGCCTACGGCGAAGCCCTGACCTGCCGCATCGACGAACTGGAGAAAGAGATCTACGCCGAAGCCGGGGAGGAGTTTAACATCCAGTCTCCCAAACAGCTGGGCACCATCCTGTTTGAAAAGATGGGACTTCCCGGGGGAAAGAAGACCAAAACGGGCTATTCCACTGCGGCGGACGTTTTAGAGCAGCTGGCTCCCCAGGCGCCTGTGGTGGCGAAAATCTTAGAATACCGCCAGCTGACCAAGTTAAAATCCACCTATGCGGAGGGCTTAGGCAGCTGTGTGGCTGCGGACGGTCGGATTCACACCACCTTCCAGCAGACCGTGACGGCCACCGGCCGTTTAAGCAGCACCGAGCCCAACCTGCAGAACATTCCCATCCGCATGGAGCTGGGAAAGCAGATCCGCCGGGTGTTTCACGCCAAGCCGGGCTATGTGTATGTGGATGCGGATTACTCCCAGATCGAACTGCGGGTCTTAGCCCACATGTCCGGGGATGAAAACCTGGTTGAAGCCTACCGGGAAAACCGGGACATTCACCGGTCCACCGCGTCCCGGGTGTTCCATGTGCCCTTTGACCAGGTGACGGAGCTGCAGCGGCGCAACGCCAAGGCCGTCAACTTTGGTATCGTCTATGGCATCAGCGCCTTCGGCTTAAGCCAGGATCTGTCCATTTCCCGGAAGGAAGCCCAGGACTATATCAACGAATACTTCGCCGCTTATCCGGCCCTGCACGCCTTTATCGACGGGCTGGTGGAGAGCGCGAAAGCCAAGGGTTACGCCGAGACCATGTACGGCCGCCGGCGGCCCATTCCGGAACTGAAAAACAGCAACTTCATGCAGCGGCAGTTCGGCGAACGGGTGGCCATGAACATGCCCATTCAGGGCACGGCAGCGGACATCATCAAGATCGCCATGAACGCCGTGGACGCCCGCATCCGAAAGGAATGCACCAGATCGAAACTGCTTCTGCAGGTGCACGACGAACTGCTGGTGGAAGCCGCGGAAGATGAGGCGGCAAAGGTGGAGCAGATCCTCCACGAAGAGATGAGCGGCGCGGCAAACTTAATGGTTCCGCTGGAGATTGACGTTCATTCCGGAACCAACTGGTATGATGCGAAATAAGGAGAGCGCATGATCTTTCTGGGTATCACCGGCGGCGTGGGCTCCGGAAAAAGCGAGGTGCTTCGCATCCTGCAAAATGACTACGGCGCCGAAGTGCTGTTTGCCGACGACATCGCAAAGCAGCTGATGGAACCGGGCACTTTGGTGTACCGGAAACTGCGGAAGGTGTTTGAGCCTTATGATGTCTTCTGCGAAGACGGCACCATTGACCGGCCGGCCATGGCACAGGTTCTGTTTTCTGACGATTCTCTTCGCAGGCAGATGAACGCCATCGTGCATCCGGCGGTGCTGGACTATGCACTGGAGCGGAAAGCTACCATGGAAAAGACCTCGGATCCGCAGCAGGAAACGCTGCTGGTTTTGGAGGCGGCGCTGCTGCTGGAAGCCGGATATGACGCCTACTGTGACGAAGTTTGGTACATTCACGCCCCCGAAGAGGTGCGCCGTCAGCGTCTGCGGGCTTCCCGGGGCTATTCGGATGAGCGCATTGACAGCACCATGAAAAGCCAGCTTCCCGAGGAAGTGTTTTACAGCCGCTGCACGGCAGTGATTGAAAACGGCGGAAGTTTAGAGGAGACCCGGGAACAGATCGCCGCGCGAATGGCCGAATTGGTTAGAAAGAAATTTTATGGAATTATTTAGTATTGCCAGCGGAAGCTCCGGCAACTGCATCTGTATCGGGAGTGACCGAACCCATATTCTGGTGGACGCCGGCATCAGCGGCAAACGCATTGAAGCCGGCATGAACGCCTTGGACCTGTCCCTCCGGGATGCCTCCGCGATTCTGATTACCCACGAACACGCGGATCACATCAGCGGACTGGGGGTGCTGGCCCGGCGGTATCAGCTTCCGATTTACGCTACCCCCAAGACCTTAGATGCCATCATGATGACGAAAAGCATCGGAACCATCGACCCGGATCTGCTGCACGAAGTGACCCCGGACGAGGATTTTCTCATCGGAGACCTGACCATTCAGGCCATGCGCACCAAGCACGACGCGGCGGATCCCGTGGCCTACACAGCCAAAACCGTCAGCGCCGACGGACAGGAGAAAAAAGTGGCGGTGGTGACGGACTTGGGCTGCTATGACGACTACATTCTTTCCCATTTAAAAAATCTGGACGCCATCCTTCTAGAGGCCAACCACGACATCCACATGCTGCAGGTGGGCAGTTATCCCTATCCCCTGAAACAGCGGATTTTAGGGGATTACGGACATCTGTCCAACGAGCGCAGCGGACAGCTGTTATCGGATATTTTACACGACAATATGAAACACATTTTTCTGGGGCATCTGTCTTTAGAAAACAACGTTCCCGAACTGGCCTACGAGACGGTGCGCCTGGAGGTGACCTTAGGGGACACCCCTTACCGGGGCAGCGATTTCCCCATCGAAATCGCCCGAAGAGACGAGCCGTCACGAAGAATTGTAATTTAAACACAGAGAGGAGCCATTATGCCGGAAGTAACTCATGAGAAGGCCGTGATTACCGTTGTCGGTAAGGATACCGTCGGTATCATCGCCCGCATCTGCACCTGGCTGGCCGGTGCGCATGTCAACATCTTAGACATTTCCCAGACCATCGTGGGCGGATTCTTCAACATGATGATGATCGTGGATCTCGGCGGCGTGCCTGTGGGAACCGTGCAGGAAGCCCTGGCCGAAATCGGTAAGGAAATCGGCGTGGACATCAAGTGCCAGAAGGAAGAGATTTTTGAAATGATGCATCGCATCTGATTTAAGCAGCTTCGCAGTGAATCAGCCGGAGAGCAGCATCTTGGCACCGGCAGATTCTTCAGAAAAGATGAGGAACGACTTATGATCAATCGCTACGAGGTGATTGAAACCAACAAGATGGTGGAGCAGGAAAACCTGGATATCCGCACCATCACCATCGGTATCAGCCTGTTAGACTGCATCGACTCCGATGTGGACCGCCTCTGTGAAAACATCTACCGCAAAATCACCACGGTGGCCAAAGATCTGGTGGCCGTGGGCGGCGAGATCGAGCGGGATTACTGCATCCCCATTGTCAACAAGCGGATTTCCGTAACGCCCATTGCCTTAATCGGCGCGGCGGCCTGCCATACGCCAGAGGATTTCGTGAAGATTGCGAGAACCTTAGACGAGGCGGCCAAAACCGTGGGGGTCAACTTCTTAGGCGGTTATTCTGCCCTGGTTTCCAAGGGCATGACCCCGGCGGAAGAGAACCTGATCCGCTCCATTCCCCAGGCACTGGCCCAGACATCCTTTGTCTGCAGTTCTGTGAACCTGGGGTCCACCAAAACCGGCATCAATATGGACGCCGTGCGCCTGATGGGACAGATCATCAAGGAAACCGCTGAAGCCACCAAGGAGCAGGACTCCTTAGGCTGCGCGAAACTGGTGGTGTTCTGCAACGCACCGGATGACAACCCCTTTATGGCCGGTGCTTTCCACGGCGTGACGGAAGCGGATGCCATCATCAACGTGGGTATCAGTGGCCCGGGGGTGGTGAAAACCGCGCTGGAATCCGTCCGGGGCGAAAGCTTTGAAGTGCTGTGCGAAACCATCAAGCGTACCGCCTTTAAGATCACCCGTGTGGGACAGCTGGTGGCCAAAGAAGCCTCCAAGCGCCTGGGGATTCCCTTCGGTATCATCGACCTGTCCTTGGCGCCCACGCCGGCGGGGGGAGATTCCGTAGCGGATATCCTCTGCGCCATGGGCTTGGAACACGCCGGTGCTCCGGGAACCACGGCGGCCCTGGCTCTGTTAAACGACCAGGTGAAAAAGGGCGGCATTATGGCCTCCTCCTACGTGGGCGGCTTAAGCGGCGCCTTCATCCCCGTCAGTGAAGATCAGGGCATGATCGACGCGGTGGAAGCCGGCGCTCTGACCTTAGAAAAGCTGGAAGCCATGACCTGTGTCTGCTCGGTGGGCCTGGATATGATCGCCATCCCGGGAGACACGCCGGCGTCCACCATTTCCGGCGTCATCGCTGACGAAATGGCCATCGGCATGATCAACCAGAAAACCACGGCGGTGCGCCTGATCCCGGTGGTGGGCAAAGGCGTGGGAGAAATCGTGGAATTCGGCGGCCTGCTGGGCTATGCGCCCATCATGCCCGTCAACGGCTTCTCGTGCGAAGAATTCATCGCCCGCACCGGACGGATTCCTGCGCCGGTACACTCGTTTAAGAACTGACGCGAAAACTACGAGCCCTGCCGGCTGTCGAACGAACGCATGGCTGCTTGCAGCCGGTTGCGTTCGGACGACAGGCGATTGGGCGACAGCCCGCGCACGAGCGGCCGAATGGCGGCGAGTGCGCAAGCAGGGCGCACTTGCCGCCGCAGGCGGCAAGAAGAGACGCCGCGAGTGCGCACGCAGTGCAAAAATAGACGCATAAACTATTTACAGGAGATTAATGTATGATTCAGGCAGCAAATGTAACCCTTCGTGTAGGCAAGAAAGCCCTCTTCGAGGACGTTAACATCAAATTTACCGAAGGCAACTGCTACGGTATGATCGGCGCCAACGGCGCAGGAAAATCCACTTTCTTAAAGATCCTTTCCGGACAGCTGGAGCCCACCAACGGCGACGTGATCATGACTCCCGGCCAGCGCCTTTCCTTCCTGGAGCAGGACCACTTCAAGTACGACGCGTACACCGTCATGGATACGGTCATCATGGGCAACCAGCGCCTGTATGACATCATGAAGGAAAAGGACGCCATCTACATGAAGGAAGACTTTTCCGAGGAAGACGGCATCCGCGCCAGCGAGCTGGAGGCCGAGTTTGCCGAGATGGACGGCTGGAACGCGGAAAGCGACGCCGCCACCCTGTTAAACGGCTTAGGCATTGATACGGAGCTGCACTACAGCCTGATGGGCGATCTGACCGGTGCCCAGAAGGTGAAAATCCTTTTGGCCCGGGCTCTGTTCGGCAATCCGGACATCCTTCTGTTAGATGAGCCCACAAACCATCTGGACTTAGACGCCATCGCCTGGCTGGAGGAATTCCTCATCGGCTTTGAAAACACGGTGATCGTGGTTTCCCACGACCGTTACTTCCTGAACAAGGTCTGCACCCACATCGCGGATATCGACTACGGCAAGATCGAACTGTACGCCGGTAACTACGATTTCTGGTACGAGTCCAGCCAGCTGATCATGAAGCAGCGCAAGGAAGCCAACAAGAAGAAGGAAGAGCAGATCAAGGAACTGCAGGAATTCATTTCCCGGTTCTCCGCCAACGCTTCCAAATCCAAGCAGGCGACCTCCAGAAAGCGGGCGCTGGAAAAGATCCAGTTGGATGACATCCGTCCGTCCAGCCGCAAGTATCCCTACATCGATTTCCGTCCCAACCGGGAGATCGGCAACGAGGTGCTGACGGTGGAGGGCATTTCCAAAACCATCAACGGCGTGAAGGTTTTAGACAACGTTTCCTTCATTGTGGGACATGACGACAAGATCGCCTTTGTGGGCGGCAATGAAGCGGCGAAGACGGTTCTTTTCGAGATCCTGACCGGAAACATGGAGCCGGACGAAGGTACCTACAAGTGGGGTGTCACCACGTCCCAGTCCTACTTCCCCAAGGACAACACGAAGATCTTCGATACGGATTACGTCATCGTGGACTGGCTGACCCAGTTTTCCGAGATCAAGGACGCGACCTACGTCCGGGGATTCTTAGGCCGCATGCTTTTCGCCGGTGAAGACGGCGTGAAGAAGATGCGGGTGCTTTCCGGTGGTGAGCGGGTGCGTGTGCTGCTGTCTAGAATGATGATCGAAGGCAGCAACGTGCTGCTGTTAGACGAGCCCACCGACCACCTGGACATGGAATCCATCACCGCCTTAAACAACGGCCTGATCAAGTTCCCGGGCGTGCTGCTGTTTACGTCCCGCGACCATCAGATCGTTCAGACCACGGCCAACCGCATCATCGAAATCATGCCCGGCGGCTCCATCATCGACAAGGTATCCACCTACGATGAATATCTGGAGAGCGATGAGATGGCCCGGAAGCGTCAGGTGTACACCATGTCGAAGGATGAGGAAGCGGACGATTAAATCCGTCCGTCGAAAGTCCGTAATCGGCGCAGTTTTACGGAGGATGGCATTCCTGCCGATGAGCCGCGTTTTGAATCTTTTTCAGTACACAGTTCAGGGACTGTTGCAATGCAGTGCTCTGTCGTGTTAAAGTAACCATCGGTCATTTTTACACGGATATGGGAGGGAAAAAATGGATCCGAAGGCAATTGACGTAACCCTGCTCGATGACGTTCTGGCAAAATACGCATCGGTCAAGGGCAGTCTCATCACCATCCTGCAGCAGACGCAGGAAATCTACGGCTACCTGCCGAAGGAGGCGATCGAGGTTATTTCCCAGCGCACCGGCATCGCAGAGTCGGAGATCATGGGCGTAGGCACATTCTACACCCAGTTCCGTTTCGCACCGGTGGGCAAATACCTGATCATGCTCTGCCAGGGCACGGCCTGCCACGTGAACTCCTCCGAACTGATCTTACAGACGGTGGAAGAAGAACTGGGCATCAGGGACGGCGGCACCACGGAAGACGGCCTGTTTTCCTTAAAGTGCGTCGCCTGCTTAGGCTGCTGCTCGCTGTCGCCGGTCATGATGATCAACGAAGACACCTATGGCAGTCTGACGCCGGATAAGACCAGGGCAATCTTAAAAGAGTTAAGGGAGGCAGCGGTATGAGAGTTGTGATCGGAGAAGGTTCCTGCGGTATCGCTGCGGGCGCCGAAAAAGTCAGAAAAGCGCTGTTAAAGGAAAACCTCGTGCCGGAGATCTCCATCACCGGCTGTATCGGCATGTGCTACTTAGAGCCCATTGTGGACGTGTATGCCGACGACGGCGAGCTGACCCGCCTGGTAAAGGTACAGGAGAGTGACGCGCCGGCCATCGCCGCCTTTGTGAACAACGGCGACCGGGCAGCGGTGGAAAAGCTCATCGTTACCGAGGAAGACAGCCAGTTCTTAAAGAAGCAGACCCGTATTGCCCTGCGCAACTGCGGTATCATCAACCCCGAGGAAATCAGCGCCTATCTGGCCGCTGACGGTTATACGGCCCTTAAGAAGGCGGTCACCGAATACACCCCCGAGAAGGTCATTGACGTGATCAAGACCTCCGGCTTAGCCGGCCGCGGCGGTGCAGGTTTCCCCACCTGGTTTAAGTGGAACGCCGCCCGTCAGTCGGAAGGCGATGAAAAGTACCTCATCTGCAACGCCGATGAAGGCGATCCGGGCGCGTTCATGGACCGCGCCGTCATCGAGTCCGATCCCCACAACCTGATCGAAGGCATGCTTATCGGCGCCTACGCCATCGGCGCGAAGCACGCCGTGGTTTACGTGCGTGCCGAGTATCCTCTGGCCATCAGGCGTCTGACCCGGGCCATCGAGCAGGCACAGGAAGCCGGCATCATCGGCGACCACATCTTCGGCACCGATTTCTCCTGTGATTTCATGATCAAAGCCGGCGCCGGCGCCTTCGTGTGCGGCGAGGAAACAGCTCTGATCGAGAGCTTAGAAGGCCATCGGGGCATGCCCCGCTTAAAGCCGCCCTTCCCGGCCCAGTCCGGTTTCTGGCGCAAGCCCTCCAACATCAATAACGTGGAAACCTTTGCCAACGTCGCCTGGATCATCAACAACGGGGGCGAAGCCTTCGCGGCCATGGGTACGGAAGGCAGCAAGGGTACCAAGGTGTTCGCGGTTACCGGTAAGGTGAAGCGCAGCGGCCTGGTGGAAATCCCCATGGGCAAAACCCTGCGTGACGTGATTTTCGACATCGGCGGCGGTATGAAGACGGACAAGCCCTTCAAGGCCGTGCAGATGGGCGGCCCCTCCGGCGGCTGCATTCCGGCAGATCTGATTGACACCGTCATCGACTACAAGGCCCTGGGTGCCACTGGCGCCATCATGGGGAGCGGCGGTATGGTTGTCATGGACGAAAGCACCTGCATGGTGGGTATGGCCAAGTTCTTCTTAGACTTCACGGCCAAGGAAAGCTGCGGCAAGTGCATCCACTGCCGTATCGGCACCAAGCGCATGCTGGAAATGTTAGAGCGCATCACCAAGGGTGAAGGCAAGGAAGGCGATATCGAGCTGTTGGAAGAGCTGTGCTACTCCATCAAGGACGGCGCTCTGTGCGGCTTAGGCCAGACTGCCCCCAACCCGGTGCTGACCACCATCAAGTATTTCCGCGACGAGTACGAAGCCCACATCAAAGAGAAGCGCTGCCCCGCCGGCGAATGCCGCGATCTGATCACCTATCGGATCAACGCGGATACCTGCCGCGGATGTACGCTGTGTGCGCGCAACTGCCCGGTGGGCGCCATTTCCGGCGCTGTCAAGCAGCCGCATGTCATTGACACGGACAAGTGCGTCAAGTGCGGCAAGTGCTACTCGGTGTGCCGGTTTGACTCCGTGGTGAGAGAGTAAGGGGGTGCGAAACGATGATTCATTTAACCATAAACGGTATTGCAGTCGAAACCCCGGAAGGATCGACCATTTTAGAAGCGGCACGCAGTGCCGGAATTGATATTCCCACCCTTTGCTATGACAAGGCGGTGGAAGTGTACGGTGCCTGCGGCCTGTGCGTGGTAGAGGCGGAAGGCATGCCCAAACTGCTTCGTTCCTGCTCTGCCAAGGCCACGGAAGGCATGGTGATCAACACCGAAAGCGAGCGCGTGGTCCAGTCCCGCAAGGTGGCCATGGAGCTTCTGATGTCTGCCCACGACGGCGACTGTGTGGCTCCCTGCCAGCTGAACTGCCCGGCCCGTACCGACTGCCAGGGCTATGTGGGCCTGATTGCCAACGGTGAATATGACGCCGCCATCAAGCTGATCAAAAACAAGATTTCCCTTCCCGCCTCCATCGGCCGTGTCTGCCCGCATCCCTGCGAGAAGGCCTGCCGCCGCAAGAACGTGGAAGAGCCCATCAACATCGCTCAGCTGAAGGCTTTCGCCGCGGATATGGATCTGCGCGCAGACAGCTATCTGCCGGAAATTGCTGCCTCTACGGGCAAGAAAGTGGCCATCATCGGCGGCGGCCCGGCGGGCTTAACCGCAGCCTACTATCTGGCTCAGAAGGGCCACGCCGTCACCATCTACGACATGATGGAGAAGATGGGCGGCATGCTGCGCTACGGTATTCCTCAGTACCGTCTGCCCAAGGAGATCTTAGACCAGGAAATCGCCCTCATTGAAAAATGCGGCGTGACCATGCAAAACGGCAAGAAACTGGGTGTGGATTACACCATCGCTTCCCTGAAGGCCGAAAATGACGCTGTCATCGTGGCTGTGGGCGCCTGGAAATCCAGTTCCATGCGCACCCCTGGTGAAGATCTGGAGGGCGTATACGGCGGTATTGATTTCCTGCGTGCCGTTATTCAGCAGAATCCGCCGGACATCGGCGAAAAAGTGGCCATCTGCGGCGGCGGTAACACCGCCATGGACGCCTGCCGTACTGCGGTGCGTTTAGGCGCAAAAGAAGTGTACGTGGTCTATCGCCGTACCCGCAACGAGATGCCGGCCGACGCCCTGGAAATCGAAGAGGCCGAGGAAGAGGGCGTGGTGTACAAGTTCTTAACCAACCCCATTTCCTTCAACGGCACCGACGGCCATGTTTCTTCCATCACCCTGCAGGTTATGGAACTGGGCGAGCCCGATGCATCCGGACGCCGCAGTCCGGTACCGGTGGAAGGCAAGACCGAAGAGATCGCGGTGGATTCCGTCATCATGGCCATTGGCCAGAAACTGGTGGCCTCCGATGTGGCTGAGCTGGAACTGAACCAGCGGGGCAACATCGCTGCGGATGAAGATTTCTTCACCACCAGCATGGAAGGCGTATTCGCCATCGGCGACGCCACCAACAAAGGTGCTTCCATCGCCATTGAAGCCATCGGCGAGGCGGACCGCTGCGTTGCGGCTGTGGATTCCTATTTAAAGGGCGAAGCCTTAGATACCCGCATCCCCTACATCAGCCGTCGCGATGAAGCCACCATCGATTATTCCGATCGCGAAAAGAAAGCCCGCATCACCCCCAAGGTGCTGCCGGCGGACGTGCGCAACAAGAATTTCGACGAGGTTTCCTTAGGCTTTACGGAAGAAGAAGCCAAAGAAGAGGCTTCCCGCTGCTTAGAGTGCGGCTGCCGTGAGTACTACAAGTGCAAGCTGCTTCACGTGGCTCAGCGCTATGACATCCATCCCGAGCGCTTCGCCGGCGAAATGCCCCAGAAGTACACCCACGACGAAAACGCCTTTATTGAGCGCAATCCGGCCAAGTGTATCCTGTGCGGACTGTGCGTGCGTTCCTGCCGTGAGGTGATGGACATCCACGCCATCGGCCTACTTGGCCGCGGCTTTACCACGGAAGTTGCTCCGGCCTTCTCGCTGCCCCTTGACGCCACGAAGTGCAATAACTGCGGCCTGTGCGTGCAGCTTTGTCCCACCGGTGCTCTGACAGAGAAATCCTGCCTGAAGAAGCAGGTACCGCTGAACGAGCAGTATACGGAAAAGACCATCGAAATCGACGGAAAAGAAGCCAGCGTGCTGGTATCCTGCTACAACGGCAAGACTCTGCGGGTGATCCCCAACGACGAGGTATCCCGGAATGCCGGATTAAGCAGAGAAGAACTGGCAAAGAAGATCTGATAAACTTAAAAACCACCCCGGGAAGTAATATCCTGGGGTGGGTGAAAGATAAGCAAAAACCGGGCATGCGTGCCCGGTTTTTTGGAATACTCACACTCAAATTCAATGTGGGAGCTTATTTGCGATAGTAGTTTTCAAACAGGTGATTCTGTGTGCACATATCGTAGTAGTTCTTCCACGCCTGCTTTAAAATCTTTGTAATCATATTCTTCATTTCATTTTCCTCCTTGTTTTTTCTTTTTCCTTTTACGATGGTTATGATACCTCGATGTCTGAAATGTTGCTCGCCAGATGATTTGAAAAAGTGGACAAATCTTGCTATCATGGGTTTGGCAAATCCTGTATGAAGCGGGCGGAAGGCCCGCGATGTTTTTTGCCTCGATGGTCAGGAAACATCGAAAAGACGGGATTATGGAAGATTAGAAAACCATCGGGAACCTGTATCTGAGAAATGTTAAGGAGCACTTATGTATCCCTTATACAGCCAGGAAGAGAATGACTTTGAACTGTACCGCCGCAAGGCCCGCCACGTGGGCCCTCACCTTCACCCATCCCTGGAACTGGTGCTGGTGACGGAGGGTTCCATTGCTCTGGGCATCGGTTCTTCACTGTATGCCTTAAATGAAGGGGACGCGGGGATCGTTTTCCCCAATCAGGTGCATCATTATCAGGCTTTCGGAGAAACGCCGGGAAGGGTCACCTACCTGCTGGCCGCGCCGTCTTTGGCCGGGGCCTTTATCGGAACCTTGGAATCCCATGTCCCGGAAAACCCGGTCATCCCCAAGGCAAAGCTGCATCCGGATGTGCTGTACGCCCTGCAGACCCTCACCGGCCGCCGGAAAAAGGGAAACTATGACGACGTGCTCCGGGCGGCCTACATTCACATCCTGCTCAGTCGGATTTTGCCGGAACTGACCTTAAAAGAACGGGTCGCGCAGCCGACAGATCTTGTGGACGCCGTGGTCACCTACATCGCTGCCCACAGCCGGGAGGAGATCAGCCTGACCTCTGTGGCGAAGGCGCTTTACATCAGCCCCTACACCCTGTCCCGGATGTTTTCGTCCACCTTTCACACCAATTTCAACCGCTACGTGAATCATTCCCGGCTGGAGTACAGCCGCATGCTTCTGGAGGAAACCAAACAGCCGGTCACCGAAATCTGCCTTGACGCCGGCTTTGGCAGCCAGCGGACCTTTAACCGGGCCTTTCAGACGGAATTTCACATGACGCCGGCACAGTATCGCAAACAGCATCGGGAGGGAAAATCATCATGACAATGGAAAATACCGGTCATAAACCGAAAATCGCCGTGGCTTCGTACGTCATGGGCAACGAGGGGCTGGCCTCGCCGTCCCCCACCTATCAGAACGCGGTGGCACAGGCCGGCGGTCTTGCCTTTTTAACCGGTGCCATTCTGACGGAAGAAGACGCGGAGCAGATTTACCAGGAATTTGACGGACTGATCTTAGCCGGCGGGGCGGATATCAATTCGGAATTTCTGCAGGAGCCGGCGCATGAAAAATGCGAATGCGCCACCCGGGAGCGGGACATCACGGAAATGCTGCTGGCGAAGCGCTTCCTCGCCGGCACAAAGCCGGTGCTGGCCATCTGCCGCGGCGAGCAGATCTTAAACATCGCGGCCGGCGGCCGGCATAATCAGCATATCTTTGACCGTCCGGAAGTGACCATTGCCCATCAGAATTTCGAAACCCGCCATCCGGTGAAGGTGGTGGAAGGAACGTTCCTGTCGGCCCTGTTTCAGGGCGCGACGGAGCTGACCGTCAATTCCACCCATCATCAGGCGGTGCGGACCTTAGCAGAGCCCTTTACCTGCAATGCCACAAGCCCGGACGGCGTCATTGAAGGCTACGAATACAAAGACCGCATTCTGGGCACCCAGTGGCATCCGGAGCGCATGCTGGATGAAGGGATGAAACCCATCTTTGACTGGCTGATTCAGAAGGCAGCGGAGTGCGCGATGTGATAAAGATATCCGGAGCCGATGTACGGATGCAGCGTAAGATTTGATTGCCATGGAAAGGACATCGGATCCGAGATGATGAAGCGCAGATATAGAAATGGATCAGAAAACAAGATGCGCAAAACAGGAACAAAAAGTGTTTCCAGACGGATTTATCTGCTGACGGCACTGCTGCTGGCGGCTTTCCTTCTGGCGTCCTGCGGACAGAAAAGCGGCGAATCGGCGGAGGTTTCCACGGAACAGGAGGCTCCATCCGAAGCGTCGGAAACATCAGAAGAGACACCGCAGGAAACAGAACAGCCCGAGGAAGCACCCAAAGAAATGTTTTCCTTTGTGACGGCCCACGGGGAGCATTATACGGCGGAACTTCGGACCGATATTCCAAAACATGACTATGACTGGACCCTGCTTCATAACCAGGACAGTCAGATAACCTACGAGGATGCCCGTTTTACCCTTCACAAAGGCATCGACGTATCCCGTCACCAGGGGGAAATCGACTGGCAGGCGGTGGCTGGGGACGGCATTGAATTTGCCATCATCCGCCTTGCATACCGCGGGTATGGTCCGGAGGGGAACCTAAGAGAAGACGAGCGGGCCCTGGAAAACCTCAGGAACGCCAAAGCAGCCGGCGTGAAGGTGGGCGTCTATGTGTTTTCCCAGGCCATAAATGTGGACGAAGCCCTGGAAGAAGCGGAGTTTGCCCTGTCCCTTCTGGACGGGATGGCTTTGGATCTGCCCGTGGTCTACGATCCGGAACTGATCTTAAACGACACGGCCCGCACGGATCACGTCACCGGCGAGCAGTTCACCAGGAACACCATCGCCTTCTGTAATCGCATCCGCGAAGCCGGCTATGAACCCATGATTTACTCCAATATGTACTGGGAAGCATTTCTGTTTGATCTGGCACAGCTGGAAGGTATTCCGGTGTGGTATGCGGATTACGAACCTGTGCCCCAGACGCCGTATGTTTTCGAATTCTGGCAGTATACGGAGAAGGGAAACGTCAGCGGAATTGAAGGAACTGTGGATTTGGATGTGTGGTTTGAGCGGTCCGGTTCTGAGGCAGTTGTGGTATAACAAGCGCAAGCGCTTGTTATCATGCGCGGTCGTCCGATGAACACGAGTGTTCATCGTCCTCGTCGCTTTGTGGTAGAATAGACAAAGAATCGTTTTTACATCTGACAGGAGTGCACATTGAAGAAGAGGAGCAGAAAAATCCATACAGAGATGGTGGTTCTGATCCTCCTTTCTGTCCTTTTTGCCGCCTGGGTGATTGTGCTTCTGGACAGTCTGTACATCAAGGATCAGCGCTCCATCCGCCACTACCTGCGAAACAGCACGCCGATGTGCCGCATTCCCGACATTGACGACGGCTTTGTCCCCCAGGGACTGGTGTACAACGCAGCCAGCGACTCCATCCTGCTGGCGGGGTTCGCGCCCTTTGGGGAGGATTCCCCCATTTACGTGGTGGAGCGCGAAACCGGTGCGGCCCGAAAACTGTTCGTCCGGCTGCCCAACGGGCAGAACTTTCGCGGACATGCCGGCGGCCTGTCCATCTACGATGACGTGCTGTACATTGCGGGAAGTACCGCCGGCTGCATGTACGGACTGCCGCTGTCGGAGGTTCTGGAAGCGGCCAGCGGCGATGTGATCGACGTGTCCGTGGTCACCAATCTGAAAGACGATGAGGATCGGATCCGGGTGTCCTTTACGGCTTCCGATTACTCCTTTTTGTACGCGGGCGAGTTCCATTTTGACCCCATCTTTTTCACCCTCCCCTCCCATTACGTGGATACGGAGTACGGCGGACAGGGGGCGTACCTGCTGGGGTTTGTGCCGGATGAGGAGGGCGAAATGACGCCAGCCTGTGTCTATTCCATTCCGGACAAGATTCAGGGGGCCTGTTTTGACCGCGGCTACCTGTATCTGTCCCAGTCGGACAGCCTGCTTTCTTCCCGGATTCTAACCTACCGGCTGGGAGCGGTTCCGGTGTCGGGCACCCGAAAGGTGTTCGGCAAAGAAGTGCCACTGTATATTCTGACGGAGCATGGCGCGGATAAATCCACGCGGATCGCGCCCATGGCGGAAGAGATCTACGTGGTGCAGGATAACCTGTATATCCTGTATGAATCGGCAGCCGATTCATACAGAATCGGAAAACAGATGGGAATGGATTACGTGCAGGCCACGCCGGTGATGTATTTCCGATGATATGATTCAAACGCCAAAAGTCCGACTCCAAGCCACGCTTGCGTGGCGGTGGAGGAGAGACTTATTGGCGTGCCACACAACGAGGGCGAAGTGGAGGGAAACCTCCACGAAAGCCTTAAGTTGTGGGAGTGCGGTGGGAGCACGAAGTGCGAAGCCGCGCGAATCAGTACTTTTGGCGACTTAATCATGATATGACAGAAATCCCATGGATGCCAGGAATCTGCGGTTCCTGGGAACAGCGGCTGGCAGCAGGAAGGTATAAGCCGGAACTTTGGTCCGGTTGAAAGATAACGAATAAACAGTTGGGGAAAGAGGAAGAATATGTCATTTACGATTGAAAACAACGCACTGATTTACCGCAGCCGCAACGAATCCCTTCGCATCGAGGCATGGGGAAAGGACGCCCTTCGCGTCCGGGCTACTCAGTTTCCGGCCTTCACCGGCGAAGCCTGGGCCCTGACGGAGCCCCTGAAGGAAGAGGATCGGAAAGCGGATGTTCAGCTGTTGGACGGTCCGTTGATTGAGATGGGCGGCATGAAGCTGTCCCTGCAGGAAGCCACCATCACCAACGGCCGCATGAAGGCCCGGATCAACGCCGGCGGCGTGCTGTTTTTCTATCGGGATGATCATCTGATTCTCCAGGAATATTCCCGCAACTACTTCGGCTGCGAAACCGGCCAGAGCGCCTGCTTAAAGGTGGTGGCCCGCACCTGGCAGCCCATCATCGGCGGAGATTACGGCCTGACGGTGCGCTTCTGCGGAAACGACGACGAAAAGATTTACGGCATGGGTCAGTATCAGCAGTCCCAGATGAACTTAAAGGGCTGTAACTTAGAACTTGCCCAGCGCAATTCCCAGGTGTCGGTGCCCTTTGCGGTTTCCAGCTTAGGTTACGGCTTTCTGTGGAACAATCCGGCGGTGGGCCGGGCTTCCTTCGGCTGCAACTACACCGAATGGGTGGCGGAGGCCACTAAGGAAATGGACTACTGGATCACCGCAGGAGAGGGCCCGGCGGAGATCTTAGAGAACTACACGGCGGTGACCGGCCGCGCTCCCGTCATGCCCGAAAACCTGCTGGGCTTATGGCAGTGCAAGCTTCGCTACCGCACCCAGGAGGAGGTGCTGTCCATTGCCCGCCGCTATAAGGAACTGGGCATTCCCCTGGAGGTGATCGTCATCGATTTCTTCCACTGGACCCGTCAGGGAGACTGGCAGTTTGATCCCGAATACTGGCCCGATCCCAAGGCCATGTGCGACGAACTCCACGCCATGGGTACCAAGGTGATGGTTTCGGTGTGGCCCACGGTGGATAAAAAGAGTTTCCGGTTCCGGGAACTGGAGTCCTTGGGCTTTCTGGTGCGCACGGAGCACGGCACCGGCCAGATTTACGACTACGAGGGAGACTGCTCCATCATCGACGTGACCAACCCTGAGGCCCGGAAGTATCTGTGGAACGCCTGCAAGGCCAGCTACGCGGATCTGGGCATCGATTTCTTCTGGCTGGACAACATCGAGCCGGATCTGGGCACCTATGATTTTTCCAACATCCGCTACTACATCGGTCCCGGCCTGGAAGTGTCGGGCATCTATCCTCAACTGATATCAAAGGCTTTTACCGACGGCATGGAGGCCGCCGGGAGAGCGGACTTTGTGCATCTGGCCCGCTGCGGCTGGGCCGGAAACCAGAAGTATCCGTCTCTGATCTGGTCCGGGGACGTGCCCAGCACCTTTGAGGCTCTGCGGGATCAGATCGCCGCGGGACAGAACATGGGTCTGGCGGGCATTCCCTGGTGGACCACGGATATCGGCGGTTTCCAGACCGCAAACTGCTTTGATCCGGCCTTCACCGAGCTTTTGCTGCGCTGGTATGAATTTGCGGTTTACAGCCCGGTGCTGCGCATGCACGGAAACCGGGCGCCCTACGATATTCCGCCCCTTTCCGACAAGGAATCCGGCGGCGGATATCTGTACACCGGCCACGACAACGAGCTGTGGAGCTACGGCGAGGAAGCCTTCGGCATTATGAAGGATCAGCTGGACCGCCGTCTGGCCTTAAAGCCCTACATTTCAAAACTGATGGAAGAGGCCCACGAAACCGGTGCGCCCCTGATCCGTCCCATGTTCTGGTTGTTCCCGGAGGATTCCCAGTGCTGGAATCTGCCGCGGCAGTATATGTTCGGAAACGACTATCTGGTGGCGCCTGTGCTGACCGCCGGAGCCCGCAGCGTGGATCTATATCTGCCGGCGGGCACCTGGGAGAACGTGGATACCAAAGAACGCGTCGAAGGCGGCCGGTGGATTACGGTGGATGCGCCGTTGGAGCGGATTCCCGTGTTTACCAGGGTCTGACCGCCGGTGATATGACACTGAACAGCAAGACCAGTATGAGAAAAGAAAATGCCCGTCTGCAAGTTTTTTCGGGCTAAGGACAATATGAAATCATTTACCATTCATCCTTTTATGCATCAAAGCCGGCCCCTCTGCCGCATCCCCGAGATTGACGACGGCTTCATTCCCCAGGGCGTGGCTTATGATCCGGCGGAAGAGAAGCTTCTCATTACCGGATATATGATCGGCCCGGTCAACTCGCCCATTTACGTGGTGGATCAAAAAAACAGAACCGAAAAAAAGATTCTCATGCAGACGGAGGAGGGCCGGCGGTTCGGGGGTCATGCCGGGGGCATCTCCATTTACAGGGGCACGGCCTACGTGGCGGGAAGCACCGCCGGTTTCATGTATGGTTTTCCGCTGCACAGCCTGTATGCCGCCCCGGATCAGAGCCCGGTTCCCGCGGCGGAAAAGATCGATCTGACGTCCCCTTTTGACCGCATCCGGGTGTCCTTTACGGCGGCGGATGATGAACTGCTGTACGCCGGCGAATTTCACCGGGATCCGGTGTTTTTCACCCATCCTTCCCACGGGGTCGAAATCAAGGGGAAGAATCAGAAGGGCTATCTTTTCGGCTTTGTGCCCAAGGCGGACGGAAGCGCCGAGCCGGTGTGCGTCTATTCCATTCCGGATCAGATTCAGGGAGCCTGTTTTGGAAACGGCCACCTGTTTCTGTCGAAATCCCACGGATTTAAGCCGTCGAAGGTGCTGGCCTATCGGCTGGCCAATCTTCCGGTGCACGAAATGCGGGAAGTCTTAGGAAAGCGGATTCCCTTGTACCTGCTGACCGAAAAGAACGCATCCTGCATCCGGCAGCTGCCGCCGATGGTGGAAGAGATGACCACATCCGACGGCCGGCTGATTGCCATTTTTGAGGCAGCTTCGGATCTGTACCGCATCGGAAAGAAAATGGGCTTGGATCACGTCTTAACCGCGCCCCTTTCCTTCTTTACGGGATAATATGATTAAGTCGCCAAAAGTACTGATTCGCGCGGCTTCGCACTTCGTGCTC
This sequence comes from Shuttleworthella sp., assembly GCA_045544375.1. GTDB lineage: Bacteria > Bacillota > Clostridia > Lachnospirales > Lachnospiraceae > Shuttleworthia. The sequence continues at coordinate 43,946 of JAZPYY010000042.1, forward strand.
CCACCGCGCTCCCACAACTCGGGCTTTCGTGGAGGTTTCCCTCCACTTCGCCCTCGTTGTGGGGCACGCCAATAAGTCTCTCCTCCACCGCCACGCA
>JAZPYY010000043.1:0-13577 GCA_045544375.1 Shuttleworthella sp.
CAGCACCGAAGTTGGTGTCATAGACACCGTCGAAGCCAAGGCGGCGCAGAGCGGCAGCCATCTGGCCTTCTACGTTGGTACCGATCGGATAGCCGAACTCTTCGCCTAAAGCGGCGCGGACGGCCGGAGCGGTCTGCACGAAAACGGTCTTTTCCGGATCCGCAAGGGCGGCAAAGACTTCGTCCGTAGCATCCTTCTCATACAGGGCACCCACCGGGCAAACAGCGATACACTGACCGCAGTCCACGCAGGAGGTGTCGCCTAAAGGCATATCAAAGGGGCTTGCGATGTTGGTGGCAAAGCCGCGGTTGTTGGCGCCGATAACGCCGACGGACTGGAACTTCTCGCAGGCAGCGACACAGCGACGGCAAAGGATGCACTTGTTGTTGTCGCGGATCATGTGCGGAGCGGAATCATCCAGCTCGAAGTGATTCATGGCACCGTCGTACTTGTGGGTATCTTCCACACCGTACTCCTGGCACAGGGTCTGCAGTTCGCAGTGACCGCTGCGTACGCAGGACAGGCAGTTCTTATCGTGATCGGAAAGGATCAGCTCTAAGGTGTGCTTGCGGGCGTTCATAACACGGGGAGTGTTGGTGTAAACTTCCATACCCTCGGAAATCGGGTAAACGCAGGCGGTGACTAAGGAACGGGCGCCCTTGACCTCGACCACGCAGATACGGCAGGCGCCGATCTCGTTGATTTCCTTTAAGTAGCACAGGGTCGGAATCTTAATGTTGGCAATGCGGGCAGCTTCCAGGATCGTAGATCCGGCGGGAGCGGTGACTTGCATGCCATTGATTTTTAAAGTGATGTCAGCCATCTTATCCTCCTTCCTTACGATCATTTCTTGGTAATTGCGCCAAACTTGCAGTTGTCCATACAGGTTCCGCACTTGATACACTTCGTCTGGTCGATCACGTGCGGCTGCTTGACGGTACCGCTGATGCAGCTGACCGGGCAGTTACGGGCACACAGCGTGCAGCCCTTACACTTGTCGGCATCGATTTCGAAGTGAAGCAGATCCTTGCAGACGCCTGCCGGGCAGCGCTTCTCAACTACGTGGGCGATGTACTCGTCGCGGAAGTAGCGGAGCGTGGAAATGACCGGGTTCGGAGCTGTCTGGCCAAGACCGCAGAGCGCGTTGTCCTTGATGTAGGCTGCGAGCTCTTCCAGTTTGTCAAGGTCTTCTAAGGTTCCCTGACCCTTGGTGATCTTGTCTAAGATTTCGTACATACGGCGGGTACCGATACGGCAGGGCGTGCACTTACCGCAGGACTCGTGGACGGTGAACTCCAAGAAGAACTTAGCGATATCCACCATGCAGTTGTCTTCGTCCATGACGATCAGACCGCCGGAACCCATCATGGAACCGATTTCGATCAGGTTGTCATAGTCGATGGGCACATCGAAGTGCGCGGCCGGGATACATCCGCCGGAAGGACCGCCGGTCTGGGCAGCCTTGAACTTCTTGCCGTTGGGAACGCCGCCGCCGATGTCTTCAACGACTTCGCGCAGGGTGGTACCCATGGGGATTTCCACAAGACCGGTGTTGTTGATCTTGCCGCCGAGAGCGAACACCTTGGTGCCCTTGCTCTTTTCGGTACCCATGGAAGCGAACCAGTCGGCGCCGTTTAAGATGATCTGCGGAATGTTGGCCCAGGTTTCCACGTTGTTTAAGATGGTGGGACGCTGGAACAGGCCACTGACAGCCGGGAACGGCGGACGCGGACGGGGCTCGCCGCGCTTACCTTCGATGGAGGTCATCAGAGCGGTTTCTTCGCCGCAGACAAACGCGCCGGCGCCTAAGCGCAGGTCGATATCGAAGTCAAAGCCGGACTCGAAAATGTTCTTGCCAAGCAGGCCGTACTCTCTCGCCTGAGAAATGGCGATCTTTAAGCGGTCAACGGCGATGGGGTACTCCGCACGAACGTAGATGTAACCCTGATTTGCGCCGATGGCATAGCCGGCGATGGTCATGGCTTCCAGCACTGCGTGGGGATCGCCTTCCAGAATGGAACGATCCATGAACGCACCCGGGTCACCTTCGTCAGCGTTGCAGCAGACGTACTTCGGGCCGCCGTCCTGTACCAGGGTACGGGCTAACTGCCACTTACGGCCAGTGGGGAAACCAGCGCCGCCACGGCCGCGCAGGCCGCTCTTTAACACGACGTCGATAACCTCTTCCGGAGTCATCTCGGTAAGCACCTTGCCAAGAGCTTCATAACCGCCGGTACCGATGTACTCATCGATGTTTTCGGGGTTGATAACACCGCAGTTACGCAGAGCGATACGGTGCTGCTTCTTGAAGAAGTTGGTCTCGTTTAAGGACTTGACGCGGTCTTCATCCTTATTCTCTTCCTTGTACAGAAGACGGGTCACGGGACGGCCCTTAACGATATGCTCGGCAACGATTTCCGGCACGTCTTCTGCCTTCAGCATGCAGTAGAAAGACGCATCGGGATAAATGATCGCGATGGGGCCTAATGCGCACAGACCATGGCAGCCGGTCTGAACCACTGCCACTTCATCCGCAAGACCTGCCTTTGCGATCTCGGACTCGAATTCCTCAAAGATCTTACCGGATCCGCTGGAGGAACAGCCCGTGCCGCCACAAACAAGTACATGTGATCTATACATAATGTTCTCCTTTGGATTTTACTTTGCGGGGTTGATCATTTCCGGGATCACGTAATCGGTCACTACCTGGCCGCGGATAATGTGCTGTTCCAGCACTTCATCCGCCTTTTCCGGGGTCATGTGCACATAGGTCACCTTTTCCTCGCCGGGCTTGTAAACCTCAACGATGGGCTCGAAACGGCACATGCCGATGCAGCCGGTCTGTGTCACGGTAACGTCCTTTAAGCCCTTCGCCTGGACCTGCTCCGCAAAGCGGTTGATTACAGGACGGGCACCGGCGGCGATACCGCAGGTGGCCATGCCTACGACGATTCGGGTGTTGTTTTCGGTGTCGTCATCGCGCAGATTGACCTGACCCTGCATCCGCTCGCGGATGGCCTTCAGTTCTTCCAACGATTTCATCGTCCACATCCTTTCTGTTAAACAGTCCTCACAGTTACAATTAGATGTCTTTTTATACGGGAATTTCACCGTCTGGTTTCTTTACGGAGGCATTCGGCACAAGAGCCCGTATGTGATTACAAGGTCTTTCCGGCCAGCGTTTCCGCGATGTTTTCGGAAAGATAGTCCCTGATGTACTCCTGAATCTCCGGAAGCTGGAAGGAAAGGTCTCCCAATACCTCCCGCAGCTCTCTGGTATCCAGGACGAAGGCGTTTTCATTGAAGGAAAAAGTGAATCGAAAATCCATGTCCTCATGCATGAGGATCAGATCCTTGATCACACCGCCGATATCTCCCAACGGCATGCGGTCGATGGAGGACAGCACATAGACGGCTGTGACCACCGTGCCCACTTCTTTTTCGGATTCAATGGAAAACGACCCGCCGGTCTGTTCCGCGCTGAGTTTGAAAAACGGGACACCCAGACCCACCCGGCGCGTTTTGCGCGTGGTGAAGAAGGGGTCGGTGACATGAGCCACCTGCTCTGCGTCCATACCGCAGCCGTTGTCTTTAATGACGATGGTCAGACGGTCTTCCCTCTCCTGTGCGTCCACCGTTATTTCGGCCAGACTCGCACCTGCACGGACACAGTTTTCGGCAACGTCTAAAACATTCAGCGAGATTTCCGGCATCATAGGGCATTAATCCTCGTATTTCGCAAGGATGCCCGGTACCTGATCCGGCGTCATACGGCCGTAAACGTCTTCGTTTACCAGCATGACCGGCGCAAGACCGCAGGCACCGACACAGCGGCAGGCGTCAAGAGAGAACTTGCCGTCGTCTGTGCATTCGCCGTTGTCAATTTTCAGCGTATCCTTGATCTTCTGAAGGACATCGCCGCTTCCCTTGACATAGCAGGCGGTTCCCAGGCAGACAGAAATCTGATACTTGCCCTTGGGATTCAAACTGAACTGTGAGTAGAATGTGGAGACGCCGTACACTTTTTCAAGCGGTACTTCCATCTCCTCTGCAATCATGGTCTGCACCTCAATCGGAAGGTAGCCGTAGATCGCCTGGGCTTCCTGGAGAACCGGCATTAACGCGCCCGGCTCATCCTTTTTCTCCCTGATGATCGCTTTCAGCTGTTCTTCCTGGGCAGCCGTTCCGGCGAAACGAACGCCGGACTGTCCTCCTGCATGTGGACACATAAGCCTTACCTCCTCAGAAAAAAAGATGTCTAAACAGCATTTTCATCATAACATATACGCGGGGCAGATTGCAAAGCATTCCGTGATTTTTTTGTCAATTTTCTGACAGCCTTCATTTCACGAAAAGCGGGGCCTGTTCTGACGTCCTCTCTGCTCCGGATCCAGGCATCTTCCCTTTCAGGAAAATGGTTCCTTCAGCGCTTATTTCCTTGCACCGGCAGATTCCGTGTGATATGTTTTAAGGTAAGAAATCGGAACCGGACGGGGGATGAAAAATCATGGAACCATCCTATTTTAACGGATCGTCTCCTTCTCTTCCATCGTCCTTTCCCTTGTTTTATTTTTCGTACAAAGCAATCGGAGGAATATTATGACTATTCAGGATGTGCGTGACTGTCTCGGCGCAGCCGTGCTCTGCGGAGAGGAAAATTTAGATCGCGAAGTACTGGCCGCCTGCGGCTCTGACATGATGAGCGACGTACTGGCTTTCGTAAAAGACCAGGCCGTGCTGATTACCGGCCTGTGCAATCCCCAGGTGATCCGCACCGCGATGATGATGGATATCATCTGCATCGTTTTCGTGCGGGCAAAAAACCCCACGGAAGACATGATCGAAATGGCGAAGGACGCGGATATCGTTCTGATGAAAACCGGACACCGCATGTTCTCCACCTGCGGTATGCTTTATGCCAGCGGACTGAGAGGAGGTCAGGACTATGAGCGACTCCATTGAATTAAAGTACCAGATCTCCGGTGACGACTTTACCCGCGCGGGGGAAGCCTCGTCTGACGTAAAGAAAAAACTGAAGCTCATAGGCGTCTCTCCCGACGTGGTGCGCAAGGTGTCCATCGCCCTTTACGAAGGCGAAATCAACATGGTGATCCATGCCAACGGCGGCGAGATCACCGTGACGGTCACCGACAGTGACATCACCATGGTATTAGACGACGTGGGCCCCGGTATTCCGGATATCGAAAAGGCCATGACCGCCGGCTACTCCACTGCCCCGGAAGACGTGCGCAGCTTAGGCTTCGGCGCCGGTATGGGCCTGCCCAACATGAAAAAATACACCGACGAAATCCACATCGAAACCGAACTCGGCGTCGGTACCACTGTCACCATGCGTGTCAATATGTAACCCATGAAAGCAGACGATCATTATGGCTGATAAATTCTACCATTCCGTCGTACTGGACGAAAAATCCTGCGTCGGATGTACGAACTGCATCAAGCGCTGCCCCACGGCGGCGATCCGGGTGCGGAACGGAAAAGCGGTCATTACCAAAGAACGCTGCATTGACTGCGGCGAATGCATCCGCATCTGCGAACATCATGCAAAGATCGCGGTGTATGATCCCCTTTCCGTGCTGAACGATTACAAATATAAGGTGGCTCTTCCGGCGCCTTCCCTCTACGCCCAGTTCAACAACGTCACAGACAGCAACATCGTTCTGACGGCGCTTCGTCTGATGGGCTTTGACGACGTGCTGGAAGTGGGTGCGGCGGCGGAAATCGTCTCCGCCAAAACCCGGGCCTACTTAAAAGAACATCAGGACCAGTGGCCCTTGATTTCCACGGCCTGCCCCTCCATTCTGCGGCTGATCCGCGTGCGCTTCCCCGGTCTGATGGAGCATCTTCTGCCCATCCAGCCCCCGGTGGAAATCGCCGCTTCCTTAGCGCGCAAAAAAGCGCTGATGGAAACCGGTCTGCCCTCGGAGGACATCGGCATTTTCTTCATCTCTCCCTGCCCCGCCAAGCATTCGGCGGCCTTAAGCCCCATCGGCATTGACAAGTCCGAAATTGACGGCGTGCTGGCCATGAAGGATGTGTACGTCAAGCTGCTGCCCTTCATGGACAAGGCCGCGGCGGATCCCATGGATCTGGCCAAAGCCGGCCGCATCGGTATCGGCTGGGGAACCGGCGGCGGAGAAGCTGCGGGCCTGATCAACGACGAGTATCTGGCAGCCGACGGCATCGAAAACTGCATTCAGATTCTGGAGGATCTGGAAGATCAGAAATACCAGGGTCTGCAATTCATCGAGCTGGACGCCTGTCCCGGCGGCTGTGTGGGCGGCGTGCTGACGGTGGAAAATCCCTTCCTGGCGAAGGTGAAACTCTCCCACCTGCGCCGCTATCTGCCTGTGGCCCAGACCCATGCGGAATTCCCCTATCAATTCGGCAACTGGACCGAGGAACCGGAGTACGAGTCCGTCTTCAATCTGGGCACCAGCATGATCGACAACATCCGCAAGATGTCCCAGATCGAGGAACTGTGCAAAAAGTTCCCGGGACTGGACTGCGGCAGCTGCGGCGCGCCCAGCTGTATGGCTCTGGCCGAGGATATCGTGCGGGGTCTGGCCAGCGAAAACGACTGTATCCACGTGCTGCTGCACAACCTGCATGACACCATGCTGGAAAAAGGCACCGACATGACGGAGGAAGACCGCCAGAGCATGAAACGGCATCTGCGGGAAGCCATTAAGGACAGCGCCAATTCACTGCTGGGATAAACGCCTAAAAGGAGATGTTACATGACCATCAAAGAGCTGTTAGATCAGAATATTTTCACCGTCGTCTGCGAAGGTGAGGACTTAGACCGCACCGTGGAGCACGTCTTCTGCTGCGACCTTTTAAGCATCGCCATGAGCCGGGGCATTGAAAACGCCGCCTGGGTCACCGTCATGGGCAACATCAACACCTTAGCCGTCATGAACCTGACGGACATGGCCTTCATCGTACTGGCCGAAGGTGTTCACATGGACGAAGCCGGCCTGGCCAAAGCCAAGGATGAGGGCTACACCGTGCTTTCCACCGACAAGCCGGTGTTTGACGCCGCGCTGGAGATTTACAATCTGATTCACGCGTAACAGGTTCGACAATCCATGCAAACGTTCGCCGCGGGCCTCTGCCCTGCCACCCTCTGACGGGCATGTAACCGCCCGCAAGTAACTGTGAGGAAATCATGCTGTATCCGTACCCCTATGATCTGCATATGCATTCCTGTCTGTCCCCCTGCGGAGACATGGACATGACGCCCAACAACATCGCCGGCATGGCGTATCTTGGAGGGCTTAAGATCATTGCGCTTACGGATCACAACACCGGCCGCAACGTGCCGGCCCTGATGAAGTGCGCCGAACAGTACGGGCTTCTGGTGGTGCCCGGCATGGAGCTGACCACCCAGGAAGAAGTACACGTGGTGTGCCTGTTTCCGGATCTGGAAAAGCTCATGGCCTTCGATGCCTACGTGTACGAAAAACTGATCAAGGTGAAAAACCGGGTGGAATTCTTCGGCGAGCAGATCGTCATGAACGAGGACGACGAACCCATCGGCGAAGAGCCCTATCTTCTGATCAACGCCACGGAAATCACCTTTGACGAGACCTCGGATCTGGTGGATTCCTTCGGCGGGCTGGCCATTCCGGCGCATCTGGATAAGGATACCACTTCTCTGCTCTCCAACCTGGGTTTCATTCCGCCGGACGCCCATTTCCCCTGCGCTGAAATCAAGGATCTCACAAAAAAGGACGCGCTCTTAGAAGCGCATCCTTATTTAAAAACCTGCCGGATCATTTCTGATTCCGATGCCCACGCGCTGACATCCATGCGGGATGATTCCTTTATTCTGCATCTGGAGGCGGAACATCCCACGGCAGCGGATGTGATCGAGCATCTGCGGACACGACCGCAGTTGGAACCCTAGATACGATGAATCACAGAAGGATCAAAACTGCTGCAATTCTCGACGCCGGTGTAGGCCATCATGCCTTTCAACTCTGCCGTCATCTGCTCTAATCGCGCCGCGCAGGCTTCCGCTCCCTCCCGGATCACTAAAGGCATGACGTGGGTTCCCACGCCCACTGCGTCTGCGCCCAGGGCCAGCGCCTTGTAGGCGTCGATGCCGGATTCAATACCGCAGTCCACAATGATTTCCAGATCGGAACCCACCGCCTTGCGGATCTCCGGTACCATGGCCGCCGGGGGCATAGCGTAGGCAATCCGTCCGCCGTGATGGGATACGATGATGGCTTTCGCTCCGATATCCCGGCATAACAGGGCATCCCGAACGCTTAAAACACCCTTCACCACAAAAGGCAGGGAGGTGGCGTCCACATAGGCCTTCATCTTTTCCAGGGATTTCACTTCCATGGGTTCGCCCATGACGATATCGATGCTGCCGGTGTTGGTAAAGGTATGGTCAATATCCATGCCCACCGCCACTGCGCCGTGCTCTTGGGCAAACTTCAGCTGGCTGTACACCTTGTCTTCATCCGCATAGGGTTTCACAATCCGCACGCAGCGGGCGCCGGTGGCCGCGATCTTCTCATATTCATCATTTTCCGACATACCCACCCAGTGAAGCACATCGGTCATTTTCGCCGCCTGAGCGTACTTTTCCATGGGGCTGACACTGTCGGAGAAGAAGGTGTGCAGATGGGATAAGGCCGCGGTCATGATGGGAGAACTCATCTTCTGTCCCAGCAGGCGGGCGGAGGTGTCCGGCTCCCGGGTGCCCATCAGGCGCATTTCCACCAGAAGGGAATCATAATAGGCCCGGGTAATCCGCTTGGAATTGCCGGCGTTTGAAGGATCATTTCCCTTGTTCTTCTCTTTTAAGGTGCGCTGCACGAACTGAACGATCTGATCCTCGTTCATGCCTTCCTTTACCCGCGCCAGTCCTTCCTGCAGCATACCGCTGATCATATCCACGGACATACCGTCCGGAAATGCAGCCGCCAGCTTTTCGATGGCGCCGTCCGGAATCCAGGAAGGGATCTTTTCCTTCAGTTTCTGTAGTGCTTCACCAGTCAGTTTCATGATTTCTCCTTTCCTTTTCCTTGACGAAACATCGTCTGATAACGGATGTACATCTGCCATGAAATCCGTTGCTCGCGGTATGTTTTTGCAGAACCGGATTTCTATTCAGGAAGACTTCCTTTTCGAATGTTCTCCTGCAGGATCTGATCCGTCACTTCAAACAGTTTCTCGGATCCCGGCCGGGTCTGGCTCTGGCGTTCATAGACCTGCTTGGCCGTCACACCGTGTTTCGCCCAGTCCGTTCCTCCGTTGCTGTTGTTTAAGATCAGCGGCTGCAGATTGTCCATGGCCCGGGCAAAACGGGATTCCGGCGTATTGCGCGCCTCAAACTCTTCAAACAACGCCACAAGCTCTTCCTTCTGGTCCGGCGGAAGCAGGGAATAAATCCGCTCCTTGGCCGTCTCTTCCCGCTCCTGCTGGGACTTTTTCGCCTCGGGATCGTAGGCGTAGGTATCCCCGGCGTCAATCTCAACGATGTCGTGAATCAGGCACATGAGCATCACCTTGGCGATGTCCACGGGTTCGTTGGCGTATTCCCGCAGAATGTAGGCCATAATGGCCATGTGCCAGGCGTGTTCGGCGTCATTTTCCTTCCGTCCGTGACCCGACAGAGAAGTCTGCCGGAAGATGTTCTTTTCCTTATCGATCTCCAGCGCAAAAGCCAGCTGGCTGCGCAGCCGTTCGTCCATGTTGTTTTACTCCTTCAATGCATCGCGCAGGGCCACATCCTTTTTACGGGCCATCTGCGCCAGATCCTCATATTCGCTCTTGCTGCGTTCCACGCCGTATCCGAAAACCTTTTTCCGGCGAAGAATGCCCTCTTCCGTCTCCACAGATTCCATCTGCCGCTTCAGCACATATCGGTCCATGACGCATTCGCGGATACCGATGGTGGTGGTGTACCGGAAGATGGCGCGTACCAAAGCTTCCCGATCATCCGGAGCACACAGCACGCAAAGCAGGGTGCCTGGGCGGTTTTTCTTCATGTAAATCGGCGCGGTGTAGACATCCTTCGCCCCGGCTTCCATCAGGCGCTCTGTGGCAAAGCCGATCTCTTCCGCCGTCATGTCATCAATATTGCAGGACAGCTCGATGATATGATCGCGAAGGCTGTCTTCGGGGCAGGAGACATCGGCTGCAGCAGCGAAATTAACGTTTATATTGCCAACTGCTGCCGTCTTGTCAGGGAAGGCGCCGGTCGTATCGTCCACGGTTTCCCCTAAGAAAACCCGCAGACAGTTGGCCCGGGGGAAGTTTTTCGTGCCCATGCCAAAGCCCTCCGCCGAAACCGTCATCACGGGCATGCGGCCGAATTCGTTGGCAAAATGGCCTACCAGGGCCGCGCCGGTGGGCGTGCAAAGTTCGCCTTCCAGATCGCCGGCCGTAATGGGAATCCCGTGCAGCAGCAGGGACGTGGCCGGCGCAGGTACAGACAGGACGCCGTGGGCGCAGCGCACCGAACCAAATCCTGTGGTCATCGGCGAAGCAATTACCTTCTCCGGAGCAATTTCGTGCATCAGCATGCAAACCGCCGTCACGTCCGCCACAGCGTCCATAGCGCCAACTTCGTGGAAGTGAATTTCCGAAACCGCCTTGCCATGCACCTTGCCCTCGGCGGCCGCGATACGCTGGTACACGGAAAGGACGTTGGATTTGACTTCAGCATCCACCTGCAGTGAAGACACCATATTTTCAATATCCTGCATGGAGTGGTGCTCATGATGATGGTGATGATGGTGGTCATGATCGTGATCGTGGTCATGGTGACGCTCGTGCTCATGGTCATGATCGTGATCAAGATGATGCTCATGATCGTGGTCATGATCGTGATGATGCTCATGATCGTGATCGTGATGATGAATATCTTCGGTATGTTCTTCCTCGCCGTGAATCAGCATATGGACATGCGTGCCCGTAATGCCATGTTTTTCATCGGCGTGGGCTTCCATCCTCACCCCCGGAATTCCGATGCTGTTGAAGCAATCGATAAAGTTCTTCCGCTCCTGCTTGGGCAGAAGTTCCAGAAGTGCGGCGGATAACATATCGCCGGCCGCGCCCATGCTGCAGTCAATGTATAACGTTTTCATTGCACCCTCCTATTTAAAACTCATATAACGCCAGGAGTGTTCATAGCATTCCAATCTGGTTTATTTTACCACTCTGCCATTCAGAACAAAAACAGAAATTGCGAAAAATGCCCGCCGAAAAGGCAGGCATTTGATCAAGATATTTCGCTTCTATGTTTCCTGTACATGCTTGTGTCAAAGAAGCATTTCAGGTGCGGTTTTTCTCATACTGTTTCCGCAGGGCAGCCAGGCGGGCTTTCCTCTCCTGCACTTCTTCGGGTGTCAGGTTCGGATTGCTTTCACAGTTGCCCCGGTGTCCGCAGGTGCCTTCCGAAGGGCATCCGCTGCAGCCGCCGGATTTATGATCCAAAATGATGGTACGGATGGCCAGCGCCACAACCACGCCCAGTACCGCAAGCACGATGATGGTATTGATGGTCGTACCCATTTGCTGCCTCCATTCAATCCTATTGAGTAAAACCGGGACCTGCATTACACAGATCCCGGTTATCATAGCACACACAGTTCATCAAGTCGATTCGCATGAGTCCGTTCAAGCGTGCGCACTGATCATATTTACGCCGCTAAACGATCTCTCTCTTCTTCCGGCTTGTAGCCCTTGCGGAACAGCAGGTAGATCAGGCATACCAGCAGTGCAATGGCGATGATGGTGAAGAAGCTGAACCCGGCATCGCCGGTGAACAGGCCAACGATCTGATAGAAAATCATGGCCACAACATAAGCGAACAGGCACATGTAACCGATGGCGGCCCAGGTCCACTTGGTGTTGTTCATTTCACGCTTGATGGCACCCATGGCAGCGAAGCATGGTGCGCACAGCAGGTTGAAGATCATGAATGCGTAAGCGGATACGCCGTTGAAGTCAGCAGCAATCGCGGAATACAGCGGGGAAGCATCTTCCATCAGATCCGCATCTTCTGCCAGGGACACCACATCGTTGTAAAGCACTCCGAAGGTGTTGACCACTTCTTCTTTGGCGATCAGGCCGGTGATGGTAGCAACCGTTGCCTTCCAGGCCATGGATCCGGCATAGCCGATGGGATAGAAAATCCAGGACAGGCCATGACCGATGGCGGCCAGCAGGGATGCGTTGTTGTCTTCCACAGCAACCAAAGCGCCGTCCACCATGCCGTAACCCTGCAGGAACCACAGGATGATGGAGGAAATCAGGATGACGGAGCCGGCGCGCTTGATGAAGGACCAGCCGCGCTCCCAGGTGGCGCGAAGCACGTTTCCTAAGGACGGTACGTGGTACGCCGGAAGCTCCATAACGAAGGGAGCCGGTTCGCCGGCGAAAGCCTTGAACTTCTTCAGCATGATACCGGAAATGACAACCGCAGCAATACCGATGAAGAAGGCGGAAACCGCAACCAGAGCGGAATTGCCGAACAGGGCACCTGCGAACAGGCCGATGATGGGCATCTTTGCGCCGCAGGGGATAAAGCCGGTGGTCATGATGGTCATCTTGCGGTCGCGATCCTGCTCAATGGTACGGGAAGCCATGATACCGGGAACGCCGCAGCCGGTGGCAACCAGCATGGGGATGAAGGATTTACCGGACAGGCCGAAACGACGGAAAATCCGGTCCATAACGAAGGCAACACGGGCCATGTAGCCGATGTCTTCTAAGATGGCCAGCAGGAAGCTAAGCACCAGCAGCTGCGGGACAAAGCCAAGCACCGCGCCCACACCGGCGATGATACCATCCTGAATCAGGCCGTACAGCCAGTCGGCAACAATGGGTTCGCCGGCGGAATTTAACAGCAGGCCGTCCACTAAGCCCGGAACCCATTCGCCAAACAGCACGTCGTTGGCCCAGTCAGTACCCTTGGTACCGATGGAGAACGGGAAACCGCCCATGGCGATGGCATACATTAGGAACATCACCAGTGCGAAGATCGGCAGAGCCAGCACACGGTTGGTAACGATCTGGTCGATCTTGTCAGATACGGACAGTGCATGCTTTGCGGCCTTCTTGGTCACGGCTTTGTTTACCACCGTGTTGATGTAGGCGTAGCGCTGGTTGGTGATGATGCTTTCCGCATCGTCGTCCAGTTCGTTCTCGCAGTCGATAATATGCTCATCCAGATGCTTTGCTAAGGTGGCATCCAGATTCAGATCTTCCAGCACCTTCTCATCGCGCTCGAAAATCTTAATGGCATACCAGCGAAGCAGCTGAGCGTCCACCTTGGTTTCGATGGATTCTTCGATGTGAGCAACGGCGTGCTCCACGCTGCCGGTAAAGACATGGGGAAGTTCCACAGCCTTTTTTGCCTTCGCGGCAGCGATGGCCTTTTCAGCGGCTTCTGCGCTGCCATCACCCTTTAAGGCGCTGATCTCGCACACTTCGCAGCCTAAGGCCTTGCCCAGCTTTACGGCGTCGATCTTGTCGCCGTTCTTGCGGACTAAGTCCATCATGTTGACTGCAACCACCACCGGGAT
>JAZPYY010000044.1:0-34220 GCA_045544375.1 Shuttleworthella sp.
TTTCCTCTACAATGGGATTCATCATACAGTCCTCCTTATGTGTTTTGGTGGTGCTTAACATCATAAAGAAAAACTGTATGGTTGGGAAGTGGGTCCTGCCCACTTCCCTTTTTATTTGCCAACTAAAATTTTACACTTACCGCTTATAAAACCGGTCCAGTTAATACGGAACAACAAAAAAAGAGGCTTCGGATCCGCCTCGCAGCAACCCAAAGCTTTCTGCCTTCAATAACCCAGGTACTGAAACAGTCCCTCGCACCCGCGTACGATGTCGTCCCAGGTGGTCTCAAAATCGTCCGTGTACCAGGGATCAGCCACCGAGGCCTCCGATCCGGCAAAGGAAAGCAGTTTAAACATCTTGCCCTCCCGATCCGGGCCCAGCATGCGGGTCATATTGCGCATGTTCATGTCATCCATGCCAATCAGATAATCGTAATGAACGTAATCGCCGGCATTCAGCTGTCTGGCACGTTTACCCGAGCAGTCGATGCCATGCTCCCGCAGAATCTTTTTCGCAGGGGGATACACCGGATTTCCCACGCCGTTCCAGATTTCTTCCGTGCTGGTGGCCGCGGAGGCGACCTCAAACTGATCAGAAATCCCGCGGCGGCGGGCCATATCCTTAAAAATAAACTCCGCCATCGGGGAGCGGCAGATATTGCCGTGGCACACGAAAAGTATTTTTATCATTCCTTATTCCTTACTGTAAAACATACGATTGGTCTTCCTTTACAGTTCAGGCCCGGTTTCTTTTGCATAAACAGTCTCTGTCTTCATTCTTTTTCGCACAAACCGAATCAGCACGAATACGAGGATGATGTCAACGGCCACCAGCGCAAAGGGAATAAAGACAAGATTATCGTTCAGTGCAAGAAATTCATCTTTTAAGGAAAAATCGTACAGCCCATGAAGCAGCAGACTGGGCAGGATGCCGATCCAGCGGCGTTTGGGCTGTCCGTTTTCCATAGCTTTGCCGTAAAAGTAACCGATGATAAACGCAAGTCCCACATGGGGCATGCTGATGCCGCGCACCAGAACCACCGGTACGCTGGCTCCAACGGCGTAAACCAGGCTCTCGAAGGCGCCAAAGCCAATGCCCGCAAGGGAGCAGAACACCACGGATTCCACCCAGGTTGGCGAAATCCCGTTTTTCTTCATCGTCCGCTCAAAAGCCAGGGACTTCATCAGTTCTTCAGAAAAGGCCAGTACCAGGAACGCATAAAGGAACGCATAAAGCAGGGGATTTCCTTCTTTCAGTCCCGTCAGCGCCAGCACAACGTTAAATATAAATGAAGCCAACAGCACAGCCAGGGTACATTTGACACCCGCCCAAAGGGACTTCCGACAGATTGCTCTGTAGGTTTCATCGTTTTTGCGGCGGCTGAACAGCCAGAGAACCAGCGCCCCATAAGGTATAAAACTTGCAATCAATGCCAAAGCAAAAATCAGCATTCCATTCTCCTTACTCCGCTAACTCCGCTCCCATTTCAAAGGCCTTTTCGTCTTTACCTCTATTCATGCTCTCCAAACAGCCATCCCATAGCTGCTTCATCATGGGCAAAGCAGATGCCTCCCCCGTGCTGGTCTTCGATTTTGCGCTCGTCAAAGTAGGCCTGATCTTTGATGTCTAGCACCACCAGCTGGTTAATGCGTTCCTCATCCAGCCCTTTTTTGCGATACAGCGCCGTTAATGTTTCATAGGTCTCTTTCACCGGTGCTGTACCGTAAATCCGGTCGCTGTCCCCAATGATCATGTAAACGCCGGTTTCCGCTTCGGCCACCGGTTCCAGGTCTCCCACCCAACAGGAGGAGCAGTTCAGGCAGGCCGTAAACAGTTCCGGTTCCATGGACACCGCCATGGCTGCCGTCTCACCGCCGCCGGAAAAACCGCTGATGTACACCCGGTCCGGATCAATGCTGTAATGTTCCAGGAAGTAATGGGTCAGTTCCAGAACCTGGCGGGCCGTGGTTTCGTCCCAGTCCGCAAACTGAGGGGCGGCAATGATCATATCCGGCTGATAGCGAAGCGCCTCCGTTCCGAAATCCTCTTCCGTAACGTTCTTGCCCAGGCCCTGGTAATACATGCCGTCATACCCGGGCAGGGTCACATAAAACGCATAGGGCTCAGACCCATCGTAGCTTTCCGGAATATGCAGTCCGAAATGCACCGGATCTTCCTCCAGGCAATAGTATACCGAGACAAACAGAAAGCCCCGGATATCCTCCGTACCCACGATGAGTTCACCCCTGGGCACTTCCTCTGCCGCTTCTTCCGCAGTCTCCTCAGCATCCAAAGAAGGCGCCGGCAGATCACCCATGCCGTCGCCTGTATTCATTTCAGCCATATTTACCGATTCCTCTTCTGAAACTGTGCCACAGGATGCTAACATCAACGCCAAAAGCGCAGGCAGAAGCAATTCCATGGCAAAGAGAGCCTGTCGCTTCGCATCTTTCCATACAAGTTTCATGCTCAACGTGTTCCTTTCCCTGTCATGGTAATGAAACATTCTTGATTCCTATATCATGGATGCCATTATAGGATGATCCCCAGGATTCCCACCACGCACAGGATCCATCCGCCAAAGAATATCACAGCGTGTTTCTTCTCTGCATGAATGGCGATGAATTCCCGGATCAGGGCGTTGGGCCAGTAGTAGAATGCCACATGGCTGCCGATACCGGTGCAGGTCAGTCCGATCTTGCGGCAGTACCGCAGGGCCCGGTACACATGGTAGTTGCTGGTCACTAAGGCTGTGTATTTTCGGCCATCCAGCTGATCCAACAGCTGCTTGGAGTACTTCAGATTCTCATAGGTGGTGGTAGATTCCTTCTCCAGCAGAATATCGTATTCAGGAATACCCTTTTCCAGCAGGTAATTCTTCATGGCTTCCGCTTCGGACATGGTTTCGTCTGAGCCTTTGCCCCCGGAGGGAATCAGTTTTGGCGGCGAGGGATCTTTGCGGTATACTTCGATGGCCTTATCCAGGCGGTCGGCCAGCAGTTTGCTGACCCGGCTGCCATCAATCAGACCTGCCCCATGGATGATCACGTAGTCAAAATCCCGCTTTCGGGGAATGATCTGCAGAAATGTCACGTACGTCATGAAGATCAGAAAAGACATGGAGCCGTAAATCACGGTCACGGCAATCAGTACTTCAATGATAAACAGCGGCGACTGGACATGCTCCTGTTCGATATTCGGCCCGCCATTCGATTGATAGGAAAAGATCGCCAGAATAAATGAGATTTCTCCCAGAAGAATGACGATTCCCAGAGCCAGTGACAGCAGCTGGGGAAGTTTTCTTCCCTCCCGCCGGATCATCTGAATGCCGTTGTAGATTAAGAATTCCGGCACAATCAGCAGGTTTACCGCAATCACCACCACCAGCACGAAGAAGGCCGAACCCATATATTCACCGGCCAGGCTTAAGAAGAAGGGGATCAGGGAAAACAGGGCAAAAAACAGCAGATAACAGTTGCGATACCTGCTGCGGTCTTTCTTAAAGGTGTAGTAAAACAACGTCCAGCAGAGCAGCGCGCCCAGAAAGGTCAAGAGAATCATGTGTCATCCTTATCTCATATCGTAAACAGAACTGTCTTATCAGAACACCGCGTTGTGAATCATCCAGATCGCAAAACTTAAGATCAGACTGCCGGCATACATTACGCTCACCGACAGAGGCCAGCGTCCGCCCTGGTTAAATCCGTAAAAATCCTCCCAGCCGCCCTTTTCTTTTCCCAGAAAAACCACCATGCGAAGATAGACGATTCCGTACAGCACCACCGGCAGCGCTCCCAGCCACATGGCCGCCATGGGCAGATCAGCCGAACGCACGAAAAACACGTTGGCGAAAAAGGCAAACAGCGGTCCGAACAGATGCATATACAGCTCCGTTCCCGCCAGCATGGGCTTAAACCCATACATGGGGCCCAGGAAAAACATGACGGTAAGGAAGGTCACCATCACTGCCACCGTGGAAACGTGCAGCAGAATCCCCACCCCGGTGGGAAGCTGGGTACCATCCATAGTGCGGCCGGTGAACACGCAGATCAGGTAGACGATGGAGGCGATGGCCGACAGCTGGTTGGAAAGGGTCGTAAAATAACGCTCAAAATAAAACAGCCGTCCCGGTTCCAATCGGTTCTTTTCGTTGAACCGATAGCGCCAGGTGACATATGCGGTGGAAATGATGATCAGCACATGGAATAAACACGCGATCAACTGCATGACGATTCTCTCCTGTTCTTAAGCCCATGCCGCCTGGCTGGCATCCAAAATCTGCAGTTTCGAAGAGAAATAGGTTTCAAAGAAACGCACCGCCAGCTTTGTATCCTTTGCGCCGGCCGTTTCGTAGGAGGAATGCATGGCCAGCTGCGCCAGGCCGATGTCCGCCCCGTGGAGACTCACCTGCAGGTTGCTTAAGTTGCCTAAGGTGGATCCCCCGGCCACGTCGCTGCGGTTGGCGAAGGTCTGGCATGGCACCTGGGCCTTTTCGCAGAGGGTTTTCACCACCGCCCGGGAAAAAGCGTCGGTCATATAGTGCTGCGCGGCATTTTCCTTGATCACGATACCGCCGTTCATATGGCATGCATTGCCATCGTCGGTCTTTTCCGGATGATTGGGATGCACGGCGTGGGCGTTGTCGGCGGATACAAAGAAACTGCCCGCCAGGGCGGTGGAAAGATCCTCCGGCGTAAACCCAAGGGAAGCGTTGATCCGCCCAAGAGTATCCTTTAAAAAGGTGCTCATGGTGCCTTGTTTCGTACCGCTTCCCACTTCTTCGTTGTCAAAGCAGCAGAACATGGCGATACCCGAGGGATTCTTCGCCGCAAGGAACCCGGAAATGCCCGCGAAGGCACACTGCAGATCGTCCAGATGGGGCGCGGAGATGAATTCCTCCTCCAGTCCCCACACCGTGCCTGCCATCCGGTTTACCAGGTACAGATCGTAGGAAAGAATGTCTTTCTCTTCCACCCCCAGTTCTTTCGCCAGAAACTGCTTAAAATCGCCCTTCTCGGCCACGTCGTTTCCCGCTAAGGGACACAGATCCACGGCCCGGTTGTAGGCGTACCCTTTGTTGGCATCCCGATTGAAATGGATGCACAGGTTGGGAATCAGAAACAGATCCCGGTCGGCGGCGTACAGGCGGCTTTCCAGCCGGCCTTCGTTTTGCACCATCACCCGGCCCGCAATCCCCAGGGGACGGTCCAGCCAGGTGGCATCAATCATACCGCCGTAGGCTTCCACGTTTAATCGAAGATAATTCCCCGGTCCCTTGATTTCGGGCTCGTCCTTTAATTTAAAGGTGGGACTGTCGCCATGAGCTGCTGCGATGCGGTAAGCGTAGCCGCCTTCGCAGACGTCCTCGGCTACGGTAAAGGCAATCAGGCTGGAGCCGTTTCTGGTGACGGCGTATTTTCCGCCGGGAGCAATCTGCCAGCGGTGGTTTTCGGAAAGGATTTTAAAACCCGCCTGTTTCAGCATCTCAGTCATCTGTGCTGTGGTGTGAAACATGCTGGGAGCGTGTTGAATAAATGAAAAAAGGTCTTGATTGATACTGTCCATGATTCTTTTTCTTTCAAACAGAATGATGATTTTGCTGCAACAAATATCGTAGTCGAAAAGGGACATTCCGTCAACCTCACTCTTACAAAGTCCCAGAAACCCTATAAATATGTAGGAATCGACAATTGACTTTTGAACAGGAAGCGGTATCTTAGTTAGGCACAATCATTCAAGCTCCCAAATGAACAGGCATATGCCCTTCAAATCTATGCAGGGCAACCAAGACGATTTTTAGAAAGCTGTATCACCATGTCTGAAAAGAAAACCACCTCTATGACCGAAGGCGTCATCTGGAAACAGATCCTGCTCTTCTTTTTCCCGATTCTGATCGGAGCCTTTTTCCAGCAGCTGTACAACACGGTGGACGCCGTGGTTGTGGGCCAGTTTGCCGGCAAGGAAGCCTTAGCCAGCGTGGGCGGCTCCTCCGGCCAGATTTTAGGCTTCATTTTCAACTTCTTCATGGGTCTGTCCACCGGTGCCACCGTGGTCATCGCCCAGGCCTTCGGCGCCGAGGATAAAAATCGGGCCGACGACGCTCTGCATACGGCCTACGCCTTTGCTCTCATCGGCGGTCTGGTGCTGGGTATCTTAGGAGCCATCTTCACCCGGCCTCTTCTGTCGCTGCTTCAGACCCCGGAAGAGCTGATGGAGGGTTCCATCACCTATGTGCGCATCCTGATGGCGACTTTGGTGTTCGCCCTGATTTACAACATGTGCAGCGGTATTCTGCGGGCCATCGGCGACTCCAAGCGTCCTCTGTACGTGCTGATCGTCTGCTGCGTGCTGAACATCGTGTTAGACATCATCTTTGTGGCTCTGTTCCGTCTGGGGGTTCTGGGCGTGGCGGTGGCCACCGTGCTCTGCCAGGCCTTCAGCGCCGTCGTGGTCACCTACCTGCTGATCAAAAAGACGCCCTCCCTTCCCCTGGCTCTGACCCGGCTTCGCATTCGTCCGCGCACTTTAAAGCGCATTTTAACCATCGGCCTGCCCACCGCTTTGGCCGGCAGCATGTTCTCCATCTCCAACATGATTCTGCAGACGGCCATCAACCGCATGGGCATCAATCAGGTGGCTGCCTGGACGGCTTACGGAAAAGTGGACGCCCTGTGGTGGATGATCAACGGAGCCTTCTCCACCTCCGTAACCACCTTTGTGGGCCAGAACTACGGCGCCCATAAGCCCGACCGGATCCGTCGGGGTGTGCGCCAAGTGCTGATCATCGAAATGACCGCCGCTGTGCTTATGACCCTCCTCTTCTTCGTGGTGGGCCCCTACATGCTGGGTCTGTTTACCGGAGATGCGGAGGTGGTTTCCATCGGCATGCAGATCGCCCGGATGCTGACGCCCTTCTACGCCGTCTTCGCCATTTCGGAAATCACCGGCGCTACGCTGCGGGCGGAAGGCTACGTCATGGTGAATACCATCGCCAACCTCATCGGGGTATGTCTCTACCGCATCGTGTGGGTCACCTGGATTTTCCCCCACGGCAATCTGACCCAGATCATGCTGTGCTATCCCATCAGCTGGGTGCTGATCACCATCTTCATCGCCGGATATTATCTGCTGCGACAGAAAAAGATCCTGGCGAAACTGGGGAATGGGACGGCGGAAGCGTAAATTCTGCGGAAGCATGGTCAATTTCTAATCTGAGCGAAATGTGCATCATACACATTTCGCTTTTTATCTGAATATGATACAATAGCGCTTGTGCGTGTTAAAGCGCTAAAGTGTATCTCATGGTTTTAAGATCCCCGTAAATACAGTATAGATTGGATGTGCTCTATGACTGAAAATGAACGCAGTTCTTTTGGCGGCTCCTTAGGATTTGTATTGGCTGCAGCCGGCAGCGCCGTGGGCCTCGGAAACATCTGGCGTTTCCCGTATCTGGCTGCCCGTGACGGCGGCGGTCTGTTTCTGGTGATTTACCTGATTCTGGCCGTAACCTTCGGCTTTACGCTGCTGACCACCGAAGTGTCCATCGGACGCAAAACCAAGCAGAGTCCCTTAACCGCCTACCGCAACGTGAAAAAGGGCTGGGGATGGATTGGTGTCTTCTCCTCCGTTGTCCCCTTCCTGATCATGCCCTACTACTGCGCCATCGGCGGCTGGGTTTTAAAGTACTTCGTCACCTTCCTGACCGGCCAAAACCTGGAAGCAGCCGAGGATACCTTCTTCACCGGTTTCATCACCTCAAAGGTTCCGCCCATCGTTTACATGGTGGTCTTCCTTCTGATCTGCGCCATTGTCATCATCAGCGGCGTGGAAGGCGGCATTGAGCGCTTCTCCAAGGTGATCATGCCCATCCTGATTCTTCTGGTGATTGGTATCGCCATCTTCTCCCTGACCATCCGCCGGGAAATGCCCGACGGCAAAGTAATCACCGGTCTGCAGGGCCTGCAGGTGTACCTGGTACCCAGCTTAGAAGGCGTAACCCTTCATCGCTTCTTTATGATTGTCATGGACGCCCTGGGACAGCTGTTTTACTCCTTGAGCATCGCCATGGGCATCATGATCGCCTACGGCTCCTATGTGCCAGACGACGCCAACCTGGTGAAGTCCATCAACCAGATCGAGATCTTTGATACCGCCGTGGCTTTCCTGGCCGGTATTATGATCATCCCGGCGGTGTACGTGTTTATGGGCACCGAAGGCATGAAATCCGGCCCCTCTCTTATGTTTGTGTCCCTGCCGAAAATCTTTGCCGCCATGGGCCCGGCCGGACGCTGGATCGGTACCGCCTTCTTCGCCATGGTGCTGTTTGCCGCTGTAACCAGTGCCATGTCCATCCTGGAAGCTGTGGTATCCAGCCTCATCGATCAGTTCCACATGTCCCGGAGCGCTGCAACCATCATGGAAACGGTGATTGCACTGCTCATCGGAACGGCTGTGTGCTTAGGCTACAATGACTTCTACTTTGAACTGACCATGCCCAACGGAAGCACGGGCCAGCTGTTGGATCTGCTGGATTACATCAGCAATTACATTCTGATGCCCATCGTCGCCATCGCCACCTCCATCCTCATCGGCTGGGTGACCGGCGTGGAATACACCATCGGCGAATGCACAAAAAACGGCGAACGCTTCGGCCGCCGTTTCCTGTATGTGTTCATGATCCGGTATGCAGTACCGGTGCTGATTTCAATCCTGTTTCTGATGTCCCTGGGGATTCTGTAATTGGGCGAGGAAGCTGTTTAGTTTATCCTGCGACCAACTGCCCCTGCTTGCTTATCACTTGTTCTTCCTGCGGCGAAGTACGATGGCCACAATCACAACCAGAATCACCACCGCGGCTGCTGTTACACCAATGGCGATCATGCGCTGCTGTTGCCGCGCGGCTTCCTGTGCCCGAATCACCGTCTGAGGTACGGCAGTCAGGTCTACGGTATGAAATGCGCTGGCTGCGCCTGACAGCGCCTGTTCGTCAGAAGCTTCCACACAAAGCATCAGGGAGCTTTTCTCTGCAAGCTTTCCGGTCAGGTCGATCACAAGCGTACCCTCCGCCTGATTTGCTTCCTGCAGCGGGCTGTACCACACCAGGTTTCCTTCTGCGTCCGTTACGGCTGCGCTGATCTGTGCGCCCTCACGTACAGGTGCATTGCTGTAGGTCAGCGTAATGACATCCTCCTGCCGATCTTCCAGCAGGGTCTGGATGCCATCCAGGGAAGCATCCTTCCAGTAAACCTTCCACACGGTACTTTCCGTCGTGGTTTCTTCAGCGCCTTCTTCCACGCCCGCAAAGGTTCTTTCAAGCGTGCTGTCTTTCATCATGAATGCGAACTGTTCCGGATCAATGTTCATCGCCGGCCGCGCATAGGCGTTGATATTCGCAACCCGGGCATTGTTTACCGGGAAATCCAGCAGCCAGCCTTTCCAGAACACAAATCCAACATCATTGGGGAAATCCGGGGCATGGGGAGAACGGGTCCACCAGTGGGCGGCCTCGCCCTTGTAGGTGGCGATGCGTCCCGCATCCGTGTCCAGACCATAGTCCGCGCTATCCGCTTCCTCTACAGACAGGGGGAACAGCCGGTCTCCGTCCAAAATGTTCTCAGAAGCATCGAAGGGAACCTTCCCCTGCATATTCGCGCCCTGTTCGCCCAGCACCGAGCCCATATCCTGGATATGCGTGTAGGCGTCATCCGACTTCGTTATCGGAATCACTGCAGCCTGTTCCGCCGCCGTCAGATGATTCTGCTCAAATTCTGCCAGCCAGATTTTCAGGTCGCTGTGCTGATACGCCGTATCCAGCGTCTCGTTTTCGGTCTGATTCTCCGAAGCCGCATCCTTGCCGCCGGCTAAGAAGGCAGCGACATCCGTTCCTTCATCTTCCGTAATTAAAAACCGAAGGCCGGTCTCGTCATCCGGGCCCACCAGGTTCTCCAACAGCAGCAGAATGCCTGGCTCCTGGGTGTTGGTCTGGGTCGGATCCAGCACACGCCACATGCCATCATAACCCAGCTCTTCGTCCGGCGTTCCCAACAGAAGGATGTCTCCCTTCTGAAGGGTCTGCTGTACATCCTCAGCAAGCACCATGCCAGGACTTTCCTCCGCTTCTTCAGCATGAGCGGGCATGGCAAAAGAAGCCATGGCCACGGACAGCATGACAGCAGCCGAAACAACCGCCATCAGGCGTTTCTTTAAAACAATGCACGAATTCATCATAGGTTTGCCTCCTTCAGAAGAAAGCCTACCAGACTGAAGAAAATAATGCTGTTAAAAAATGTTTATTACGTAATGAATTTAAGGTTTGTACTGAATGAGAAATGTATACTATTTTACTGGATGCCCAGGCATAGAAACTTCCGGGACGCTTCCGCTACCGGAATCTGTCCCACAATTCTTGCCCGAACCGCTTCATACAGGCGGGAAGCGGATTCATCCGGCAGACAGATCTCCAGACCGGCTGTCAGGGCCGCTGTTCCGGTGAGCAAAGGTATGCGGCTGTTCTTTTTGATGGCAGGCAGCAGCTCGTTTTCCGCGGATTTGCGCATACCAAGAAGGCGGGCAAAGGCAGGGGTTTTGGAAGCTTTTACATGCTCGTCTGTGATGCCCAGCAAGATATGAAGCAGCCCGCGGTTGATCTGAGTGCGGGTGGTGTTTTTGCTTTTCAGCAGATCCGCAAAGGATGAGAAGCTTTCGAACTGCCCCCGCAGGTGCAGAATGCGGTTTGCCAGATCCCCGGATACATCCGCATAGCGGGTCAGGGATTCTTCCGTTTCGTTCAACAGGCGATACAGCAGCATTTCTGAAAAGGCGTCTTCCTGCATCAGGCCGTTTTTGAGGGCACGTTCATAGACCGGAAGTACGGCTTCCGGCACTTTTAAAGCAAGTTCTTTTAATGCCCCGTCGGTTGTCTCTTCCGCCTGCCGCCGCAGCATCTCCTGCCGGATGGCCGTAGCAGAGACGTGATCTGCCGACAAAGACAGATCATGATAGCCGCTGTCGTCCCGCAAAATGGTTACCGGGCGAATGGGGCTGTTGGCCTTCTGCAGTGCAAGAACATATTCCAGCGCAAGGATATTGTTGGGCGCAGCGAAATCGGTTTTTCCGTCCGCTTTCTCTTCCAGACACGCCGCCAGGGCTTTTTCTCTTGCAGCCGGGAAGGAAATCCCGCTTTTTAGCTGCTCTGCCAGCACTTCTTTAAATAATACCGGCTCCTGGGCAAGGATTTCTGCGGCCTGCACAAAGGGTTCTACGGTTCCTTCTTCGCTGCCGAACCACAGTTCATCCGCCACGCCTAAGGCATCTAAAATGGCGCAGCCGCTTTCCGCGAAATGGGCTGCGCTGGACGCAGCCGCCGCCACCGGAAGTTCCAGCACCAGGTCCGCTCCGGCATGCAATGCCATTTCCGTGCGCAGATATTTGTCAAAAATCGCCGGCGCACCGCGCTGCACGAAATCGCCGCTCATCACCACAATAAGCGCGTCGCAGTGGCGGCGCGCTTCGGCAAACAGACGGGCATGCCCGCTGTGCAGCGGATTCAGTTCGGCAATAATGGCGGCTGTTTTCATTCGTTTGATTTATCTTCGATCCGTTTTCCCTGGTGCGGGAAGTTTTTCTTGCTCTTGGGCGGCTCTACAGGCCAGGGAATCACCGTCTGCAGGCTGCCAAAAATCATCTTGATGACCCAAACAAAGAATGCCAGAATCAGCAGCGGTACCACACAGGATGTGATGATCATGGCGGCGATGGCCTCCATGAAATCGTTCAGCATCTTCTGAAGTTCCGCCACGGTCTGCGCCGGCAGCGCGGTCAGACCTGTGATCGCTTCCGAAGCTGCGTCCTTGGCATTTCCGGCAAATCCCAGAAGCCGGTCTAACAGGCCCGGAGAATCGGATTTGTCGGAGGTACTGCCGGAGGTTTTGGAATCGGATGATGAGCTATTGGAATCCGTCTTATCTTCTGAAGCTTTATCTCCTGACGCTTTATCTTCTGAAGCCGCAGCATCTTCGCTTCCGGTTTTGTCGTCGCCTTCTCCGTTTACCTGCTCAGCAGAATCTAAGGCTTCCTGTACCGATTCCTGATAGCTGGTTTCCACCAGATCCGACACCTTGACGCTGACGGGTACCATCAGAAACACCGCCAGGCCCAGGGCCAGCAGCCGTGCGCCGATCCCCAGGATCACCCGGCTCTTCTTATGCTGCCAGACGGCGAACAGAATCATGGCCGCCGGAACCAGCAGGCGGAAGGCCGCATAACCGGCGATGCTCACCACGTATTTCTCCAGATAGACCGCGCACAGAATCACCAGAAAGGCGGTGCTTAAATCGGCCATTTTTTCGGCAATGGGCGTGGCCATATCCCCGGGAATTGCGGAGACGGTGACCGATGCGGCGGTGGATGCGCCCATCAGTTCCAGCACATCTGCCTTCTTCTGATCCAGGGATTCAAGAATGTTCTGAACAAAGGCGGCCGATGTGGCCAGCTTAGTCACCAGCGTAAAGGACAGAATCGCCGCCAGCACGAACACCGCGGTCCAGATCCATTTTTTCTGCATCTCCGTCATCTTTTCCATAAGTCCCATCCCATCTTAATCAGCAATGCTCTGCCATACCGCTCTTCTTTGGAAACAGCTGGGCCACCAGCTGGGTTCTCTGCTCGTCATGTCTGCTCAGCAGAATCGGCGTTTCTTCGGGGTACTTGGCCGCGGCCGCCCGAAGGCTTTTATTTTTGACCGCCTCCACAAAGAAGTCGTCAGATAAGTTCTCGGAAAGCACCCGGACTATTCCCACCCCTGCATCTGATCTAAGATGCTGTAAAGCTGCAGATATTTTTCCTGAATCATCTGCGTCTGTTCGCCAAATTTCATCAGCGTGTCGGAATCGGTGTTCTGATCAAATACGGGAAGGCCCTCCCCGTTGGGATCCCCGTCTTCGGCGAAGGAAATCCAGTACCGGTGCATGGTGTCCGACAGGGCCCGATCGCTGTCGTCGTACAGTTTTGATTTCGCCGGAATGTTTCCGAAAGCGTACACCATTTCACCGCTGTGCCAGCTGCCCAGACGGCCGTTATCCTTGGAGAAATAATATTCCCAGGCCGGAATCCCCTCTTCTGCGGCCAGGCGGTTTAAGCAGTAGTGCGGGTAATTGAAGAACACCGCACCGTAAATCTGTGCCCAGTAATCGTCCGCCTCTTCATCTGTGGATGCGGGATACAGGGCCAGCACGTCGTCGGCATATTCCTTAAAATACCCCCGGACGTAGGTTTCGTAATTGTCCATGGAGGCGTGCCCGAAGATGATGAAGGGGCCGCTCTCCTCGGCGTTGTAGCCGTGCAGCAGGGCTTCTTCGTTGTGAACTCCCTGCTTTCGCAGATTGTAGGGCGTATCCGGCAGCACGTATCCATCGATGGTGACGTGGTGCTGGGTGTCCATCTCGCCCACAATCTCTTCTGCCGGAAGGGCCCGCAGTTCCTCCACCGTGGCGCATCCGTACCGCTCTTTTAAGGCTTCACCGGAGGCGATGGCCTCGTCGTACAGACGATAGGAATGGGGCGGCTCGATGCAGGCTAAGGTACTGCTTTCCAGGATGGCCCGGCGAAACAGGCCTTCGGCCAGGGGCGACACGCAAAGGGCGTCCACGCACACGGAACCGGCGGATTCTCCCACAATGGTTACGTTGGCGGGATCACCGCCAAAGGAAGCGATGTTGTCCTGCACCCACTCTAAGGCCTTGATCTGATCCAGCAGGCCGTAGTTTCCGGTGGTACCGTCTTCTTCTAACAGTTCTTCGTCTGCCAGGAAACCAAATACACCCAGACGATAGCCCATGTTCACGGTGACGACCCCGTCCGCTGCAAAGGCTTCTCCGCGGTAATCCTCATACCAGGGCTGACCGGTCTTTAGGGAACCGCCGTGGATAAACACCAGCACGGGCAGATCCTTCACTTCGCCGGCGGGTTTCCACAGGTTGATGTACAGGCTGTCCTCGCTCACCGGCTCCGTGTGATTGTCTGTCAAAGAAATGGCGTAGTCGTGGTAGCCGATGATCTGAGCCAGGGAATCGTACACCGGATGATTGGTTCCCTGCATGGACATGGGGGCGAAGGTATCGCACACCCGCACGTCGGTCCAGCTTTGGGGATCCTGGGGCGGACGCCAGCGCAGCTCCCCCACCGGCGGCGCGGCATAGGGAATCCCGGCGTACACTTCCACGGAGGCATCCGCATTGTACACTCCCTGCACCGGTCCGAAGGTGGTGTCCACCGGACTGGGGGATGCGGCTTCGCCGGCTGCGGGTTTGTAGGCCTTTTCCACCGCAGGCACCGCTTTGGGCTGAGGGCCGGTCGCGGCAAAAATCAGGGCAAAAACGGCCAGCAGGCCTGCCCAGCCCAACCCCCGCAGGGGCCATTTGGCGTTTCGCAGCACTTTGCAGTAAAGCACAGCAAACAGGACGACCGCTGCGGCAAACAGCAGCCAGCCGGACAGGGTGTTTTTGTCCAGTTCCATCAGCACGGCAAACAGCAGCGCAAGGATGGCTAAAAGCACCCAGGGCCCCACCCGCCGGGCTTTTTTCTGTGAGTTCCTTTTCATGGTTCTTTCCCTTTTATTGTTCCTTCATCCGGCATTGGTTGAATAATCAACCGCGTTATGAAAGGCAGTGATCCCGCCGACACCAGGTGCGTTTCTCAAATGTTCTGAAGGACTTCTGCTATTTACGGATATACCTCCATAACCCAGATCCAGGCGTGGCGCAGGTCCTCAAAACGCATGCGCACCGGCTTTGCCGTCCACCCGTCGGCGATGCGAAAATACCGTTCTCCGCTGTTGGGATCGATTTCGCTGCCGTAACAGATCATGTGATGATTTCCGTACTTGGGGTGCAGGTGAACCTGCAGATACAGAATGGCACCTTTTTGCATAGCTTTGGCCATGGCTGCTTCCCCGGGCAGCCACTCCACGTGCAGCCGGGGCGTCCGCAGAGCATATTCCTTAAAACAGCGGCGAAGGTACAGACCCGTCAGAAAATCCGACGTGCCTCCCACCCGCCGCAAAAGGTCCGTATTCACGTAAAACAGCCGATGCATTCCGATGGCTGCCACCCGGTCAAAAACGGCCTGGGGATCCTTTAGCAGCGCCTCGCCGCGGCCTGCCCGGGCTGCGGCTGTCAGCACCAGATTTGTGATGGCTGTAGGCCCGCAGTGCCGGCGGTAACGGTCGGCTGCCGCCGGATCCCGGGCGTCTTTTCCTTTCCGGAACTGTCCGGTGGTACAGTAGATTTCAATGGGTTCCAAGGTTTTTCTCCAATTACCGGCGAATCAGGTTCTCCAGTGTGTCAAACAGGGCTTCCGGCTTCACCGGCTTGCTTAAATGGGCGTTCAGTCCCGCCTGCAGACTGCGCTGCACATCCTCGTCAAAGGCGTTGGCCGTCAGAGCGATGATGGGAATGCTTTTCGCATCCGCCCGGCCCGATGCGCGGATTGTGCGGGTCGCTTCCAGACCGTCCATTTCCGGCATGCGCATATCCATCAGAATTGCGTCGTAATACCCTTCCGGTTTTGACAGATACTGATCCACAGCAATGCGGCCGTTTTACGCCACGTCCACATCCATTTCCCGCATGCTTAAGATCATGACCATAATCTCGGCGTTGACAACAATATCCTCCGCCAGCAGAATGTGCCGTCCCTTTAAATCCACCTGGGCCTGCAGCAGCGCCTCGTTTTTCTTGCGGAAGGCTTCCCGGAATTCATCCAGCACCGTACCGGCAAACAGCGGTTTGGGCACGAAGCTGTCCACGCCGGCCACCTTTGCTTCGTCCACAATCTCGTCCCAGTGATAGGACGTCAGAATGATGATGGCCGAATCGTGGCCCACCATGGAGCGGATGCGGCGGGTGGTTTCAATGCCGTCCATTTCAGGCATCTTCCAGTCAATCAGAATCAGATCATAGGGATCATGGCGGGCGCTGCGAAGCTCCACCATCTGAATCCCCTCTTCACCGGACATGGCCGTTTCACAGCGAACGCCCACCTGTCCGAGAACGATTTTTGCGTGTTCGCAGGCGATGGCATCGTCATCGATCACCAGAACGCTCATCTCGTGGGGCGCCAGGTGCAGATCCTCCCCTTCACCGGCCCCGGCTGTTTTTGCCGGCAGTTCCCCAAGGGTGACATCTACGGTGAAAGTCGTTCCCTGTCCCTTTTCGCTTTCCACGGAAATCTGACCGTTCATCAGCTCCACAATGCTTTTGGTGATGGGCATGCCCAGACCCGTGCTGCCGTACTTGTTTGTGGAGGACGAATCCTCCTGGCTGAAGGCGTCAAACAGATGGGGCAGATATTCTTTGCTCATACCGATGCCCGTATCGGCAATCACAAAGGAAAGGGTGACGTTGCCGTCGAAGCGGGCCTTTTCTTCAATGGAGAAGCTTACATGCCCGCCGGGAGGCGTAAATTTCACGGCATTTCCAAGAATATTCACCAGCACCTGACGAAGCTTCATATCGTCGCCGATGTAGCTGTCGTCGATGGTACCGCAGACATGACACTCATAGCGGATGTCCCGGTCGCGGCACTGGCCGCTGATCATGGTATTCACCTGCTCCAGCATCTTCGAGAAGGAAAAAGCTTCGTGGCGGATCGACATGCGGCCGGATTCGATGCGGGACATGTCCAGGATGTCGTTGATGATGTTCAGCAGGTGATTGGCGGAGGTGTCGATTTTTTCCAGATACTCCATGGTTTTCGGTGCCGTATCCGGATCGTTCATGGCAATATTATTTAAGCCGATGATGGCGTTCATGGGCGTGCGGATCTCGTGGCTCATGTTGGAAAGAAACGCCGTCTTCGCCCGGTTTGCCTGCTCGGCGGCACCTAAGGCATCGCTTAAGGCCTGGCTCTGCTCTAAGGTTTTTCGGGTTTCCGCGTCCACGTTGGTAAAGCAGGCGCCGACGTTGTGCACCTGATGATCGTCCCGGTCTTCCGGATGGCGCACACCGGCAAAACGGACCATTTCGTAGGTTTCATGGCCGTTTCGGGATACCAGATACCGGTAGGAAATCACCCGCTGTTCCTGCAGGCCGGCGCGGATGGCTTCCGGCTGCACAAACTTCAAAAATTCCGTGCGGTAGGGCTCCAGGATATAGGTGTTGGCATACTGGGTCACTGCCGCCAGATACGGGAACTCGTCTCCCACCTTAAAACCGTTCTGCAGATCGGCATGGGACTGGTAGCAGGTACCGTGATCCCGGTCCAGCTCGATGTAGTAGACGCTCCAGTAATCGGAGGCCAGGGCCGTGATCAGCTTCAGCTGCCGATCCCCTTCCCGTTCCTGTTCAGCCAGCTGATCCCTCAGCGCCTGGTGGCGTTCCTGTTCCTGGGCTTTGACAATACTGGCCGCCTCTTCCGCTTTTTTCAGCGATGTGGCCGTCACATCCACACAAAGGCCCAGGATGCAAAGACGACCTGTGCTGTCGGTAAATTTCATTTTGGTGGTCTGGAAATGCCGGGGATTTCCGGCGGCGTCGGGCAGGTCCTCAAAAAAGATGTAGGGCTCCTCCATGGAAAGGGTCTTCTTGTCGTCTTCCATGAAATGAGCTGCCGTGACCGCATCGAAGATTTCGAAGTCGGTCAGGCCCACCACGCCTTTGGGCGTGTCTTTATGGGCGTATTCCGCAAAGAGCTGATTGCAGGAAAGATAAACGCCGGTGGCTGCGTCCTTCGAAAAGGTCAGCGCAGGCAGATGCTGCAGCAGGGAAGAATCTGCGGTCAGCGATGCGGCCGCAGTGGGATTGGAACGCAAATCATCCTCCGAAAAAGGCTTCGAAATCTGATCGTCCTGGCGGAAATCCGGCGTCATGGAAACCTCCTGAAAATGGCAAAAAAACAGCCATGCCCATTTGGGCATAATACAGAAAATATTCTACCATATCCAAGTTGAAGAATAAAGAAACAGACGCAAGAATGACTTCTTTACAATAGGATTCTCCAGCTGCCTTTTCCGACATCATAATAAAGCCGGATTTCCCGTTCCTTGCCAAACACCAGAATCCGGCACTCAAAGATCTGAATCTCGTTGGTAACATAAACGCCGCCGGAAGCGGCAAACGCACCCTTCGGCGCCATGCGGCGAAAGCTTCGGATGCGGAAACTCTGAAACTGCCCCTCTTCGTCCTGCAGGCGGATCTTCAGCGGGATGACGGTACCATCCCGGGAATGCTGGCAGATGACGTCTAAGGGAGATAAAAACTCTTTTGTCGTGCTCATTGCAATGTCTCTCCTTACAGATAATATAGAACATGTGTTCGCATTTGTAAAGAGGACAAAAAAAGATCCTCGGAGGGATCTTGGGTGAAAAAGCTTCCACGTGGGCTATTAGCCCACAGGAAGATATAAATTGCAGGCCTGGCTTAAACCGATTCCGATTCGGAGCGAGCTCGTCCCAAGAGCTCCACCACTTTTTCCAGCGCATGCTCTGCTGCAGCTTCGCGCACGTTTTGTCTTCCTTCATCTGGAAAGTGCATGGTTTCTGTTACAATCTTTTCGCCGTCGCGCAGATAGTATCCGAAACACACCGTTCCCACGGGTTTTTGCGGTGTCCCGCCGCCGGGTCCGGCGATTCCTGAGATGCCCACGCCGACGTCTGCGCCCATCGCATTGGCGGCTCCGATGGCCATCTCTTTGGCAACCTCTTCACTGACAGCGCCATGGGTTTCAAGGGTTTGCGGCTGCACCCCAACATATTTCATTTTTGCTTCGTTGCTGTAAGTTACGAAACTGACCGACAGCACATAGGAGGCGTCCGGTACGTTTACGATGCGCGAAGCCGCCAGACCAGCTGTGCAGGATTCGGCAAAGCTGATCTGCCAGCCCCGGCGGATCAGTTCGCTTACGATCTCATATTCGATGGATTCACTCATATCAGAAAGCTCCCCCTTTCCGATGCAAAACCGGCCGGGCGAAAACGTCCGGCCAGGGTTTCTGCAAATGACACGCTGTTTTATGCTTTGATGTCAGCGGATGAGTCCTCCTGGCGCTGCAGAATCTGCAGCTGGGTAAAGAACTCTTCCCGGGCGCGGTTGTAGCGCTCGTTGAATTTTTCGTCATGTCCGCTTCGAAGCGTTTCAAAATAGCCATGCTCCTGGCTGGCCAGTTCCGGATTGACACGGACGACGGTCGCGACGCCGACGTTGGAACAGATGTCCGCAATGTGCTTGATTTCACCTAACAGGTTCATGAAATGTGCATCGGCAAACACGCTGCAGGTGCCGTCCGTCAGCCGGTGCAGATGGTTCATGGTCAGGGTATCCGTCATTTCCGCCGCCACCACTTCCAGGGGCTCGATGTGATAGGCTGCCTTCACGTCGCGTTTTTCAAAGGCCTGCTGCGTCCAATCCAGAATCTGATGGGTCAGATCCGCCATTACCTGCAGTTCGCCCTTCGCCTGGTCGGAAAAGGACGCATTTCCCTCATCCATGGCCTGGGCGGTATCGGCGATGTGCACGGCCCGGTCGCCGAGGCGTTCAAATTCCGCCACCACCTTGTAGTACTGGTTCATGATCGCCACATAGCGGTCCTCTGTTAGGTGAGGGGCCAGTTCCACCATGTAATGGCTTAGGCGGTCCGTCATCAGATCGATGTTTGCCTCTTCCGCGTCGATGGTTTCCCGGGTTTTCGCGTCGAAATTCCAAAGCATCCCATATGCCCGCCGGATGTTCTCCCAGGACGCCGAAAACATGGTCCGCAGGATTTCGTAGCAGCTGTTTAGCGCCAGCGCGGGTGTACTGAAGAACACCGGATTTAAGGCGTCCAGCTTTTCCTGATACGGATTGGCGGGTTCTGGTTTCTGCGGGATGATCCGGTAACTGAGTTTCTCGAATACCGGAAGCAGGCCGAACAGCAGCACGGCGCTGACCAGGTTGAAAATGGTATTGGTGTTGGCAATGATGCCGGAATTGACCGTTTCGTTCCAGAGACTGTCCAAAAGTCCCGCGGCGTGCAGAATATTCACTGCAACCAGCACCAGCGCTGACTTTCCCAGATTGTACAGGATGTTTACGATGCCGACCCGCCGGGATTCGGCCGGCGCGCCGATGGAACAGACAATGGCCGTCGTCACGCAGTCGCCCAGGTAGACGCCGACGATGACGGCGTAAATCGCCTTAAATGTCAGCTGTCCGGACGCCGAAAACGCCTGCAGGATACCCACGGTCGCCGACGAACTCTGCAGCAGAAACGCAACGCCCGCACCGGTCAGATAACCGATCAGCGGATTGCTTCCAAGCCCGGAAAACAGACTGTCAAACAGACCGGTGTCTGCCAGTGTATCTACCGCCCCGGTCATATTTAACAGACCGGAAAAGAGGATACCGAAGCCGATGGCGATGCTGCCGATCACATTGGCGTTTTTCATTTTGCCGCTCATCAGAACGACAATGCCGATAATCAGCGCGATCGGCGCTAACGAGGACGGCTTAAAAATCTGCATCCACGACGTGCCGGACGCATCCAGATCCAGAAGACGGATGATCTGTCCGGTGACCGTCGTACCGACGTTTGCGCCGATGATAATGCCCAGGGACTGCCGAAGTGTCAGAATGCCCGCAGCCACCAGACCGGAGGTGATGACGATGGTCGCCGTGGACGACTGGATCAGCGCCGTCAGAAAAAAGCCCAGAAAGAAAGCCTTAAACAGATTATCCGTCACTTTCCCCAGGGCCGTTTTTAACGTTCCCGAAGCTCCGTTTTTCAGGCCGTCTCCCATCAGCCGCATGCCATACAAAAACATGGCAAGTCCGCCGAACAATGTCAGAATACTGAAAAAATTCATTTTTGCAGTCCTTCACAGTACAGCCGGTTTACATTGAAACAGCGCCGGTATTTATTTTGTGTTTTCAAAATCCGATACAGCCGCCAGCAGCCGGCGCATTCCCTCTTCCACCATGCTTCGCGGGCAGGCGATGTTCATCCGAAGGAACCCCGGCGCACGGTACGCCGCCCCGTCAGACAGCCAGAGGCCGCTTTTTTCGCGGATCGCGTCGGCGTTCAGGCCGTCCATGCCGCGGATGTCAAGCCACAGAAGATAAGTGGCGTCGCCGGGCACCAGCTTTACCTGCGGAAGCTTTTCAGCCAGGAACGTCTCCACATAATCGCGGTTTGCAAAAACATACGTGCGCAGGGCATTCACCCAATCGGCGCCTTTCTGGTAAGCGGCTAAAACCGCATCGATTTCAAACGCGTTGGGCTCGGCAACTTCATCCGTATTCAAAGCGCGCCAGACGCGGTGCCGAAGCACCGGATCGGCAATGGAAACCGCAGCGCTCTGCAGGCCGGCCAGGTTAAAGGTCTTGGAGGGCGCAATGCAGACAGCACTGATGCGCGCATTGGTTTCCGAAACGGAGGCAAAGGGGATATAATCCACGCCGGGCCGGGTCAGATCGCAGTGAATTTCGTCGGAAATCACCGTCACGCCGTATTTTGCCGCCAGCTGTCCCACAGCGTCGAGGGTTTCGCGGTCCCACACAATGCCGATGGGATTCTGGGGATTGCAAAGAATCATTAAGGACGTCTGGGGATCGGACAGTTTTTTCTCCAGGTCTTCCAGATCCATTTCAAAATGACCGTCAGGATATTCTTTTAAAGGATTCTCCAGTATCACGCGTCCGTTGTTGCGGATACAGTTGAAAAACATGTTGTACACCGGCGTCTGGACGACCACGTTTTCGTTGGGCGCTGACAGACGCCGCACCATGGTGGAGATGGCCGGAATCACGCCGGACACATAGACAAGAGTCGCCGGATCCACGTCCCAGTGATGGCGCGTTTTCCACCAGTTGGCATAGGCATCCGCCCATTCGTCGGGCCAGTCAGAATAACCGTAAACGCCGTGGGAAGCGCGATTTATGATGGCTTCCTTAACAGCGGGTGCGGTCTCAAAATCCATATCCGCAATCCACATGGGAAGTTCGTTTTCCTTCGTCATCCACTTGATCGCATGGGTGTTGCTGCGGTCGATGATCTGATCAAAATTGTATTTCATATCCCCTCTCCCTTCGGTAAACGCACAGAAGGAGGTTCGTCTGATGAACCTCCTTCTACATTTTACCCTGTCCTTTCCAAAATAGGAAGGGCGTATTATTCTTTATTCTCGTAAGCCACCAGATACTCTTCGCCGTACATCTTGCGAAGCTTGGGTTTTTCGATTTTTCCGGTGGCGTTGCGCGGTACATCGGCGAAAATGATCTTCCGCGGGCGCTTGTACCGGGGCAGTCCTAAGCAGAATTCGTTGATCTCGTCTTCCGTCGCTTCCATGCCGGGCTTGATCTGTATGATGGCGCCGGCAATTTCGCCTAAGCGCTTGTCCGGCAGGCCGATGACCGCCACGTCGCTGATCTTGTCATTGGTGCGCAGGAAGTCTTCGATCTGCACCGGATACAGGTTTTCACCGCCGGATACGATAACGTCCTTCTTGCGGTCCACCAGGAAGATGAATCCGTCTTCATCCTGCATGGCCACGTCTCCGGTGTACAGCCAGTCGCCCTTTAAGACTTCCGCCGTAGCTTCCGGATTGTTGTAGTAACAGGTCATGACGCCGGGGCCTTTGACGCAAAGTTCGCCGGCTTCGCCCTGGGCGACCTCGTGATCGTTTTCATCCACAATCTTGCATTCCCAGCCGTAGCCCGGAATACCGATGGCGCCCACCTTGTGGATATTTTCCACACCCAGGTGCACACAGCCGGGGCCGATGGACTCGGACAGACCGTAGTTGGTATCGTACTGATGGTTCGGGAAATAAGCCTTCCAGCGGCGGATTAAAGACGGCGGAACCGGCTGTGCGCCGATGTGCATCAGGCGCCACTGGGACAGCTCGTAATCTTCCATTTTCAGCGTTCCGGCGTCCAGGGCGTCTAAGATATCCTGGGCCCACGGAACCAGAAGCCACACGATGGTGCAGTGTTCCCGGGAAACGGCATTAAAGATGTACTCCGGCTTCGTGCCCCGTAACAGCACGGCGCGGGATCCGGAAACCAGGCTTCCGAACCAGTGCATCTTTGCACCGGTGTGATACAGCGGCGGAATGCATAAGAAACAGTCCTCCCGGGAGGTGCTGTGATGCTTCTGCTCCACAATGGCCGCGTGCATCAGGCTGCGATGCTTGTGCAGAATGGCCTTCGGAAAACCGGTGGTACCGGAGGAGAAGTAAATCGCCGCATCGTCATCATCGGTAATCTCGATTTCAGGTGCCCGGCTGG
Organism: Shuttleworthella sp.; assembly: GCA_045544375.1. Classification (GTDB taxonomy): domain Bacteria; phylum Bacillota; class Clostridia; order Lachnospirales; family Lachnospiraceae; genus Shuttleworthia. Next base: position 23,257 of record JAZPYY010000044.1, read on the forward strand.
AGCAGTCCGCCACCAGAGAATAATAATTCTCCGCAAAGGTCGGGCAGTTTTCGCCCACGTAGATCAGCAGGCGATGATGGTTCAGCTGGCTGACGATGCTCTCGATCCGGCCGATGAACTCCGGTCCGAAGATCAGGATGTCCACTTCCGCCAGTTTCGCACAGTACAGAATCTCATCCGAGGAATAGCGGAAATTGAAGGGGACGGCGATGGCTCCGGTTTTTAAGATACCGAAGTAGATGGGCAGCCATTCCAGGCCGTTCATCATCAGGATGGCCACCTTGTCTCCTTTGCGGATACCGCGGTCTAAGAGCATGTTGGCCACCCGGTTGGCCTTTTCGTCGAAGACACGCCAGGTGATCTCCCGGCGGTAGGGCTCGTCGGAGGTGGACTGGATCAGATCATATTCCTTCCAGGTGACGCGGCGGTTTTCGGTGCGCTCGGGATTTACTTCCACCAGGGCCACCTCATCCGCAAACTCTTTCCGGTTGCGGCGTAAAAATTCGGTAATCGGCATAGAACAATCCTCCATCGCTTTAACGCGTTTATTCACTAAAGTGCTCACTTATTATAGTCTATGCGGATGCTGTTTTCAACACCCGAATTACCGATTTTTCATTGCACGAATTACCAAATTCTTTCCTGAGATTTGATTTGTAAAAGGTAATTTGTGCATAAAAAAGGAGCTCATGGACTACTTTATATCCACTAGCTCCTTTACCCTTTACCGTGTCTGTTACAGACTTAACTGTTCAAGTATAAATCAATTATTCATCGACATATCCAAGCTCGATATACAGCTGATAATACTCGTCATACAGGCCGCAGCAAGCATCCATTCCCATGTTAGTGCCGAAAGCCTTCTGAATGACAAGTGCCCAGCTGCCGTATTTCTCATACAATTCATCCGGAGTAGGGCCATCCTCGTGTCCGTATGTATCCAGGTTGCTCTGTTTCAGCTTTTCGAGCCCCTCCGGATCATCCTTATACGCCTCCAGACGCAAGCGGTTTCTTTCGGTGGAAACGGCTCTTGCCATTTCTTCGATTGACACGCCTTCCGCACGCATTTCGTAAAGGATGTCCATCATGGTGCTCATAGACTCGTGATATGCTCTGCGCTCTTCCTGTGCTTCGGCAACAAACTCAGGATCAGTCCAGTCATATTCAGCGTAAACCCCGAGGCGTGTCGATTCGGGATTTGGGGAGAAACCGTAAACCGCGTCAGCATTTTCGACGATATCCTTCATCGCTTCCGGGTTTTCTCTCGGATCATGCTCATATGAGAAGAGGTCTTGCTGCATTCCGACCAACTCGAACACCGTGTCCTCACCGCCTTCGGGCAGATCCCGATGCCAGGTAAAAGACCCATCGTCGTTAAAGGTGATCACGCCGGGGATGTCTTCATATTCGCTGTCGTCGCTTACCACTTCGCCGCTGTTATCGTAGACAAAGTTCGTTTTCGAGCAGCCGTCGTAGGTAATGCTGCGGGTATCCGTATCCAGTCGCCCGGAGATAACCCAGTTGGTCATTTCCGAAGCGCTGCTTGCCCATTCGATGGAGATCCATGCCTCGTCATAGCCAGAGCACTCGACGGTCGCCCGCGCCCTGTCGCACTGATAGACGCCGACGAAGTTCATGACCGGATTATGCCAGTCGGGATCTTCCTCAAATACGGCGATATACTCCGCGCTCTCATCCAGCAGCAGGGTGATCTGCGGCTCGGTGGAAAAGTCCTCGCCATTCTTTGTCCATTTGACGAACAGATTGCCCACCTGGGGCTGGGCGATAAAGGTGTGCTTGGCAGGCTCGGCCAGACCGATGTAGGCAGATTGGGCCGGATATTCCGGGTCGACCTCCGGCGCTTCTTCCCCTTCACCATAAGCGATATAGCCCCAGCCCTCCGTGTTGATCGTAACGACGATCGACGCCTCCTGTATCTCCATCGGGGTGAAGTGATAGCTCTCGCCGCCGTCCATGGTAAGCAGCAAGCCGTCCTCGCCCTCTTCAGACACGGTGACGATCAGCGGCTCGGCGCTCTCGTCCCATGCGTACAGATTGCCATGCAGCGTGTTGCCCTCCTGTGGAATTGTACAGCCAGCCATGAGCTCACCGATCATGATTCCGACATACCAGCCGGGCTCGTCGGTATCCTCCATCCACATAACTGTCAGCTTATTCTCATTTTCGTCTGAGAAATAGCCCTGACGGGTCCACTCTTTCACGTCCGGTTCCGCCTGCTTTGCTCCACAGGCTGCCAATGTGAACACGATGCACATTGCCATAAGGATACATACGATTCTTTTCATTTTTCCTCTTTCATTTCCCTTTGTTTTGCCCTTTTCCACACTTTTTCAGAGGTTCTTTTTCAGTGTCAGGACATTTTTGCCGTCCTTATAGGTATAGGTTACGTTGTCCATGAATTTCCTGGTCATAAAGATTCCGAGGCCGCCGATTTCACGTTCCTCTGCTGGAAGTGTCACATTCGGATCGGCCTTTTTCAACGGATCAAAGGGAACACCACTATCTGAAAAAGCAATCGTTGCAACAGGCGGGTCGTCATCTATCTCTATACATACCGTTGCTATGCCGGTTCCAGGAGCATAGGCATAGCTTGCGATGTTCACAAAGACTTCTTCTGCCGCCACAGCGATCTGCATCTGCTTTTTCAGCGGGCAGTCCACTTCGCCCAGCGCCTGTTCCAGGAAGGAGCGCACTTCTTGCAGCTTTTCAATCTGCGCAGGGACCACAAGCTCCTTGTATGAACCTCTCATGAGTGAACCCCCTTATACTCCACGCAGAGCATCGTCAGATCATCGAACTGCTCCGCGTCTTTAACAAAGCCGTCTACAGCTTTACGGACATTTTTTAGGATCATTTCCGGTGCCGCGTCAGGAGCTTCATTCAGCGCATCCAGCATCCGGTCTGTACCGAACATTTCACGGTGTGCATTCGTCGCCTCCGGAACACCGTCCGTATAGAGAAACAGCCTGGAACCGGGCGTCAGCGTCAGCTCATACTCCTTATACCGCATGCCGTCCATGCCGCCGATGACAAAACCGTGTTTGTCCTTCACCAGTTCGAACTGCCCGCCCGCCTGCATCAGCACCGGGTACTCGTGTCCGGCGTTGGCCGCGGTGATTTTTCCGGTCTCGGTATCCAGCACGCCGAACCAAACGGTGACGAACATCTCCTCGCGATTGTTGGAGCAGATCTGATCATTGACCGCCTGCAGCACCTGCGCAGGGCTGCGGCCGGTCATGGCATAGTTCTGCACCAGGATCTTGGAGATCATCATAAAGAGCGCTGCGGGCACACCCTTGCCGGAGACGTCCGCCATTACGAGGCCCAAATGCTTCTCATCGATCAGGAAAAAATCATAGAAGTCGCCGCCAACTTCCTTGGCAGGATCCATGCTCGCGTAAATGTCGAAATCCGGGCGCTCCGGGAAGGCAGGAAAGATGTTCGGCAGCATATCCGCCTGGATGCGGGTCGCCAGCGCCAGTTCCGTACCAATGCGCTCCTTTTCCGCCGTGATTTTGGTAAGGTTCTCCTCGTACTCTGTCAGATCCCGCTCCATATCTGCCAGAACGAGGCTCAGGTTTTCCACCTCATCACCGGTGCGGATGTTCAGCATAGCAAAATAGTCAGAACGTGGCTCACCGTTATTCTTATCCTGCGCATAGTTCTGCGCGGCCTCTGCGATCTCATTGATCGGCTGCACAAGGGTCTTTTTCATATGTCTGGTGAGAAAATAACCGATCAATACGGTTGCAATCGCAATGCCGATCACATACTGTATCAGAAAGCTCTTGATCCCGCTCCCCACCTCTGCAAGCGACACATCTGCCAGTACAAAGCCGATGATCTCACCGGCGTCGTTCCGGAGGGGAACGCCCGCTGTGCAAAGCCATGCGAAGTTGTCTCTCTTACTGAAATAATGGAGCTTTCCTGTCCCGTCCCAAGACAGGAAGGTGTTCAGTTCCTTCTCGCTGACAGGCTCCCAGTCCCCGGGATGGCAGATATGGCCCTCCCGCTCATCCGGATCAACGATGTAGACAAGAGAGGACGTTTCCCTGTCATAGACGGCAAGAAAGATATCGTTGACGTCGCTGGAATCCAAAAATTCCCGCAGCACGGTGCGCAGCATCTGATAGTCTTCCCCGGATGAGATTTCGGCATAGTTTGCCCGGTAGGCTTCCGTCCGCGATCCGGTGCGCTCTTCCTGGGACAGGCCGCGATAAACGGTCATGACGTCCCCGACCAGGGTCTCCGTGTCAGCTGCCTGCTCTATAACCATCGACGCAGATCGAGCGAGTCCAAAAGCCTCTCCCACATACTGCCCTACCAGCGCATACAGATACAGACCCAGCCCGATCAGCAGCGCGACAAGGCCGAGGACAGCGGAAGCCATTTCAACCGCGTGAAACATGCGCGCTTCCAGAGAGTAATGCCTTCTCTCCAACGCCGTCATTTCTCTTACCGTTTTTTCCGGCATGGCTTATCTCCCCTTTCTGCTGTTCCCCAGTCAGCAGGACTCCTGCTCACTCGATTGACAAGATATCTGAAAAACCGGTAACCTCAAAAATCTCCATGATCGTCTCGCCCACGTGGACGACCTTCATCTCGCCCTGCTTGTTCATGGTCTTCTGGGCGGAGAGCAGCACACGCAGCCCAGCCGAGGAGATGTACTCCAGCGCGGCCATGTCAATAATCAGCGCTGTCATCCCGTCCAGGGATGCCTTTATCTCCTTCTCCAGCTCCGGCGCGGTGGTGGTATCCAGCCGTCCGGTCAAGGCAACGGTCAGCTCAGTCTCGTTGGTGTTTTTTGTGATATTCAGCATGATTTTTACCTCCAGGCTAAAATGATTTTTATGGTTTGGGAAACCGTATCATATTGCGGTTATATCCTGTTGTTGTAAGATACGCCTTCTCCTTTTGCGCGTTCAGAAGGCCATTGATAACGAAGCTGCTCAGGCCGTCGATCTTCAGTTCCGGATCGGTCACATCAAAAATCACGCCGGAATCCCGCTCGATCAGCAGGACGGAGTTTTCCTCAAACAGAAGTGATATTTCGACAAGGATCGGCTTTCGAGCCGTCTCGTTCTTTTCAATCAGGGTCAGCCCGATCTCCTCGGTAAAGAGCGCCGCCTGTGTTGCGCTTCTGTCGCTGAATCCGCGATCACGCAGTGCTGCATTGACCTGTTCGGACAGCCTGACGCAGCTTTCCTTCGTCAGAGTGTCATCAAGGACAAGAATCGGCTTCTCCGTGCCTTCGAGGAGATAGGGAAAGCGTGCCTTGCCATAGCGAAGGCGAATATACAGCAGAGACAGCCCCAGCGCCAGCAGCGGCGCAACGGCAAAGGCTGACCAAAGCCCCGCCTGTCCGAAAAGCACCGAGCCGAGGACGGGCATGAGAGCATACAGCAACCCGTCCTTCAAAAACGTGATCCCAACCGACAGCCCCACATGGTCGATCAGCATATAATACGAGGTCATCAGGGAGATCGCGCTGCAAAAGACCATGCCCATGCAGACGATCCGGACGGCTTGGATAGAGGGCAGCAGCGCCGCTCCGCTGCTGATTCCGAACAAACCGCAGAACTGCCTGGCCAGGGCAAGCACAAGAAGGTTGGCGATCAAGCCCTCGGCAAGGGCGGCCTTGATCGCCGCGCGCATAAGTCTGCGGATCATGACGTGATTTTTCTCGCCCCAGTACGTCCCTAAAAGTGGCTGCACCGCCAGACCGACGCCGTCCATGACCACGCCGAACTCGACCAGACTGATCACAACCGCCAGCGTGACTTGTCCCGTTTCGCCATAGTGGGCTGAGACATGGCCGATTAACACATAGTCCGCCACCGCCCAGCAGAGATAGATCACCGCGTCCACGATGCTGAAACGAACGCTCTGCACCAGATCGGACACGGACAGATGCCAGACAAAATGCAGCGTGTTGATCTTGCGGAGAAAATGCCAGAGGGAGGCCAGAAGCCCCAGCGCGTTGCCGACGATCGTACCCAGAATGATACCGATCATTCCGAAGCGGCCTGCCAGCAGCACGGAAAACAGGATATTCCCGCCGATCTGGCAGGCATAACAGACATTGTTGCATGTCTCGTCCCCGTCGGTATAGACCATCTGGCTCAGATAGGAGACCATCACAGTAAGAACTGCGTTGAGCGGGGTCCAGCGGTAATAGACCAGCGCAAGCTCATAGATCTCACCGTTGATTCCGTTCGCCTTGAAATACACATCTCTAAACAGGACCAACAGCAGCGCGCTCATCCCCGCGATGGCGACACTCAGGATCATTCCCTGTCCATAGATCTCGTCCGCGCGGCGCTTGTTCATCGCGCCGATCTCCCGACTGTAGAGGATGCCTGAGCCAATCGAAATGACAGTGGAGAAAAAGGTGACGATACCGGTGACGGGCGTGACCGCGTTGATGGCCGCAACACCCGACTCTCCGATAAAATAGCCTGCGATGATATTGTCGCACAGGAGCATGATGTAGATGACCGCCATGGTGAAGGTGCCGGTCAGCAGCATGGAACGGAACTTATGCTCACAAAAGCCGTTATGTCTCATATTCCCGCCCTCGATTCTGATTGCGCCTTCGTTTGGCGGAGCAGATATTTGTCCATACGAAAGTCCGAAAGACGTTTCGGAAAATGTCCGGCGGCTTTCCACACAAGGCACAGATTCAGCAGGAAGGCGGCCAGCTCTCCGGCAAAGCCGCCGAGACAAAAGCCCACAACGCCGAACAACTCGCCGAGCAGGAGCTTGAAGCCCAGCGGAAACAGGAGCGCTTCTGCAAAGAAAAGCACATGCGCCTGACCGTAAGCACCCACTATTTTGTAATAGCAAACCAACTCGGAATTGAGCATATAGAACACAAAGCCGAGCGCACAGGAGACGGTGAGCCAGACAGCACTGCTCACAGCCACCGGGTCGTCTCCTGTGAGGAAAAGGCCGGTCAGCGGGCGAGCCGAAAGCAGCAGTGCCGCCGCGATCAGCGCAGAGCCAAGAACGCCTCCTTTGGTGAGGCGTTTTGCGGCGTCGTGGAGCTCTCTGTCTGCCGTTTTACCGTCCTCTTCAAGGGACATGCTGATGCGCTTTCCGACCCGCTCTCCCAGCACCGTAGTCACCAGAAAGCTGAAGCCAACGCAGATCACTTCCGGGAAATTGTCGATTGCTTCAAAAACGCCGATGCCCGCAATCACCGATTCCGAGAAACGCGAGAGCAGATAAAGATTCTCCACCAGATACAGAACGCCCACGAAGCCATATTCCATGAAGTCCGGAAGACCCGTGAAAAAGGCGTCCCGGATGTCTGCAGGCCGAAGCCGTAGCGCGGTAAAGGCTGCCCGGGAGGTCCTGCGGCGAGGCACAAAGGTGGATAGGACAATATAGAGATCCGCGGCGGCTACGCCGACGAGGTTTATCGTCATATAGCCTGCCATGGATGGATTTGCAATGGTAACAATGACACAGCCGGAAAGCATGATCCCGTAAAGAATGAGGTTCGTTATGAGCAGCTTCCGCCGCTCCTCAAAAAACAGGAGACAGCTTGCTATACTGAAAAGCCCCTGTGGTAAAAAATTCAGCAGGAACAGCGAATAACACTCCCGGCTGAGATGCGCGAGGGCTTCGCTTCCTTCATTTGCGCCGAGAATGTCAAGCATCGACGTTTGAAACACGGCAAAGAGCAGGGTCAAAATGGACATCACGAGGAGGATCCATGTGTAACCCGCATTCTTATGTCGCTCAAAGGCTTCGAAATCTCTTGCGCCGTAGTCCTTGGCACAGATCGCCTGTACGCCGTTATAGCCCAGGGCGACGAATGCGCTGGCGACCATTATGCAGGGCATCACGATCTCGTACGCCGCCGCACCCTCCGAACCGAGAAACCGGCTGATAAAAAAGATGTTGATTAAGTTTTTGACCACCAGATCCATCTCGGCGATAAGCGCAAAAAACAGGGTTTTGCCGCCGTCACGCCATGTCTTGAATCGGTCATCTATCTGCTTGTTCATAATAATTTACTGTTCAGCCATGCTGCCGCCTGAGATACTCCGTTGAAACAGGGATCCCAAAATCACATTGTTCGTTTCGGGCAAGTGAACACACCAGATATCATTTATTTCTTGCCGAGGCTTGACCGGATCTGTTTTCCAAACGTACCGCCCTCGTCGTTGAGGGCGCGGCTGCGTGCGAAGGCCATGGCCGTCAAAAACACCGCATCCAGGTTTTCCTCCCGCGTCCGGATGCGGTAAAAGCCCGGAACGGCAAGCTTGCTCGCGACGCTGTGCTGCGCGGTGTCCTCCTCGTGGACGTATTGGCTGCTGGATTCCATAACGGCGATCTCCTCGCCGTCGCGTGAGATGCGATACCGCGGCCAGACCGCGCCGTCCATGCGCTCGGTCTGCACGTCGATCCCGTTCTTTTTCAGGTACTTCCAGATATCCACTCCGTCCAGCTCAAAGGTATAGTTGCTGTCCAGAAGGAAGGAATTATACTCCGATTCCTCCTCATGACCCACCAGGTGGGGCGTGGTGCGGCCGTGCTCATGGTCGATGAAATCAAAGCCGTAGGGCGAGGTGAGGCTGAACTTCGTCATCTTCGCCTCGTACAGCACCCGACGCTGTCTGTCCTCGATGCGGTGGCCGACCTTTGCCGTGCCGGTATCCGACAGGAAGTAGAGCTCGCGCTCCTCGCCCTTCACAGAGGGAGCGAGACCGGCGCCGCCATGCAGCGCGTGCTGCTCCTCCAGCTGCTTCAATCCTCGCTTTTTCTGAACGGTGGACCAGATCACTACAGCAAGGATCACGGTGCTTATGACCATGAGGTAGATGCCCACGCCCCCTCCGTCGTGCACGACCGAGGGATCATTGGGATCGTACAGGACCTTTATGGTCTTGCCGACCTTATAGGAGCCGCTGCCGGTGTCCAGCTCGCCGGTGTAGGCCTTTCCGTCCACGCTGTACTCCACCGTGGGAAAGTATACCGAGCTGTCGCCGCTTGTGTCCTCCCGCAGCGATATGATGGTGCCCGTGGTTTTCACGAAGCCCTGCGAGCGGAAAAAGGTGAGATAGATCCCCGCCGCAAGGCAGATCGCCGCCAGCATGGCGGCGATTATTTTCAGCTTCGGTCCTCGTAATGAAATCATATTGTCCTCCTGTATCGTTACAGCATGCCCTGGAGCTCGGCGCCGCTCTCGCCGCGCCGCGTCAGTCGATATGCATCCCCTTGTGCCAGCCGCCGACAGAGCGGGCATTGTGAAAGCCCAGGCGATAGGCATGCCAGGTCGCCTGGTCGGCGACGGTCCCGAAGCTGCAGATAAAAAACAGCCGCGTATCCGGATCCTTGTTTTGCAGGTAATCGTCCAGCTCCTCGGGATCAACGGCGGCGGTACAGGGGATCGGCCCCTCGGCGAGGCGCCGGTGCTGCGGACGGACGTCGATCAGCTCGCCGCCCTTGGCGAGGGCCTCCTTCACAAAGCTCAGCGACACCCGGATCCGGTCAGCGGTGGCCAGAGAGAAGGTTTCGGTTTCTCCGCTTTCATAGGTGAAGGTCATCCGGTGATCCTCATAGGCCGCGTCCGTCACCCTGCGGTCTGTCAGATGCAGGATCTTCACGCATTTCGGACACTCCGGAAGGATCGCCACGTCCCCGCCGGCGCTGACCAGCAGGATCTGATCCATGCAGGGCTCGAAAAAGAGCTTCACGGCGCCGCCCTTCGGCAGCCGCCCCTTCTCCTCCCAATAGTGCTGCTCTGTCAGATTCACGGGTGTCCAGAGCTCTCCGTTGAGAGAGGAATAAAGCACAGCCTGTCCGTCGTCCGCTGTACCGGCGGCATAAAAATCATCCCGGGCGTAAAGGATATCCTGAAAGGTGCAGGACGGGAACTCCCCGGCAAAGCGCTCGTTAAAGCCAAGCCTTTGCCACTGTGCGTCTTTATAGACGCACAGATCGCCATCCTCGGCAAGCGTGAGCTTTCTCCCCTCAGCAGGATTTTCACAGATTCTATACATGGTCAGTCTCATCCATCGAAACGGTCTTCCCGGCCTATTTGAGCATCGTGACAGCTGCGGCGCAGAAGCCGCACAGTTCCGGAAAGTCCGCACAGCACGCGGCAGCAGCGGCAGCTTTTCCCTGGGTCCTGAGGATCGCTTTGTATTCGGGGGATTTTCCGGAGTTTACGATCCTGTTGATAAGGTCTTGCAGCTGGCCGCCTCCGCTGACCTGCTCAAGCTTGTCGAAGTCCAGTTCCATATCCATTTCCTTGCTCATGGTGTATTCCTCCTTGTCTGTGTCTTCGTTTCTCCCATGTCCGCGTCCTTCATCAGCGCGGGAATGAGGAGAAAGGGCTCCGTTCCCGTTTCTTCTTCCATCGTGGCCAGCATCCGCTCCAGGGCGGCGCAGACCGGTGCGGTCAGAGCCTCCGGTGTGTCCGTGTAGTTTCCCAGCCGTCCGCCGACATAGCGCCCGTCCCGGATGCCGAGAAAAAGCTTCTCCGTCTCCGGGTCAAAGCACCCATAGGCGGCATACAGGCCAACCGCGTCGGCCACCAGTTCGTCCCGGATGGGAGCGATGTCGCCGGGGTAGAGCCTGCGGCAGATCACGTGGGTCAGCTCGTGAAAGCGGCGGATGGTGTCGGAATGACCGAGCCATTCTTCCTCCGTCTCGCCCACAGCGGCGGCGTCCACGTGGCTGTACGGCCCCCGGGAGAGCAGCACAAGCATGTCTATGTAGTTCTCCCGGACGGCGGTGAAGCGCTTGAATTCCGCCGCGCGCTCCTCCTCCGGGAAGTGCGCCAGATGGGCGTGGATGCGCGGCCAGTTGAACACGGTCAGCACGGTCGCGCCCTGGCTTTCCGGGATCGGGGTCAGAGGCCCGTCTCTGGCCGCCATCAGGCTGCGCAGCGCCAGCTCAAAATCCTGTCGGTTGCCCAGCGTGACCAC
>JAZPYY010000045.1:0-31210 GCA_045544375.1 Shuttleworthella sp.
GCCCTGGCCATGAATCCCAACATTCTGTTCTTTCACGAACCCACCAGCGGCCTGGATGCGGAACTTCCCGGCGAAGTCTTAAAGCCCACCCGCCAGCTGGCGCACGAGAAGATGACCATGGTGGTGGTCACCCACGAAATGCCCTTTGCCCGGGCGGTGAGCAACCGTGTCATCTTTATGGACGGCGGCGTCATCGTGGAACAGGGGGATCCGGAAGAAGTGTTCGGAAATCCCCAGCAGGAGCGCACGAAGCAGTTCCTGAAGAACTATCAGCGGTAAGACGGACAGCTGCCAAATCCAGGCGGAAACCCATACCCGCTGAAGAGCGAAACCTAAGAAACGACCCATCGACAGGAGAGATCATGGCCGGCATCCCGGAAACGAAAACCCCGCTGCGCTACTGGCGCATGAATCCCACGGGAAACATCACCCTTCTCGTGGAAGGGGACGGTATGCCTGAAAATGCTCCCTTTGCTGCCCTGGCGGAAGATGTGATGAAAGAAGAGCCGGGGGCGGAACAGGTGGGTTTCGTGTTTTTTGAAGACGATGCTGCCAGGGCTGCCGGTGCCCATCTGCGCCTTCGCATGGCCGGCGGCGAATTCTGCGGAAACGCCACCCTTTCTGCGGCTGCGCTTTACGCCATGAAACAGGAGATGGATCAGGGCAAGGTGCGGGTGCTTGTCAGCGGAGCGGATGCGCCGGTGATGGTGGAGATTTCACGGGAAACGGGCGGCCCGCGCTATTCGGGCCGGGTGCACATGCCTCTGCCCGAGAGCGTGGAGGAGGTGCAGCTGAGTACGGAGACAGCTGACTCACAGCCGGAAATCCGCGCCTTTTCCGTGGTGCGTTTTGCCGGTATTTCCCATGTGATTCTGGATACGGAAAACGTGACCCTGACCCGGGAAGCGGCCCAGCGTCTGGCGCCCCTCTGGTGCAAAACCCTGGGGGCGGATGCCTTAGGCCTCATGTTTATTGATGTCAGGGCCGGCCGTCTGGATCCCCTGGTGTACGTGCCGGAAGCGGATACTCTTTTCTGGGAAAGTTCCTGCGCCAGCGGCACCACAGCCGTGGGTGCGTGGATGTTTTCAAAAACGAAGGAAGCGGTATCCCTGTCCCTGTCCCAGCCCGGTGGCGTACTTCGTGTATCGGCAGATCAAAAGAGTCTCATCCTCGGGGGCTGCGTGTGCGCAGAAAAGCACGTCCAACCCCTGGAAAAAGAGTAAATTTGCATAATGAATCGGCGGAATTCCCGCCGATTTTTTATTTTATGAAGCCGGCTTCCTGTGTTATGATTACATCGCCGGAAAATTGCAATACAGAAAGGATGGCCCATGGGCGGATATTTCGCGTCTGCACTGAAGGAAGACTGTGTTTTTGATCTTTTTTACGGCACAGATTATCATTCTCATCTTGGTACCCGTCGCGCAGGCCTGGCCGTATATGGAAAAGACGGCTTTGACCGCGCGATTCACAGCATTGAAAACTCCCCGTTCCGCACCAAATTTGACAGCGATGTCGGCCAGATGGAAGGCTATATGGGCATCGGCTGTATCTCAGATTACGATCCCCAGCCGCTGATCATCCGTTCCCACCACGGCACCTACGCCTTAGTGTGTGTGGGCAAGGTCAACAACGAAGCCGAAATCGTCCGGAAGCTGTTTGCCGAAGGCGTGTCCCATTTCCAGGAAATGAGCACCGGCGAACTGAACAAAACCGAGCTGGTGGCCACACTGATCAACCGCCGGGCCAACCTGGTGGAAGGCATCCGGTTCGCCCAGGAGATGATTGACGGCTCCATGTCCATTCTGGTGCTGACTCCCAAGGGCATTTACTGTGCCCGGGATAAATACGGCCGCACCCCCATGATCATCGGCAAAAAGCCGGAGGGCTACTGCGCCACCTTCGAATCCTTCGCCTATCTGAACTTAGGCTATCAGGACTGCAAGGAATTGGGCCCCGGGGAAATCGTGGTCATCACGCCGGAAAGCTGCACCACCTTAGCGGCTCCCGGAAAGAAGATGCGCATCTGCACCTTCCTGTGGGTGTATTACGGCTATCCTTCTTCCGCATATGAAGGTCTGGCGGTGGAAGAGATGCGTTACCGCAGCGGCGGCCGCATGGCTCTGCGCGACCATATGGGCCGCGGGGATGTGGATATCGCCGCCGGTGTTCCCGATTCCGGTACGGCTGCCGCCATCGGATACGCCAATACGTCGGGAGTTTCCTTCTCCCGGCCCTTCATCAAATACACGCCCACCTGGCCCCGTTCCTTCATGCCCACCATGCAGAAGAAGCGCAACCTGATCGCGCGGATGAAACTGGTGCCTGTGCATGAGCTCATCGATGGCCGCCGGATCCTTTTGATCGACGACTCCATCGTGCGAGGCACCCAGCTGCGGGAAACCACAGAACTGCTGTACGACTGCGGTGCCCGGGAAGTGCATGTGCGCCCGGCCTGCCCGCCCATCATGTACGGCTGCAAATACCTGAATTTCTCCCGGTCCACCTCTGAAATGGAGCTGATCGCCCGTCAGGTTATCTGCGACATCGAAGGAAAAGACGCGGAGCACACCTTATTAAATGATTATCTCAATCCCGATTCCGAGCGCTATCATGCCATGGAAGACGAGATCTGCCGCCGGATGAAATTCACATCCTTGGCTTACAACCGTCTCGACGACCTGATCGCCAGCTGCGGACTTCCCAGAGAAAGCCTCTGCACCTACTGCTGGGACGGCCGCGAGTAAACGGATACCAGCTGCGGCCTTCCCCAAGAGGCACTTTCGGGAGGACTGCCGGCAGACGGATGTTTCTGCATCCGCCGATTCCTGCGTTTTTACACACAGTAGAAAAGGAGTTATCATGGAACCCATCGAATTCCGCTATGACACCCAGCTTCTGATTGAAGGCGAAGGACTGGACGAAGATGCCATCAACGATTACTTCAACACCCATTTTGAGGGCGACTGCCTGCTGGCCGTGGGCGATGAGGATCTGATTAAGATTCACTTCCACACCAACGAGCCCTGGAAGGTGCTGGAGTACTGCCGTTCCTTAGGAGAAATCTACGACATCGTGGTGGAAGACATGGATCGTCAGGCCCGGGGTCTGCAGGGCTGATGAATCTTCGCAGAAAAACCCCTGCTTTGGGGTGAAATATCTGCGGCGAAAACAGCAGTGACAAAAACATCTGCGGCGAAAACCTGTTCTATGCCGTTGACTTTGTCAGGGTTGTTTGTTAAACTAATCGTTGTGCGGCGGGATTCGTCCTGCCGTATTTGTAGGCGTAGCGTAGCTGGATAACGCATCGGACTCCGACTCCGAAGATCGCAGGTTCGAATCCTGTCGTCTACACTGTCATAAACGAAGCAATGAGCAAAGGTAAACGCCCGGCATCCCTGCCGCGGCGTGTTTGCTATACAGAGGTTTCTGCTTTTTCGGAAAGGGGATCTCCATGGAAAAGATTTACAATCGGCGCAGCGAGAAGGAGGGCGCATCCATCCTTGAAACCTTTCTGGTGTGGTGCGATACCAACCGCAAAATCGTAAGTGCCTGCGCAGTCGGCCTGGTGATGGCCATTCTGCTGGCCTTCGGTACCGGTGAAAGCGCCGCAGCCGTCCGCACCAATAAAGATATCCGCACATTGATGGAAACCTACTACTCCTACCGGGCCAGCGGCGATACGGCCCGCCTGGAAGAAGTGGCGCATCCGGTTTCCGATATGGAAAAGAGCTACATTCAGTACATCAGCGATTCTGTGGACCGCTTTGTGGACGTATCCGTGATCACGGCGGAAGGCGACACCGAAGGTTCCTGGCTGGTGGGCGTTTCCAGCAAAGTGGATTTCGCCGGTCAGCGCACCTCCGCACCGCAGCTGGAATCCTATGTGGTGCGCCGGGCGGAAGACGGCAGCCTTTACATTGACAACACCTACAGCAGCTTCAACTTAGCCAACGCCGAGTTCCCCACGGACGCCACGGTCACCTCCATGCTGGCCGCCTTCCGGGGCAGCGAAGAGATGGCGGCGAAGCAGGCAAAGGTGGACGCTGAACTGGCCAAAGCCTATGAAAGCGATCCCCTTCTGCAGGAATTCGTCACCGTGACCCTGCAGGATACCATCAACGGATGGGTGGGCGTCTATCAGGAACAGCTGCGGGCCGCAGAAGAAGCGGCGGCGGTTACCCTGTATCTGCAGGAAACCGTCAGCGTTCGCGAATCCGCTGCGGAAGATTCCGCTGAACTGGGCACCTTAGCCAAGGGTTCCGCTGTGAAACAGTACAATTCCACCAACGGCTGGTCGCAGATCGCCTACGGGGAAGGCCGCGGATACGTGCTTTCCGAAAAACTGGGTGAAGTGGCGCCGGAAGGCAGCGTCATCAACATCGGCGATGTGATCCGCTTAACCGATGCCTTAAACATCCGCTCCGAGCGCAGCGCCGATTCCGAAAAGGTGGCTACGGCCTACGCCGGCGAAGAGCTGACGGTGCTGGAAGATTCCATCGACGGATGGACAAAGGTCTCCTACAAGAACATCTATCAGGGTTACGTCAAGTCGGAATTCCTTCTGGACTGATCCCGGATATAGACAGGACAAAACGCGAAAACCCGCAGAAATGCGGGTTTTTCCATTCGTAAGCCATGGAAGAAAAGGAACGTCTGAATAAATATTTAAGCCGTATGGGGGTCTGTTCCCGGCGGGAAGCGGACGCGCGCATCGCCGCGGGCCGCGTACAGATCAACGGACAGACCGCAGCGGTGGGCATGACCATCTCCCCCGAAGATACCGTCTCAGTGGACGGAAAGCCGGTGGGCGAAGAGCAGGCGCCGGTGGTGCTGATGCTCAACAAGCCGGCGGGCATCGTCTGCACGGCACAACGGCGGGAAAAACAGAACGTCATCGATTACATCGGCTACGAATCCCGCATTTACCCCGTGGGCCGGCTGGATAAGGAATCCCGGGGCCTTCTGCTGTTAACGAACCAGGGGGATCTGGCCTACCGCCTGACCCACGCCAGGTTCGGTCATGAAAAAGAGTATCAGGTGACGGTCAGCCGCCCGGTGACGGAGGATTTTATCCGCCGCATGCAGACCGGGGTGTGGCTTTCGGAACTGGAAGTGAAAACCGCCCCCTGCAAGGTGAAAAAGACCGGGGAACGCAGCTTTACCATCATCCTGCAGGAAGGCCGCAACCGCCAGATCCGGCGAATGTGTAAGGAACTGGGATATCGGGTAACGGATCTGGTGCGCATCCGCTTCGGCGCTTTGACGCTGGGAGATCTAAAAGAAGGGCAGTGGCGCGAACTTTCCTTCGAAGAGATTTCAATGCTGACACGCAAAGACGTGAATTCTAATCACAGTTTTCTCTAGGGGAGGAAACGAACAAAATGGAAACTCCACAGGAAAATTACACATTGCCGGAAACGGAAGAGGAAGCAACCCTTCAGGCTGCATCCCTTCGGGAAACCATCGCCTATCACAGCGACCGGTATTACAATCAGGACGCACCGGAAATCACGGACTACGAGTACGATCTTCTGATGCGCCGTCTGCGGGCCATTGAGGCGGCTTTTCCCTCGGTGGTTTCGGCGGATTCCCCCACCCAGAAGGTGGGCGGTACAGCCAAGCGGGAAGCCGGCGTTCTTGTGCGCCACAACGTGCCCATGTTAAGCCTTCGGGACGTGTTTTCCCGGGAAGAGGTAGACGCCTTCGTCAACGAGATGCGCCAGACCTTCGGCGATCCCGAATTCGTGGTGGAATACAAGATCGACGGCCTGTCCATGACCCTGCGCTATGAAAACGGCCGGCTGGTGATGGCCGAAACCCGGGGTGACGGCATTCAGTTCGGCGAAGATGTGACGGCCAACGCCCTGCGCATCCCCGATGTCCGGGCCCAGCTCCCTTCCGCACCGGAATATCTGGAAATCCGCGGGGAAGTGTACATGTCGGAAGAGGCCTTCTTAGCGGTGAACGAAGAGCAGGAAATGCTGGGAAAGCGGCTGTTTGCCAATCCCCGCAACTGCGCCGCCGGAACCCTGCGCCAGACGGATCCCACCATCGTGGACCGACGGGGTCTGCGCATGTTCATCTTTAACCTGCAGCAGGTGCGGGGCATGGAGTTTCAGACCCACTTAGAGGCCTACGATTTCATGCACAGCCAGGGCATCCGCACCATTGAGCGTCCGGTGCTTTGCCGCACGGCCAAAGAGGTGTGGGACGCCATCTGCGCCATCGGCGAACAGCGGGGTTCCTTAGGCTATGACATCGACGGCGCCGTGGTCAAGCTGAACCGCCTGTCGGATCGGGAGGCCGCCGGAACCACCTCCAAGGTGCCTCACTGGGCCGTGGCCTACAAGTATCCGCCGGAAGAGAAGGAAGCAGTGCTTACAGACATTGAACTGTCCGTGGGCCGCACCGGCCGGGTGAACCCCACCGCGGTATTTACCCCGGTGCGCCTGTGCGGAACCAGCGTGTCCCGGGCCACCCTGCACAATCAGGATTTCATCGACGAAATGGATATCCGCATCGGCGATACGGTGCTGGTATATAAATCCGGCGAGATCATTCCCAAGATCAAAGCCGTGGTGAAAGAGAAGCGTCCGGAAGGAACGGTGCGCTACCGCATTCCCGACACCTGTCCGGTGTGCGGCGCCAAAACCCACCGGGAAGAGGGCACGGCCAACATCCTGTGCACCAATCCCGCCTGTCCGGCCCAGCGGGAGCGGCATCTGATCCACTTTGCCAGCCGCGAGGCCATGGACATTAAGGGCTTAGGGGCGTCCAACGTGGAAAAGCTGTGCCGCGCCGGCTATCTGTCGGACATCAGCGATATCTACCGCCTGGCGGAGCACCGAGACGAGCTGATTGAAACCGGTCTGGTGGGCCGGGAAAAAGGGGTAGACAACCTGCTTTCCGCCATTGACGGATCCAAAGAAAACGATGCCGACCGCCTGCTGTGCGGCTTAGGCATTGCGGGCATCGGACGGGCAGGCGCCCGGGGACTGATGGATGCCTTCGGCAGCATCGATGCCCTTTCCACGGCGGACGAAGAGGCGCTGCTTTCGGTTTCGGACATCGGTCCGGCGGCGGTTTCGGCCATCCGGGAATACTTCTCGGATCCCCGGAATACGGAGCTTTTAAAGCGTTTAGCAGACGCCGGCGTCAACATGAAAGCCGCCGAACATGAATCCGCCGGAGCCGAATTTGCCGGCAAAACCTTCGTCATCACAGGCACCCTTCCCACCATGGGACGCAAGGAAGCCGCCGCCCTCATCGAAGCCCACGGCGGAAAGGTGACGGGCAGCGTCTCCGCAAAAACCGACGTCCTGCTGGCCGGGGAAGCCGCCGGAAGCAAGCTGACCAAAGCCCAGGCCTTAGGCATCCCGGTGATGTCCGAGGAAGAACTGCTGGCTGCCATAAATCAGTAACCGTAAAAGTAATATAGATTATTAGCAGAGGATTATAAACTATGCCCATTCGCACACAGAACGATCTGCCGGCCAAGAATATCTTAGAGCGGGAGAACATCTTCGTCATCGACGAGGACCGCGCTCTGCATCAGGATATGCGTCCCATCGAGATTGCCATCTTAAATCTGATGCCCTTAAAGGAAGACACGGAGCTGCAGCTGCTGCGCCTGATGTCCAACACGCCGCTGCAGGTGAACGTGACCTTTCTTGCCACGGAAAGCCATCGTCCCACCCACGTGTCCAAATCCCATCTGAACAACTTTTACCAGAGTTTTTCCGACATCAAGGATCAGAACTACGACGGTCTGATCATCACCGGCGCTCCGGTGGAGCAGGTGGAATTTGAAGAGGTGGACTACTGGGATGAGCTGTGCGACATCATGGAGTGGAGCAAGACCCACGTCACCAGCACCCTGCACATCTGCTGGGGCGCTCAGGCCGGTGTCTACTACCACTACGGCATCAGGAAGTATCCCCTGGAAAAGAAACTTTCCGGCATTTACCCCCAGCAGGTGGAAAACCGCAAAGTGCCTCTGGTGCGCGGGTTTGACGACGTGTACTGGGCACCGGTGTCCCGTTACACGGAATGCCGCCGGGAGGACATCCGCTCCTGCAAGGATCTTCTGGTGGTGTCCGATTCCGAAGAGGCGGGCATTTTAATCTGCATGAATGCGGACGGCAGCCAGATTTTTGTGTTCGGCCACTTCGAGTACGACCGCATGACCCTGGATAAGGAATATCACCGGGATCTGGACAAGGGCTTAAACCCCGACATTCCGGTAAATTACTATCCCAACAACGATCCCACTCAGCGGCCCCTGCTGCGCTGGCGCAGCCAGTCCAACGCCATCTACACCAACTGGCTGAACTACTACGTTTATCAGATGACGCCGTATGACTTTATTGATTCCTCCCGTTTCGTGGGAAAGGGATACAACAGAATCGGGTAAACCGCCATGTCTTTAACCTTTTTTACCGGCAGTGCGGGCAGCGGAAAAACGCACTGCATGTATAACGAAATCATCCGGCAAAGCCTTGCGCACCCGCAGCAGAATTACCTGCTGCTGGTGCCGGAGCAGTTTACCATGGCATCACAGGCCGAAATCACCCGCCGTCACCCGGATCACGTCATCATGAACGTGGACGTGCTGTCCTTTAACCGGCTGGCCTACCGGGTTTTTGACGAGCTGGGCATCCAGACCGCCACCATCCTGGAAGACACGGGCAAAAACCTGCTGCTTCGCCAGGTGGCTGCGGAACACGAAGACGAGCTGGGACATCTGCGCGGACTGCTGCGCCGGCCGGGTTACATCGACGAGATGAAGTCTCTGCTCACCGAATTCATGCAGTACCGGATCACTCCGGACGACGTGGCCCAGATGAACGAAACGCCGGGCATCAGCCCTTCCTTCGCCATGCGCCAGGCGGACATCCTTGTGATGTACCGCGGCTTTCTGCAGGCGATGGAGGGGCGTTTTATTACGGCGGAAGATCTTTTGGCCATGCTGGCAGAGCACATCCCCCAGTCTCGGTACGCGAAGAATCTCACCGTATTCTGCGATGGCTTTACCGGCTTTACGCCGCTGCAGATGGACGTGATGGAGCAGCTGCTTTCCCTGGCCCGGGAGGTGACGGTGGCCGTGACCTTAGATCCGGCGGAAGACGCCTTTCTGTCCCGGGGAGAGCAGGAACTGTTTGCCATGAGCAAAACCATGATCCGCCGCCTGTCGGAGGCCGCAAAACGCTGCGGCTGTCCGGTGATGGATCCGGTCAGGATTGACGGGTGCCACGAGGAAGCGGGCGTTTTGATGGATGGCCGTTTCCTGCAGGGCGGAAAACTGTCCTTCTTAGAGCAGAATCTGTTCCGGGATCGGGGAGCCGTGTATACCGGGGAAGCGGCGGATGAGATCCGCTTATGCCGCCTGCGCAGTCTGCGTTCGGAACTGGCTTTTGCCGCGGCCTCGGTGCGGGATCTGGTGCGCACGAAGGGCTATCGATGGCGGCAGATCGCCGTGGTGTGCCCGGATCTGGCCTCCTACGGCAGCTATGCGGAAGAAATCTTTGACGAATACGGCATTCCGCTGTTCTGCGACCGCAAGGCGGAGGTGCTGTATCATCCGCTGACCGAGCTGGTGCGAAGCGCCTTCGGACTCATTGCTCAGGGCTTTTCCTACGAAAGCGTGCTGGGTTTTCTGCGCTGCGGACTGACGGGATTTGAGCCCCGGCAGATCGACCGGTTTGACAACTACATTTATGCGGCGGGCATCCGGGGGTGGAGAGCCTACACCCGCACCTTTGAACGGCTGCCCCAGGGCATGACCCCGGAGGATGTGGCCCGGGCGGACACCTTCCGCGCCGGTTTTGCGGATCTGTTGTCGGCTTTTGTATCCGCCTGTCAGGGGAAGCAGCCGGTGCATGTTTTTTCCGATGCCCTGCGGGATCTGCTGGTTTCCTGCAAAGCCGAAGAGCAGCTAAAGGAGATGGCGGCGCGAAAGGATGCCCAGGGAAGAGAAACCGACGCCGCCGTGTGCCGGCAGATTTACGGCCGCATGACGGAACTGCTGGAAAAAACCGACACCCTGCTGTCGGAAGAGGTGATGGATGCGGCGGAGTATCTTTCCCTGCTGGAATCCGGCATGGCGGCCATGGACATCGGCTCCATTCCTGCCTCGGCGGATACGGTGATCCTCGGCGATCTGGAGCGCACCCGTCTGGAGGGCATCCGGGCCCTGTTTCTTTTGGGCGCCGGCAACAACGCCATCCCGGCGGTGACCCGAAGCGGCGGCTTTCTGACCCAGGCGGAGCGCCAGGCCCTAAAGGACGCAGACTGGGAACTGGCCCCCACGGACCGGGAAAAAAGCTTCATGCAGCGGTTTTATCTGTATCTGACCCTGACCCGGCCGTCGGATCTTCTGGTGGTCACCTATCCCTCCGCTGACGGCGAGGGGAAGGAAGTGGCCCCCTCGTATCTGATCCACACCCTGCAGAACATGTTTGATGGTCTGCAGGTAGAGTATCCCGAAACCGCCGATCCCCTGCTGTTTTTATCCGCAGAGGAACCGGCCTTGGATTCCCTGGCGGCCCGGATGCGGGAAGCGGCGGAGGGGGAACCGGTTTCCGGACTTTTAACCGCGCTGTACGCCCAGGCGACTCCGGAACAGAAAAGCCGGCTTCTGGCGGCGGCCCGGTCCGAATCCGCCCCGGAAGGCATCGGCCCCTTTGCTTCCGGCGGTTCTCCCCTGGCCAGTTCCGTGTCCCGGCTGGAGCAGTTTGCGGCCTGTCCCTATGCTTATTTTCTGGATTATGAACTGAAACTGCGGGAGCGGAAGGAATACGCCCTGGAAGCCCCGGATCTGGGCAATGTGTATCACGCCGCCCTTTATAATTACGCAGAAGAGCTGAAAGCCCGGAATCTGCCCTGGAACGTGCTGTCCCAGGAAGAAAGCGAAGCCATCGCCGACCGGGCGCTGTCTGCGGCCATTGAAAAGGAGGTTCCCTATCTGGCCCATGAGGACGCAGGCCTGTCCTTTGCCATGAAACGGGTGCGCGCCACCTTGGACCGCACCTTCTGGGCATTGACGGAGCAGGTGCGCCGCAGTTCCTTCGAGCCCCAGGCCTTCGAACTGTCCTTCGGATCCGAAGCCCCCATGCGGGTGGAATTGGAGGGCGGCCACAGCATGCGTTTTTCCGGGAAGGTGGACCGCATGGACGTGTGGGAAGGGCCGGATGCCACGTACCTGAAAATCATGGACTACAAGTCCTCCTCCCACAAGCTGGATTACACCGCGGTGTATTACGGCCGGCAGCTGCAGCTGCCCTTGTATATGAATGCGGCCACGGAGCTGATGGCGGCCCGCAATCCCGGACGGGACGTGCGGCCGGCGGGGCTTTTGTATTATCACATCGCGGATCCCATTCTGTCCGTTTCCGCCGATCAGGCCGGGACGGATCACAAAGGGGATATTCTGCGCCAGCTGCGGCCCGAAGGCCTCATTAACGGCCGGCCCGAGATTCTGCGGGCCATGGATGCAGAGCTTATGGATAACGCGGATGAGGGAATCACGGGTGTGCCCTCCGACGTCATCCGGGTCACCTTAAAGAAGGACGGTACACCGGACGCCCATTCCCGGGTGGCCTCCGAGGAAGAACTGCAGCTGTTACAGCGTTTTGTGCGGCGGAAGCTTATCGCGGCGGGAAACGAAATCGTATCCGGACGCCGTCCGGCCCGCCCCTATCGTCAGAAAAAGAAGAACGGCTGCGAGTACTGCGATTATCGGGCGGTGTGCGGATTTGATCTGCGGCTGCCGGGGTATGGGTACTGCGACGAAAAGCCCATGAAAAAGGACGAGTGGATGGAGCGGGCTGCGGAGTTTGTGGAGGAAAATCTGTAAACAAGGATGGCTTTTATGATGCCGAACTGCCGTAAAAAGGCAGGGGAGCAGGAAATACATGACGAAAAATGGAGCAGATATAGATGAGCAGGGTAGAGTGGACAGACGAACAGCAGGCGGTGATCGATGCCAGAGACTGTGACCTGCTGGTATCCGCGGCTGCCGGCAGCGGAAAAACCGCCGTTCTGACGGAGCGTATCACCCGGCGGGTGACGGATCCGGTACATCCGGTGGATATCGAACGCATCCTGGTGGTAACCTTTACCCGGGCCGCGGCCGGGGAGATGAAAGACCGTATCGCCGCCTCCATCGCCGCTGCGGGAGCCGAGCGTCCGGAGGACATCCGTCTGGCGCGGCAGGCTGCGCTGGTGTACAGCGCCCACATCGAAACCATCGACAGCTTCTGCAGCTGGGTGGTGCGCAGTCACTTTGACGAAATCGGCATTGAGCCCGACGCCCGGGTGGCGGAGCAGGTGGAAATGACCCTGGTGAAGGCCGACGTGGCCAAAAAGGTGATGGACCGCTGGTATGAAGCGGCGGAACCCGACTTTCTGGATCTGGTATCAGCCTATTCCGGCATCAATCAGGACAACGCCGTATCGGACC
Source organism: Shuttleworthella sp. (assembly GCA_045544375.1). Lineage (GTDB taxonomy): Bacteria > Bacillota > Clostridia > Lachnospirales > Lachnospiraceae > Shuttleworthia. The sequence continues at coordinate 12,464 of JAZPYY010000045.1, forward strand.
TGTTTCTTTCCATCGCCGAAAAGGCGGACAGCCGGCCCGATCCCGCGGCCTGGATCGAAAGCTTGAAAGATCCCTACACCTTTGCGCGGGAAGCGGAAACCGAACCGGACTGGCTGCTGCAGATGATCGAAAATGCCCGGGCCGAGGCGGATTCCTTTGCCATGGAAAACGCCCGGCTGCAGGAACTGGCATCTCTGCCGGAGGGTCCGGGGATGTACATGGAAGCCCTGGCGGCAGACGCAGCTTTGATCCTGCGCATGACGGAAGCTCAGGACTACGAAAGCATGCAGCAGGCCCTGTTCGGCCTGGAGTGGGCAGGCCTTTCCCGGAAAAAATACACCGGGGATCCCCTGTTAAAAGAAGAGGTGAAATCCCGCCGGGACGCCTTAAAGAAGCGGGTGACGGCCCTGGCTGGCCGTTTTACAGCCACACTGCCCCAGATTCGGGAGGAGATGGGCCTTACCGGACGCTTCGTGGATGCGCTGTGCCGGCTGGCTCTGGATTTTCTGAAGGCCTTTGCCGAGGAAAAACGCCGGCGCAACGTCATCGACTTTTCGGATATGGAGCACTTTGCCCTGGCCGTGCTTTCCGACGAAGAGGGCGGTCCCTCCGAGGCGGCAAAAGCTTTGGCGGCCCAGTTTGACGAGGTGATGATTGACGAATATCAGGACAGCAACGACCTGCAGGAAGCCATTCTGACCCTGGTATCGAAACTGCCCGCCGGCGGCCACAACCGCTTCATGGTGGGCGACGTCAAGCAAAGCATTTATTCCTTCCGACAGGCCCGTCCCCAGCTGTTCACCGAGAAAATGGCCGCCTTCTCCCACGAGCCGGAGGCCGAATCCCGGCGGATTGATCTGACGAAAAACTTCCGCAGCCGCCGCCAGGTGCTGGACGCGGCCAATCAGGTATTTGAGCGGATCATGCATGAGGATCTGGGCGGTGTGGAATATGACGCTCCGGCCCGCCTTTATTACGGTGCGGCGGGCTACGAGCCGGAAGAGAGTCCGGCCTACCGGGCGGAGATTCTGCTGGCTTATTCCAGCGACGAGGATGACGTTCCGTCCCCCTTTTCTGCCGATACCCCGGAAGAGGGGAGCCAGGAGGAGGACGGCGAGTTAGCGGAAAATGGGGATGCTGCCCCGGAAGAGGAAGAAAACCGCAGCCCCGATACGCTGCTGGCGGAAGCCGTCATGATCGGAAACCGCATTCGCCAGCTGATGGCGGATCCGGACTTTCTCATTACGGATCGGGTGGACGGCGAAACGGTGCGCCGGCCCATGAAATACGGCGACGCGGTGATTCTGCTGCGGGCTCCCCAGTCCGCCGGCCGATCATACGCCGACACCCTGATGCACATGGGCATCCCGGCGTATCTGCCCTCGGCAGACGGTTTCTTCACTGCGCCGGAAATCCGGGTGATGCTGTCCCTGCTGTCGGTGATCGACAATCCGCTGCAGGATATCCCCTTGGCAGCGGTTTTGCGATCCCCCATGGTGGGGCTCACCGACGCACAGCTGTGGGAAATCAAAAGAAATGCCCCGGCGGATATGCGTTTTTCTGAAGCCGTGATGCGGCTGGATCCGGAGACGGAAAAGGAACTGCCGTCGGATTCGGCGGCAGACACCGGCACCGAAGGGGCAGAAGAGAGAGTTCAGGTGGAAGCCGCCGGCGCCGAAACAGAGGCCGAACTTTTGAATTCGGCTGCTCGAAACATGCTCAGCAGTGAAATTCTCCGGCGGCTGGACGGCTTCTTCGCTCTGCTGAAAGAAGCGCGTCTGGACATGACCGACGTGCCCATCCACACGCTGATACAGGCGCTGTACCGGAAAACCGGGTACCTGACCTGGGTGTCTGCCATGCCCGGCGGAGCCCAGCGGCGGGCCAATCTGCAGCAGTTGGCCGACGTGGCTGTGCGGTTTGAAAGCACCAGCTACCGAGGCCTGCATCATTTCATGCAGTACATCCGTCAGATGCACAAATACGACACGGATTACGGTATGGCCCAGACCGCGGAAGCCCAGAATGCCGTGCAGATCATCAGCATCCACAAAAGCAAGGGCCTGGAATATCCGGTGGTGTTTGTGGGCGGTCTGCACCGAAAAATCAATCTGATGGATTCTGTGGGCACCATGGTGCTGCACAACGATCTGGGCATCGGCCTGTCCGCCGTGGATTTAGAGGCCCGCACCCGGCAGAAAACCGTCTTTCAGGCCTGTGTCGCCGACCGGATCTGCGCCGACACCCGGGGCGAAGAGATGCGCGTGCTGTACGTGGCCATGACCCGAGCCAAGGAAAAGCTGATCCTGACGGGAAATCTGACCGGGAAAAACCTGGAAAAGCGGCTGCAGGACTGGCAGGAGCCCAAGGCTCTGTCCGCCTATGCCCGGCGGTCGGCGGTCAGCATGCTGGACTGGGTGATGCCCGCGGCACTGCAGGCCGGTGCGCACAGCGGCTTTACGGTGCGTTATGCCTCCGAACGGGAGCTGGCGGCCCTCTGCGGCGAACAGGACCGCACCGGTGAAGAACGGACGGATCTGCTGGCATCCCTGGCGGAAATGGTTCCGGATCCGGAAATGACCCAGGCCCTGTCCGAGCGTCTGTCCTTTACGTATCCCTGGCCGGTTTCCTCTGCCGATAAGCTGAAATACTCGGTTTCGGAAATCAAGCACCGCATGATGGAACTGACCCAGGAAGACGAAGCTGCCGCTTTGGTGTGGGTTTCCTCGGGCAAGCCTTCCGACGGCGCCCTTCGGGGCACGGCCACCCACCGGGTGATGGAATGCTTCGATTTTGTCCGGGAGGACTACCGCACCAGCTTAGATGAGCAGATGCAGCAGATGGAAGAGAGCGGACGCCTGGCAAAAGAGCAGGCGGATCTGGTGATCCGTCCGGCCGTCCGGCGGTTTCTGGATTCGGATCTGGCCGCCCGGATGCACGCGGCAGCGGCAGCGGGGCAGTATTTTAAGGAAACCCCCTTCTTTATGGGCGGCGCGCCGTCGGAGTTTCTGCCCCTGGTGGCCCCCCGGGAAGACGAAGAGATGATTTTCGTTCAGGGAATCATCGACGCCTGGTTTATCGAAGACGGACATATCGTGCTTTTAGACTACAAAACCGACCGGGTTTCGGAGGGCAGCGAGCTCGTTCGCCGCTATGAAGCGCAGATGAAACTGTATGCTTCCGCCCTTGCCCGATCCAGGCATCTGCCGGTGGAAGAGGTGTGGCTGTATTCCTTTGCATTAGCGGAATCGGTGCCGGTGAAATTTAATTAAGTATCGTTTAAGTTTTGCACTAAATTCTGACAAGATAATCGAAATCGTTACAAAGTAATTCCGTCAGGTTTGGTATCATGTTTACATGTTCTTAAGGCATAACTCTGCCTATGAGAACATGGCCTGTAAACAGGCCGGTTATTGTTGGTACGATTGTGGAAACGGAAATCGAGGGCCGGTTTTAGCAATCGTCGGGCTGGATTTGCCGGAATGGATGTGTGTTCCGGTAGAAAAGGGGGAAAGGTACATGGCTAAAACTGCTGTCAAGGCGCCGAAAGCGGAAACCTACAAACCGCCACGCGTCACCTGGAAAAAGGATCTGCGAAAGAATGGTTCGCTGTACGTCCTTTTCATTCCGTTCATCGTTTACTACATCATCTTCAACTACATCCCGATGGTTGGTATCCTGATGGCATTCGAGAAATACTCGGTTGTCAAGGGCCTCTTCGGGAGCGAATGGGTCGGCATGAAGAACTTCGTCACGCTGTTTACCGGCGCGCAGTTCCCCACCGCCATCCGCAACACGGTCTGCATGGCTGTACTGAACCTGGTCTTCGGCTTCTTCCCGGGCATCATCCTTGCGGTTATGTTCTCTGAGTGCCGTGTTCGTCCGTACCGCCGTCTGTCCCAGATCGTTTCCTACATGCCCAACTTCGTATCGGCCGTTGTTGTGTGTGCCCTGGTTATCGAATTTCTGGGCAACAAGGGACCGATCACCCTGCTGCTTTCCAAACTCTTCGGTCTTCCGGAGCAGAACTGGCTGGCGCAGACACAGATACCTATTTTCTGGGTCATATACGCGTTGATTGGCGTCTGGGTTGGTGCCGGTTACGGCTCCATCATGTACACCACCGCCATTTCAAACGTTAACAACGATTTGAAGGAAGCGGCCGCTCTGGACGGTGCAAACCGTTTCCAGCGCGTGATCCACATCGTTCTTCCCACCATCCTTCCGCTGGCAATGATGATGCTGACGCTTTCCGTTGGTACCGTTTTCATGGCCGGCTGGGATAAGGTCCTTCTTCTGTACATGCCGAAGACCTACTCCGTGGCGGACGTTCTTTACACCTATACATACCGTATGGCTTTCGGTGATACCGTGAACTTCGGTGTGTCTACCGCTTCGGGTCTCTTCCAGTCCATCGTCGGTACGATCCTTCTTCTGACATCTAACTGGCTGAATAAGAAGGCTACGCACTTCGCACTGTTCTAAACCGAACACTGTGATCGACGGATTTATGAAAGAGAAGGAGAAAGAAGAATGAGCTTCCAAGATAATTTCAAAAAATTCATGGCAGAGCAGAAGAAAAAACGTGCTGATGCCAAACTCGAGCAGGAAATTGCGAAGATGCGTGAATCCGGTAAAACCGGTATGGTTCAGAACCCTGGTTTCTGGGGCACGCTGGCCGATATCCTGATCATGCTGTTCCTGCTGTTCATCATGATGATCTCCATCGTTCCGCTGTGGCACGTTGTGATGTCATCGTTCTCAGACGGCAAAGAGCTGCTGGGTCACAGCGGCGTTGTCTGGCTTCCCATTGGCCGCTTCAATCTTGGCGGTTATGGCCTGCTGTTCCGTGACTCCTCCATCCTGATGGGTTATGCGAACACCCTGCTGTACGTGTTCGGCGGTACCGCCCTCGGTCTTCTGATGAACGCCGTCGGCGGCTACATCTTAAGCCGTGACACCAAGCTGAAGCCCGCGATCACCCTGTTCGTCGTTTTCACCACCATGTTCCATGGCGGTACTGTTCCGACCTACATGGTTATCCGTGCTCTGGGCATGACCGGTACCCGCTGGGCTCTGATTATCCCCGGCGCCACCAACGCCATGTTCATGCTGATGGTTGCGAACTCCTTCGCAGCTGTTGACAAGTCCTACGTGGAAGCCGCCGCTATCGACGGTGCCGGCCACTTAGACACCCTGTTCAAGGTTCTGCTTCCTCAGGCCAAGGGCATGCTGATGGTTACCGCCATCAACTCCGCCATCATGAAGTGGAACTCCTGGTTCGAAGCTTCCATCTATGTTCCGACCCAGAGAGACTGCTGGCCGCTGCAGCTGTGGGTTAAGCAGTACACTGCATCCACAACCGACTTCTTAAAGTCCCAGAACCCGAACTACGACCGCTGGCTGATTCAGTACGCCGTTATCGTTATCGCAACGGCACCTATCCTGATCGCTCTGCCGTTCTTCATCAGCAAGCTTGAAAAAGGTATGGTTCTCGGTGGTGTTAAGGGCTAAAGCGTCCCACACATTCATATCAGAATCCGAAGGGAGACTCGAAAGAGTCTCCCTTCGTTCGTATATGGAAACCATGCGCGTGGCGTTCTTTCAAAATGTAGACAGAACAGGTCACATCCGTTATAATAAAATTCGATTTTTTACAGAGAGAGGGAAGGAACTTATTCACATGTCATACAAACATTCCGCTTTTACGGATGAACTGATATCTCTGTTTCAGTCGACCTATCCGATCTGTTACTGGCGCTATGATGCTGATCTGCAGATGACAGACAGCATGATTCCCATGGATTACAATCTTTCTTCGTTATTTGAGCTGACCCAGATGCCCACCCTGCGTGAGCATCTGGCTTCCGGAGACTGCCGTCATCCGGTACTGCTCACTGACTCCATGGAACTGATCTGGAGCTGCGTTTTCGAAAGAGATCCGGAGCACCCGTCCCAGGTCCGCTATCTGCATATCATCGGCCCTGTCTTTTACGACAATATTTCCCTGCCCAAACTGGACCGCGGCCTTTCCCGTCATCGGCTGCCCATCGCCATCAAGCACCGGATGATCGATGCCTTAAAGCATGTGCCCACGGTCTACATGATGCATTTCTTCGATTACATCATCATGCTCCACAAGCACATCACCGGGGAAACCATCAATGCCTCCCGCATACAGTATCTGAATGCGGATCAGGACGAAATGTTAAGCCGGATCGAAACCGAAGGAGAGTTAGATCACAACGTTCGTCACGGCACCTGGGAAGCGGAACAGCGCATGATGCAGATGGTGGAAGACGGCAATCTGAACTATCAGGCCGAGCTGCACAGTCTGTCCATCACCGGCAAAGTGGGCATCCTGTCCACCCAGGGAACCCTGCGTCAGCTGCAGCATATGATTATGGTTTCCTGCGTGCTCACCAGCCGTGCGGCTATCCGCGGCGGTCTGTCTCCGGAAACATCCTTAAGCCTGTGCGATCACTATTTTCAGGAAATTGAATCCGCGAATTCCTATGATGATCTGCGCCAACTGGCAGACCAGATGATGGAAGATTACATCCACCGCGTGCACGACTGTCATGCCTCCGAGGCTCTGTCTGCCCCCATTCGCCAGTGCTGTGACTATATTCGTTTCCACTATCAGGAAAAGTTCACCACCGAGCAGCTGGCTGAGCAGGTAGGCTATTCCAGCAGCTATCTCTCCAAGAAATTCAAGCGGGAGATGGGCGTGGCACTGACGGATTACGTCACGGGTGTAAAAATCGACAAAGCCACGGAAATCCTTCGAAATCCCAACGTCAGCATCGCGGAAGTCAGCGACTTTCTCGGATTTGCGTCCCAGAGTTATTTCGGTGTGCAGTTTAAAAGGCATACCGGGATCACGCCGGGAGAGTATCAGAGACTGGGATATATTCCGGGGAAAGAATGAAAGTATAGTTAAATAAACTGGCTTGAAGCCTTCAAATGAGCGCTTCCCTTGGGCATGTAGCCCAAGTTGAAGCCCGAAAAGCCCAGCTTCGGCCGACGCGCCGTTGCAACGATGTAAAATGAAGTGCCTATACTTTTTTCACATTCTGTTTACGGGGATTTCTTGAGTTTTTCATACTCTTTTGATACAGTGATTAGCGTAGCTTTTTTAGAGAATAACGCATTTTCCATTCGTTTTATCCTGGAAGATGCTCAGGAAGGATTGACTTACAATGGCAGACGGAATCGGACCTATTGAAGGCCTGCGGATGGAAATCCGCAAAATGAAATCCATGACATGGCCGGAGCGTTTCGTACAGTTCACCACCTACTGGCTGTGGAAGACGGTATTGGCAGTTATTTTTATCGTAGCCGTCATCAACCTGACAAAGAATTTTATCCTGGCCCAGCGGGATGTGATCATCTCCGGCGCCACGGTGAATATGAAAACCAACGATGAAGTGGTAGCTTATCTTACCGATGATTACATGACCCATGTGGGAGGCACGTACCGCAAGCAGGATATCTGGCTTTCCTCCGGCAACTTCATGGAGTTTACCAACGTGGAGGGCGCATCCTTCGACCAGACCTATGCATGGCAGTCACTTTATACCATGCTGGCGAACAGGGATCTGGATTACATGATCCTGGACGAGACCTCCTTCGAAGGCCTGAAAAATGAAGGCCTGTACGTGAAACTGGACACTGTGCTTCCGGCGGAACTTCTGGAGTCCATTTCCGACCGCACCGAAGAAACGGAAGGCTACAACGCTTTTACCGAGCAGAATGAAACCGGATTGTACGGTATCCGGCTGGACGGACTGCCCATCTTTGAGCAGTATGGCATGCAGCCCGATACGGCCTGGCTGGTATTCGTAACCAACGGAAGAAACCTGGACGAGGCCCCCGCCTTTGTGGAATATCTCCTGCAGACGGAAAATGCGCAGTAGGAATGCAGATTCTTGCAATGCTGCACCTGCGGACACAGCAAAAGCGAAGTAACCACGTTGATGTCTGCGGTATATCTTTTGCGGACACAGCAGATGCGCCGCAGGAACCCGGATACTTGTAATCAGGCATAGGAAGGAAGAGCGTCAGATCATGTTTTTGGAATTTTTCGCACCGGAAGGAAAACTGATGACGGTGTTAAACCGTTCAGCGGAAATCCTCTTCATTAATTTTCTCGCACTTATCTGCAGCCTGCCGATCTTCACCATCGGCGCAGCCACCACGGCGAAGTACTATGTCACGATGAAAATCGTGCGGGGCAAGCAGATCCAGCTGACGAAAAGCTATTTCAAGTCCTTTAAGGACAACTTTAAGCAGGCCACGATCCTGTGGCTTATGTGCCTGGTGGTGGGAATCTTTATCGCTCTGGACATCCTCTTTGTGTACAGCGCCTCCGAGGGACTGCTGCAGCGGGTAATGCTTCTGGTGGTGATTGTGGCGGCTGCCGTATACGGCCTGCTGCTTCTCATGGGATGGCCCCTGCTGGCCCGCTTTACCGTGACCAAGCGCCAGTGGCTGCACAACTCCCTGACCATTGCGGTGTTAAATCTTCCCAACGCGTTCTTTGGCCTGATTCTCACCGTGGCCCCCTGGATTCTGATTTACTTTTTCCCCCAGTGGGCGCTGGCCTGGCTGGCCATCACCATTGTGTCGGTTTACTATGTCAGCAGCCTGTGCGCTCGGATTCTGAAAAAATACGAGCCGGAAGACTATGTGGATCCGGACGACATCATTGAGGATTCCACGGCGGACGAACCGGAACTGAAGGGGATCGATATGTGACACGCCGTGCTGACCTGATCACGGAGGAGAAAATATGGCCGTTTATGATCAAAAAGTTCTTGAATACTTTCTGGAGCATCAGACCCAGCTCTTTGATGAGCCGGTGGCGGATACCTTAGAAGAGGCGGACGCATTCCTGGACGACTGTCTGGCAGTGGTGGTGAAAACCTTAAAGGAAGCCCGTGCCTATCTGGACGAGGAGATGGACATCACCGGCATGAGCAACGAAGAACTGTCGGAAATGTCGGAGCTGTTCTTCCTGCCGGACGGACGCATCCTCATCGTAGAAGGGTGAGAAAGCCAGCAGGGTTCATCCTGCCGGACGGACGCATCCTGATTGTAGAAGGATAATAAAGGTCAGAAGAGTTCTCTCGCTTGTAGGGACGTGCTCTGATAGCTGAATTACGACAAATTTTGTGCAACATGCACAAAGCCGCAAATAAATTTCGGTAAAGATTACCGAAAATGCCATTGCTACTTTTCTTTTCGCGTGTATAATAACAATTGTAAATAAAAAACAGTATATTACACACATTTATAATGGTTTGTATGAACCGAAAGGAGTTATGAAATGGCTGAGAAGAAGAACACAAAGGTTGTCGCGAAGGCTGCCGAAGTCAAAGAGGAAGTTAAGAAGGCTGAGACTGCAGTAAAGGCTGAAGCGGCGAAGAAGGTTGAAGAGACCAAGGCTGTTGCGAAGAAGGCTGAGACGGCTGTGAAGGCTGTTGCCGAGAAGACCGAAGCAGCGAAGAAGGCTGCTGCTGAGAAGACCGAAGCTGTGAAGAAGGCCGCCACCGAGAAGACTGAAGCTGCGAAGAAGACCGTGAAGGCTGCCGCTAAGAAGACCACCGCTGCTGCGAAGAAGGCTGTAAAGGCTGAGAAGACCGTGACCTCCTTCGTTGAGTTCTGGGGTGATCAGTACGATGTTGCTGATGTCATTGCCAAGGCTGAGGCTGATTTCAAGGCCAACAACAAGCGCAAGGCTATCGCTGACATCAAGGTTTACATCAAGCCGGAAGAGAAGGCTGCTTACTACGTTGTAAACGGCGATTATCCGGGCCGCGTAACCCTGTAAGGTTTCGCTTAAATAAAAAAGAGCATTTGCTCACATATGTTGTCGCGCAAGCCCCTGTATTCCGGTTGGAAAACAGGGGCTTTCCATTTGCCTTACTTTTGTTAGCACTCACTGAAAAAGAGTGCTAATTTTCCCTTGCTTTTTTCTCTGGGATGCCTATAATAGATAAGTGTGGTAAAAAACGCGCAGCGTATTCCAAGTCAAACGCTAAACAGGTTTTCAAACCTTCACGTCTTGAAACCGCAAATAGAAATTACATCAAAGGAGCAACATTATGAGCACAAAACAGGGAAGTCTTTCCATAAGCAGTGAAAACATTTTTCCGGTCATTAAGAAATGGCTGTATTCCGATCACGATATCTTTCTTCGCGAGCTGATTTCCAACGGCTGCGACGCCATTACCAAGCTGAAAAAGCTGGAAATGATGGGCGAGGCCGAGCTTCCGCTGGACTATAAGGCAAAGATCAACGTGACGGTGAATCCAGAAGCCAAGACCCTGGTGGTGGAAGATAACGGCCTGGGCATGACGGCGGATGAGGTGGACGAGTACATCAACCAGATCGCCTTCTCCGGCGCCACGGATTTCCTGGAGAAATATAAGGATAAGGCCAGCGAAGACCAGATCATCGGTCACTTCGGCCTGGGCTTCTATTCGGCCTTCATGGTAGCGGATACGGTGGAGATTGATTCCCTGTCCTGGCAGCCGGATGCTGAACCGGTGCACTGGAGCTGCGACGGCGGTACCGATTACGAAATGGGCGATGGCACCAAGGAGGGCATCGGAACCCGCATCACCCTGCACTTAAATGAGGATTGTCTGGAATTTGCCAACGAGTACCGGGTGCGGGAAATCATCGAGAAATACTGCGCTTTCATGCCCGTGGAGATCTTTCTGGACAAGGCCAATGCGCCGGAAGCCTTTGAGACCATTGACGCGGAAGACCGCTTAGACACCGACGTGGTGGTGGAAGAGATCCACGAAGAAGCCAAATTCGAAGAGAAAGAAAACGAAAACGGCGAAAAGGAGATGGTGGAGGTCACCCCGGCCAAAGAGCGCTTAAAGATCAGAAAGCGTCCGGTGGCCTTAAACGACATCCATCCCCTGTGGGCGAAAACCCCGGCGGACTGCACGGAGGAAGAGTACAAGGCCTTCTACCGCAAGGTCTTCATGGACTACAAAGAGCCCCTGTTCTGGATCCATCTGAACATGGACTACCCCTTCCGCTTAAAGGGCATCCTGTACTTCCCGAAGATCAACATGGAGTACGATGCCATCGAAGGCACCATCAAGCTGTACAACAACCAGGTGTGCAACGCCGACAACATCAAGGAAGTCATCCCCGAGTATCTGATGCTGTTAAAGGGTGTGATCGACTGCCCGGATCTGCCGCTGAACGTATCCCGTTCCGCCCTGCAGAACGATGGTTTTGTCACGAAAATCAGCGAGTACATTTCCAAGAAGGTGGCCGATAAGTTAAGCGGCATGTGCAAGACCGACAAGGAAAACTACGAAAAGTACTGGGATGACATCAGCCCCTTCATCAAGTACGGCTGCCTGCGGGACACCAAGTTCTGCGACCGCATGAACGATTACATCCTGTTTAAGGATATCGACGGCAAGTACACCACCCTTCCGGAACTGCTGAAGAAGGAAGACAAAAAGAAGGAAGAAACCGCTGCAGAAAACGCGGAAAATGCAGCCGCTGAAGGATCCGACAATGCAGAAAGCATTTCTTCGGATACTGCGGAAAATGAAGCAGAGAAGGCAGCAGAGGCCGAGGTTGTCAATGCGGATGGAACCTCTGCCGAAGCCGATGCGGAACCTGCAGACAAGCGCCGTCCGGTGTATTACGTCACCGACGAAAAGCAGCAGAGCCAGTACATCAATCTGTTCCGGGAGCAGGGCTTAAATGCGGTGATCTTAGACCACAACATCGACAGCTCCTTCATCACCCAGCTGGAACAGCGCAACGAAAACTACCGCTTCCTGCGCATTGACGCCGACTTAAACGACACCATGGTGGAGACGGCAGAAGCTGACGGCGATCTTTCCGGCGAGACAAAAACCCTCTCCGGCGTGTTTAAGGAAGCCCTGAACAAGGATGGCCTGCAGGTTAAAGCGGCCCGCATCAAGAATCATGACGTGGCCGGCCTGCTGACCCAGGACGAAGACGGCCGCCGCATGCAGGATATGATGCGCATGTACGGCATGGGTGATATGAGCGGCATGTACGCCGGCGGCGAAACCCTCATTTTAAACGTCAACCATCCGCTGGTGCAGTACATCTTAGAGCATAAAGACGGCGAAATGGTACCGGATTTCTGCAGCCACCTGTATGACCTGGCCACCCTGGCCAATCACCCCCTGGCACCGGAAGCCATGACGGCCTTCATTGCCCGCAGCAACAAACTGATGCTGGCATTGGCAAAGTAAGAAAGCAAGAAAAACCACCCTCGGAAGCTATGAATTCAAAGGCGGGTGGAGAGCAAGAAAAAATCGGGCACCTCAAAAGTGCCCGATTTTTTCTTATATACAGCAATTATAACTCCCCCGGAAAACGGATATTTTTACGCGCTGTAGGTGGGACGGCGTCCTGCCTCGTGTTCCGCTTCCTGTCCCATTTTGGCAGTGGACAGCATCAGCTTGATGCGGTTTAACTGGTTGACTTCCGACGCGCCGGGATCGTAGTCGATGGCCACGATATTGGCACCGGGATGGGCCTTGCGGATGGCTTTGATCACGCCCTTGCCTACCACGTGGTTGGGCAGGCAGCCGAAGGGCTGGATGCACACGATGTTGGGCACGTTCTGCTCGATCAGCTCCACCATTTCGCCGGTCAAAAACCAGCCTTCACCGGTCTGGTTGCCCAAAGAGACGATGTCTTTGGCGCCTTCCGCGGTCTTTTCGATGCGGGCCGGCGGCACAAAGCGGCGGGAGCGGGCAAATTCTTCCCGGGCGGTCTTACGAAGCCATTCAAAGAAGGAAATACCGGCGTTGGACACAAAAGCGTTCTTCTTGCTGACACCCAGGTTTTCGGCCTTGAAGTTGGTGTTGTAGAAGCAGTACAGCAGGAAGTCGGTCAGGTCCGGAACTACGGCTTCGGCGCCTTCCGCCTCTAACACCTTCACCAGGTCGTTGTTGGCGGCGGGATGGAACTTCACCAGGATCTCGCCCACGATACCGACCCGGGGTTTGACCAGATCCTCCCGGATGGGCAGGGTATCGAAGTCGTGAATGATATCCCGGCACATCTGGCGGTACTTCCGGTGGGAGAGCACATGGTCCTGGGTGATGAATTCAATCACCTTCCTGCGCCACTTGTCATGCAGCGCGTCCGTGGATCCGGGAACGGCCTCGTAGGGGCGCACACGGTAGACACAGCGCATGAAGATATCGCCGAAAATCAGGGCGTACAGGCCGTGCTGCAAAAGCTTCGGCGTGAGAGTAAAGCCCGGGTTGGGCTCTAAGCCGCTTAAGTTGATGGAGATGACGGGCACGTCCGGATAGCCCGCCTTTGCCAGAGCGCGGCGGATAAAGCCGATGTAGTTGCTGGCCCGGCAGCCGCCGCCGGTCTGGGAGATTAAAAGGGCCGTGCGGCTCATGTCGTATTTCCCGGACTGGATGGCGCACATCAGCTGTCCCACCACGATCAGGGAGGGATAGCAGGCGTCGTTATTGACGAACTTCAGGCCGATATCCACGCAGGTCCGGGCGGGCACCTCGGGCACTTCCAGCCTGTAGCCGGCGGTGCGGAAGGCAGGCGCCAAAAGCTCGAAGTGGATGGGGCTCATCTGGGGACACAGGATGGTGTATTCATCCCGCATCTCCTTGGTAAAGACCACGCGCTGGAAGTTGGAAGGTACGATGGTCCGCTCCCCGGTCATGGATTTCTCCCGCACGCGGATGGCAGCGAGAAGAGAGCGGATGCGGATGCGGGCCGCGCCTAAGTTGTTGACTTCGTCGATTTTCAGGCAGGTGTAGATCTTGCCGGAATGGGTCAGAATATCCGCCACGCAGTCGGTGGTGACGGCGTCCAGACCGCAGCCGAAGGAATTCAGCTGGATCAGATCCAGGTTTTCCTGCTTTTTCACAAAGTTGGCCGCGGCGTACATGCGGGTGTGGAACATCCACTGGTCCATGACGATCAAAGGCCGCTCCAGCTCCCCTAAATGGGAGACGGAATCCTCCGTCAGCACAGCCAAGCCATAGGAATTGATCAGGTCCGGGATACCGTGGTTGATTTCCGGATCCACGTGGTAGGGGCGTCCGGCTAAGACGATGCCCCGGCGGCCGGTTTCCTTTAGGTATTCCAGCACATGTTCACCCTGGGCGCGCATATCCTCCCGGAAGATCTCCATTTCCACCCAGCCTTCGTGGGCCGCGTGACGCACCTCGGCGGCGGGAATCTGGGGGAATTCCTTGGCAAACACCTTCACCAGCTGCTCGGTCATGATTTCTTCCGACGTCAGTGCCATGAAGGGATTTAAAAACCGCACCAGACCGCCGGTGATATCCTCCACGTTGTTTTTGATGTTCTCGGCATAGGAGGTGACGATGGGGCAGTTGTAGTGGTTGTTGGAATCCGGGAATTCATCCCGCTCGTAGGGGATGCAGGGATACCAGATAAAATCTACGTGGCGGTTGGCCAGCCACTGGATATGTCCGTGGGACAGCTTGGCCGGATAACATTCCGACTCGCTGGGGATGGACTCGATGCCCAGCTCGTACACATCCCGGGTGGAGCGGGGAGACAGCTGCACCCGGAAGCCCAAGGCCGCAAAGAAGGTGGCCCACAGGGGATAGTTTTCGTACATGTTCAGCACCCGGGGAATGCCCACGGTGCCGTATTTCGCCTCCACAGAGGAGAGGGGCTTGTACGAAAACAGCCGCCGGTACTTGTACTCGTACAGGTTGGGGATGTGTTCCGGATTCTTCTCTAAGCCCAGACCCCGCTCGCAGCGGTTGCCGGAGATGAAACTGCGACCGTCGGAGAACAGGTTTTCCGTCAGCACACAGTGGTTGTTGCAGGCCTGGCAGCGGCGAAGCCTGGTCTCGTAGGTGAGAGCGCGGATCTCTTCGGCGTTTAACATGCCGCTCTTTCGGCCTTCGCACCGCTCCCGGGCGATTAAAGCCGCACCAAAGGCACCCATGATACCGGCGATGTCGGGACGGATGGCTTCGATGCCGGAGATGCGCTCAAAGCCCCGCAGAACGGCGTCGTTGTAGAAGGTACCGCCCTGAACCACCACGTGCTTGCCCAGATCCTCGGGATCGGACAGCTTGATCACCTTGTACAGAGCGTTTTTGATGACGGAATAGGCCAGACCGGCGGAGATATCCGACACGGAAGCCCCTTCCTTCTGGGCCTGTTTCACCTTGGAATTCATGAAAACCGTGCATCGGGTACCCAGATCGATGGGATGCTGGGCAAACAGGGCTTCCCTGGCGAAGTCCTTCACGGAATAATTCAGGCTCTTGGCGAAGGTTTCGATAAAGGAACCGCAGCCCGCGGAACAGGCCTCGTTTAAGAGCACCGAATCCACGGTATTGTTTTTGATGCGGATGCACTTCATGTCCTGTCCGCCGATGTCTAAGATGCAGTCCACTTCCGGATCAAAGAAGCGGGCGGCGTAGTAGTGGGCAACGGTTTCCACCTCGCCCTCGTCTAACTGCAGAGCACTCTTTAACAGGGCTTCGCCGTAACCGGTGGAGCAGGCGTAGGCGATATAGGCCTCCGGATCCATCTGGGCGTCGATCTCAGCCATGGCCCGGATGGCGGTCTTTAAGGGGCTTCCGTTGTTGCTGGAATAGAAGGAATAAAGCAAGGCACCGTCTTCGCCGATTAAGGCCGCTTTGGTGGTGGTGCTGCCGGCGTCGATGCCCAGATAGCAGGCTCCCTTGTAACCTGAAAGGGGCGCCGTGCGCACGTGGCTTTTGCCGTGACGGGCCGAAAAGGCGTCATAGGCGGCCTGATCTGCAAACAGGGGCTCCATACGGGCCACCTCAAACTCCATGACGATGTCGCTTTCCAGCTTCGTCACCAGAGACTGCAGGGTGGTCTGCTGGGTTTCGTGGAACAGAAGGGCGCTTCCGATGGCGGCAAACAGATGGGAATTCTCAGGCAGAATGGTGTGCTCGTCGTCTAAGTGCAGGGTTTCGATAAACCGGGCCCGCAGCTGATCCAAAAAGTGCAGAGGACCGCCTAAAAAGGCCACGTGTCCGCGAATGGGCTTACCGCAGGCCAAGCCGGAGATGGTCTGATTCACCACGGCCTGGAAAATGGAGGCCGACAGATCCTGGCGGGTGGCGCCCTCGTTGATCAGCGGCTGAATATCGGATTTGGCAAACACGCCGCAGCGGGCGGCGATGGGATAGAGGGCTTTGTAATCCCGGGCATAGGTATTTAAGCCGGAAGCATCCGTCTGGATCAGTGACGCCATCTGGTCGATGAAGGAACCGGTACCGCCGGCGCAGATGCCGTTCATGCGCTGCTCCACGTTACCGCCTTCAAAGTAGATGATTTTCGCGTCCTCGCCGCCTAATTCGATAGCCACGTCCGTCTGGGGCGCAGCATGGCGGAGGGCGGTGGACACCGCCACCACTTCCTGCTCAAAGGGGATATTTAAATGCTTGGCTAAGGTCAGGCCGCCGGAGCCGGTGATCACAGGGCATACGGCAGCGTTTCCGGCGGTGGCAAGGGCGTCGGAAAGCAGATGATGCAGCGTTTCCCGGATGTTGGCGAAATGCCGCTGATAATCGGAATAAAGGATAGAATCATCCTCGGCGAGAAGGGCAACCTTGACGGTGGTAGAACCGATGTCGATGCCGAGGCGAAGCGGGTTTTCGTGTGTTGTAGTATTCATGGTTTCTGACATAGTATGGGTCTCCTGAGTTTGCAATCCTTCTTAATATAATGCAAAACAGAAGGATTCGCAAAAACAATTTGCCCGCTTTGTAGTATTATGATTCAAACGCCAAAAGTCCGACTCCACGCCACGCTCGCGTGGCGGTGGAGGAGAGACTTATTGGCGTGCCGTGCGAATCAGTACTTTTGGCGACCAAATCGTATTGCGGCTGCAGTTGCCGATTTTGCCAAGATGGTGTACACTGTCAAGGATACGCACGGATTGCGGACAGACTTCGCATCCGCCGGCGTTTCAACCGGAATTCATTGGCAGCGATGCTGCGCCTTTCGCAGCAGAGGACGCCTTCCCCGCAAAGGAAAAACATATGCTCAACAAACTGGAAAAAAAGCTGGGGCGCTACGCGATTCCCCACCTGATCCGCTACCTGCTGGGCGGATACATCATCGGTTATATCTTTTACTACGGCTCCATGCTCACCAACGTGAACTATTTAAACTTTATGACCCTGGAGCCCTATGAAATTCTGCATCATTTCCAGATCTGGCGGCTGATCACCTGGGTGATGATGCCCCCTTCCGACAGCTTGTTCTGGGCCCTGATCATGATGATTTTCTATTTTCAGCTGGGCACCATTTTAGAGCAGAACTGGGGCACCTTCCGCTTTAATGTCTACATCTTCGGCGGAATCATCTTTACGATTTTAGGCGCCTTCCTGATGTACGGGATCGGAACGCTGATCTACGGCGCGCCCATTATGGGCATCGGCGGGTTCTTCTCCACGTCTTACATCAACATGACCATTTTCCTGGCCTTTGCCATGATGTATCCCGACATGGAGGTGCGGCTGTATTTCCTCATCCCCATTAAGATGAGATGGATGGCTCTGGTGTACGCCGTACTCACGGTGCTGTCCTTCGTGATGACCGGCTGGCCGGGCCGGGTGGCCATCGCAGCCTCCCTGTTAAACTTCCTGATTTTCTTCTTTGCCACGAAAAGCTTTAAGCAGTACGATCCGCGGCAGATTAAGCGCCAGCACGATTACACCCGCAAGGTGAAAGAAGCCCGTCGCCAGCAGGAAGAAGCCCGCAGGCAGCGGGCCGCGTCCCTTCGTCCCCAGCAGAATCAGGGAACCAACGGCGTCATTGCCCGTCATCGCTGCGCGGTGTGCGGACGCACGGAAATCACCAATCCCGAGCTGACCTTCCGGTTCTGCTCGCGGTGCAACGGCAACTATGAATACTGCCAGGATCACCTGTTTACCCATAAGCATGTGGAGTAGCAGACGGTGTGCATATCCAAAAAAAGGCCGGGAACAATCCATCCATCCCTGAACCGGATATGTTAAATCCGTCCCTGAACCGGATAGGCGAAAACACTCTGAACAGATAAAGGAACACAACACCCATGGAAGAGAACAAAACCACAACCAACGCATCGGAAGAAACCACGGAAGAAACCACCGTTAAGTCCCGGCATTTTATTGAGCAGGAGATCGACAAGGATCTGGCCAGCGGACGCTTTGACCACGTGTGCACCCGTTTCCCTCCGGAACCCAACGGCTATCTGCACATCGGTCATGCCAAGTCCATCCTGTTAAACTACGGACTGGCCAAAGAGTATGGCGGCGAATTCCACATGCGCTTTGACGATACCAATCCCACCAAGGAAAAAGAGGAATATGTCTCCTCCATCTTAGAGGATATCAAGTGGCTGGGGGCCGACTGGGGCGATCATCTGTACTTCGCTTCCAACTATTTCCCCCAGATGTACGAAGCCGCGGAAAAGCTGATCTTAGACGGCAAGGCTTACGTTTCGGAACTGTCTGCCGAAGAGATCCGCAGCACCCGCGGAACCTTAACCGAGCCGGGTACCGACGATCCCAGCCGCAATCGCAGCGCCGAGGAAAGCCTGGATCTGTTCCGCCGCATGAAGGCGGGAGAATTCGCCGACGGCTCCTTAGTGCTTCGGGCGAAGATCGATATGACCTCCGCCAATATCAACATGCGGGATCCGGTGCTGTACCGGGTGGCTCACATGACCCATCA
>JAZPYY010000046.1:0-21103 GCA_045544375.1 Shuttleworthella sp.
GAACGACATGGCTACGATCCGACTTATCCTTAAAGGGCCTGCGGGATCTGGGCAACACGCTGATCGTGGTGGAACACGACGAGGATACCATGCGGGCGGCGGACTATATCGTGGACGTGGGTCCGGGAGCCGGCGAGCACGGCGGTCATCTGGTGGCCTGCGGAACTGCGGAGGACATCATGAACTGTCCGGAATCCATCACCGGCGACTATCTGGCCGGCCGGCGGAAGATTCCGGTGCCCTCATCGCGTCGGACGCCCACCGGATGGATCTCGGTGAAAGGCGCATCCGAAAACAACCTGCGCCACATCGACGTGGACTTCCCCTTAGGGGTGATGACCTGCGTCACCGGCGTGTCTGGCAGCGGCAAAAGTTCTCTGGTGAACGAGATCCTTTACAAGCGGCTGGCGAAAAAACTGAACCGGGCCCGTACCATTGCGGGAAAACACGATGCCATCGAAGGCATTGAGCAGCTGGACAAGATCATCGCCATTGATCAGTCCCCCATCGGCCGTACGCCCCGCTCCAATCCGGCCACCTACACCGGCGTCTTCGATATGATCCGTGACCTGTTCGCAGGCACCACGGACGCCAAGGCCCGGGGCTACAGCAAGGGCCGATTCAGTTTCAACGTCAAGGGCGGACGCTGCGAGGCCTGCTCCGGCGACGGTATCATCAAAATCGAGATGAACTTCCTGCCGGATGTGTACGTGCCCTGCGAAGTGTGTCACGGAAAGCGTTACAACCGGGAGACCCTGGAGGTCAAATACAAGGGCAAATCCATCTACGACGTGCTGAACATGACGGTGGAAGAGGCGCTGCATTTCTTTGAAAACGTGCCCTCCGTCGCCCGGAAAATTCAGACCCTGTACGACGTGGGCCTGGGCTATATCCGCTTAGGCCAGCCCTCCACCCAGCTGTCCGGCGGCGAGGCCCAGCGTATCAAACTGGCCACCGAACTGTCCCGGCGCAGCACCGGAAAGACCATCTACGTGCTGGACGAACCCACCACCGGCCTGCATTTCGAGGACGTGAACAAGCTGGTGGACATCCTGCGCAAGCTTTCCGAGGGCGGCAATACGGTGGTGGTCATCGAGCACAACTTAGACGTGATCAAGACCGCCGACTACATCATCGACTTAGGACCCGAAGGCGGCGACGGCGGCGGAACCGTGGTGGCCACCGGTACGCCGGAGGAAGTGGCGAAGAACAAGAAGTCCTTTACGGGACAGTATCTGAAGAAGATGCTGTAACAGCCCGGGGCGGCAGACGGCTGTTGGAAAGCGCCGGAGCCGGAACCGGTTCAAAACGGATGAAAAACGTTCTGTGAAGTGGAGAAATACATGACGATACTTGTCATAGACGCCCAGGGGGGCGGCCTTGGAAAACAGCTGATCACGCGCATTCGCGCGGAAGTGTCCGGGGTGCGGATTCTTGCCGTGGGCACGAATTCCGCCGCCACGGCAGCCATGTTAAAAGCCGGCGCCAACGAAGCGGCCACCGGAGAGAACTCCGTCATCGTGGCGTCGCGGAAGGCGGATGTCATCGTCGGTCCCATCGGCATGGTGATCGCCGACGCCATGCTGGGCGAAATCACGCCGAAAATGGCGGCCGCGGTGGCCCAGGCGGATGCGGAGCGCATCTTGATTCCCTTCCCCAACTGTGATAACATAATCGTCGGTGTCGGGGATTATTCCGCCGGCCGGCTGATCGCGGAAGCGGTTTCCGAAGTAAAGAAAGCGTGTGCCATGAAGACACACACGGAAAACTAAAAGCTGGCCGCGAAGCAGTACTTTTGACGACTGAATCATCTGATGTCTGAATCCGCGGGAAACCGGCAGACGAACAATCAAATATCATCGGTTTTACGCGTTATGAAGGCGCATTTTCAGAATGCATTTCTGAAAATGCGCCTTGTGCTGTCTTTTGGGCTATTTAAGCTTCCCCGCGGGCTAAAAGCCCGCGTCAAACCGTTAATGACAGAAGGAAAGGAATGAAACGAAGATGAAAAAGAATCAAACCATGAAACTGGTTTACGCGGCCATCTGCCTGGCGCTTTGCATGGTACTGCCTTTTGTGACGATGCAGATTCCCACCATCGGAAAGGCTTTAAGCCCCATGCACATTCCGGTGTTTCTCTGCGGCTTTCTCTGCGGCTGGCCTTACGGGCTGGTGGTGGGGTTTGTCGCACCGATTCTCCGCTCGCTGATTTTTGGCATGCCTGCACTGATGCCGGATGCCCTCAGCATGGCCTTTGAACTGGCAGCCTACGGCGTGATCACCGGTATCCTGTTTCGTCTGCTTCCCCGCAAGGGCGCAAATGTCTACGTGACGCTGATCTGCGCCATGTTAGGCGGACGTGTGGTCTGGGGCATCGCCAAGTTTCTGATTACGAAGGCCATCGGCATGGAGTTCCCCTTCTCCGCATGGCTGGCCGGCGGCTTCATTAATGCTGTGCCCGGTATCATCCTGCACATCGTGCTGGTGCCGGTGGTTGTGCTGGCACTTACAAGGGCGCATCTGATTCCCGGGGAAGACGCGTAAAACACTGAATACATAGAGGAGGTTCAACAATGCATATGGCAGATGCGCTGGTGATCCCGGCGGTTGCAGGAACTATGTACGCGGCTTCGGCGGTGACGGCTGGGGTCAGCGTCCGGAAGGTACAGATGGAAAACGACCCCAAAAAGGTGCCGTTGATGGGCGTCATGGGCGCCTTCGTCTTTGCGGCCCAGATGATTAACTTTACAATCCCGGGCACCGGATCTTCCGGACACCTTTGCGGCGGACTGCTGCTGTCCGCGCTGTTAGGTCCCTATGGGGGTTTTCTGGCCATGATCGGCATCCTGCTGACCCAGTGCCTGTTTTTTGCGGACGGCGGTCTTCTGGCGTTGGGGTGCAACGTGTGGAATATGGCGTTTTACGGATGCTTTATCGGATCCTTCCTGTTCTGGCGTCCGATGATGAAGAACGGCGCAACCAAAACAAAGATCGTTCTGGCTTCTGTGCTGGGCAGCGTGATCACCCTTCAGATGGGTGCTTTTTCCGTCGTGCTTGAAACTATGATCAGCGGCATTACGGAGCTCCCGTTTGGCGCGTTTTTGCTGGCCATGCAGCCGATTCACCTGGCCATCGGCCTGGTGGAAGGCCTGGTGACGGCCGCGGTGCTTTGTTTTGTTCACGAAGCCCGTCCGGAGCTTCTGTGGGGTGTCGGCAAAGTGTCCGAAAAGGAAGGGCGGCTGACCTTCGGACAGACCATCGGCGTGGTGGCGGTTCTTGCCGCGCTGGTCGGCGGGCTGCTTTCTCTGTTCGCCTCTGCGTTTCCGGACGGACTGGAATGGTCCATGGAGCGCGTGGCCGGTACGTCCGAACTTGAAGCGGCGGGCGGCACCTATGCGCTGGCAGAGCGGATTCAGAGTGCGCTGTCGTTCCTTCCGGACTACGCATTTCCGGGTTCGGAGAGTGCGGCCGGAACCACGGTTTCCGGCATTGCCGGCGCGCTGATCGTCGTGGCGATCTGCGTCGGCGCGGCATATCTGTTCCGGTTTTTCCGTCACCGCACGGCAAAGACCGCTTAAGAGATGGAGCTGTAACTGTGAACACCATTGACCGGGCGTATGCCGAACTGCGGCGGATCAGCCGGGAGGCCGCTTCGGAAGGCTTTCTTCAGGGCTTTCATCCGCTGACGAAACTTCTGGCGACGTTTGCGGCGATCCTCTTGACGGCGTCGCTTTCAAAATACGATTTTGCAGGCGTGTTGAGAATGGCAGTTTACCCTGCCATTCTCTTTGTTGTGGGCGAAATCTCCTTTCGTCAGAGCCTGCGCCGTCTGTGGATTGTGATTCCTTTTTTGGCCCTGGTGGGCATTGCCAACCCGTTTATGGACCGGACCGTTCTTTTTACACCGGCCGGCATTCCGGTAACGGGCGGGATGGTTTCCTTTGCCGTTTTGCTTGGCCGCGGAGCGGTGATTGTTCTGTCTACCTATCTTTTGGCGGTGACGACGCCGATGGAAGAAATCTGCGCGGCGCTTCGCATGCTGCACGTGCCAAAGATTCTGGTGTCCCAGATGCTTTTGATGTTCCGCTATCTGTTTTTGCTGTTTGAAGAGGCACAGCGCATGTCCGCTGCATACCGTCTGCGGGCGCCCGGGGAAAAGGGCATTGCCTTTCGGGCCTGGGGATCCTTTGCCGGAAACCTGCTTTTGCGCAGCGCGGACCGGGCGCAGATCGTGTACGAAAGCATGCGGCTGCGCGGGTTTGAAGGGGATTTTCCCATGCGGCGCAGTCCGAAAATGGGGAAAAAGGACGGGGCGGTTCTTTTGGGAATGCTGATTCTGCTGATTTTGCTGCGATGGGGGCCGCTTGCATGGTAAGCTTCTGACGAAACAAAAATCCAGGATACGGCTTTTTCTCTGATTTATGACCTGACCGACAGGGCAGAAACGGTTTCTACTCCACAGATACGGAAGGATGATCAAGAAATGCTTCTTGAAGTAAACGGACTTTCATTTGAATATCAGCCGGGGCAGCCGGTGCTTCGGGAGGTTTCCTTTTCCGCCGACGCGGGGGAATCCGTCGGCCTGATCGGTGCAAATGGCGCGGGCAAGTCCACGCTGTTAAAGATTCTGGTTGGACTGGCAGACGGGTTTGACGGGCGGATCGCGATAGACGGCCTTCCGGTGGAGCAAAAGCATCTG
This sequence comes from Shuttleworthella sp., assembly GCA_045544375.1. Lineage (GTDB taxonomy): Bacteria > Bacillota > Clostridia > Lachnospirales > Lachnospiraceae > Shuttleworthia. The sequence goes on from JAZPYY010000046.1 coordinate 4,700, forward strand.
GCCGAGATCCGGAGGAAAACGGGCTACGTTTTTCAGGATGCGGACAGCCAGTTGTTTATGACGACGGTGGCGGACGATGTGTCTTTTGCGCCGCGAAATTACGGCATTTCGGAAGCTGAGGTGGAAGAACGGGTCAGAAAAGCGCTGTCCATGGTCCATATGGAAGGGCTTTCGGATCGTCCGGTCTGGCAGCTTTCCGGCGGCGAGAAAAAACGGGCGGCTCTGGCCACCGTGCTTTCCATGGATCCGCAGATTCTTTTGCTGGACGAACCCTCCGCCGCACTGGACCCGGCCAACCGGCGGAACCTGATCCGCATTTTGAACGAACTTGCACCATTGAAAATCATTGCGTCCCACGATCTGGATTTCATCTATGATACCTGCAGCCGGGTGATTCTCATCCATGGGGGTCAGATCATTGCGGACGGACAGCCGGATGCGATCCTGCGGGATCAGAAACTGATGGAAGAACACGGCCTGGAACTGCCGCTGTCCGTGATGGGACGGTAAGCAGAATATGCGGATGCCGATACCGGTACAGGGGATGGAGATTCCGGGTGCGGACAAAGATAGATTGCTTCAGGTATTTTTCGGGAACCCCATTGCCGAAGGGCGGGGTTCTCTTTTATAATGGGCGATAACAGATTTGCAATAAGGCATTTTCTGTGGAAAAGGAAGAGTATTGTACCATCCCTGCAGGAGGACGCAATTGACGATCAGAGATTGACAGCTGCCTGCAGAGGATTTTGAAACGGGGTGTTTTATGAATGTCAAAGATTTAGCCCGGGAAATGAAACAGGATGCGCCGGCTCTGGCGGCGTCCACCATGGAAGAACGCAACGCCGCGCTGCTTGCGGCGGCGGAAGCCCTTCGGGCGCATGCCGAGGAGATCTTTGCTGCCAACGATGAAGACCTGGCGGCAGCGGATAAGATTTCAGATGCGGTAAAGAAGCGCCTGAAGTTTGACGAGCATAAACTGTCGGATGTCATCGCCGGCATCCGTCAGCTGATTTCCCTTCCCGATCCATTGGGACGCCGTACGCTGTACCGTGAACTGGACGAAGGACTGGTCTTAGAGCGGCTGACGGTACCCATCGGCGTCATTGGCGTCATCTTCGAGGCCCGTCCCGATGCCCTGGTGCAGATTTCGACCCTGTGCATCAAAAGCGGCAACTGCGCCATCTTAAAAGGCGGCAGCGAAGCGGCGCGCACCAACAAGGCGCTGTTTGACGTTATTTATAATGCTGTTACAGTTTCTGGACTGCCGGCCCACTGTCTGGCTCAGGTATCCGCCCACAGTGAGATCGATGAACTGTTAACCTGCGACGGACTGGTGGACCTGCTGATTCCCCGGGGATCCAATGCCTTTGTGCGCTACATCATGGATCACACAAAGATCCCGGTGATGGGTCACGCAGACGGCATCTGCCACACGTATCTGGATAAGGCGGCAGATATTTCGAAAACCATTCCGGTTCTGGTGGACGCGAAAACCCAGTATGTGGCCGCCTGCAACGCCACGGAAACCGTGCTCGTGGATCGCGCGAAAGCAGAGGAACTGCTTCCTGCAGCGGCGAAGGCCCTTGCGGATGCGGGGGTGGTGCTTCACGGAAACGCTGAAGTAAGCGAACTGCTGGCAAAAGAAGCGCCGGAGCTTTCAATCCTTCCCATGGAGGAGGCGGATTACGCCACGGAATATCTCAACATGGAGGCATCTTTAAAACTGGTGGACGGCGTAAAAGAAGCGGTGGAGCATATCAACCGTTACGGGTCGCATCACACAGATGCCATCTTAACCGAGGATGACGAAACGGCGGCATACTTCCTTCGCATGGTGGACTCCGCCGGCGTCTATCACAACGCATCCACCCGGTTTGCGGACGGCTTCCGTTACGGATTTGGCGCGGAAGTGGGTATTGGAACCGGCAAGCTGCACGCCCGGGGACCGGTAGGCCTGGAAGGCCTGGTGACATATAAGTACTGCCTGCATGGAAACGGGCAGAAGGTTGGTGACTACGCTTCCGGGGAAAAGCATTTTCATTTTAAGGATCTGTAAATCGACAGCTATCCCAGGTCTTTTCGAAGGCCCTTGGGGTAGCTGTTTTTGATTGTGCCGGATACGCACTTTCCCCACCCGATGGATGCGCCCTGCACAGAAAGAAGACACCATCCGCTGTGTTCATCTTCAGACGAATCGGGCAAGGCTTCACCGCGCACATACCGGACGGCTTCGCTGTAGGACAGATCTCTTGTCAGGAAGACGTCCATAGGATTCAGCGCCAGTGCCAGCGCGAAAGCCGGTTCAAAACGGACGGATGACGGATCCCGGCGGCTTGTGATCAGCGTGCCCAGATGAAGACCTGCCCGAAGAACGCGCAGGTGATCCAGAGAGGGTGCATCCTTCGGAAGCAGCCAGAGCTGATCGCCGAATGCCGTAACCAAACTGTGGCTTTGCAGCATGGCAGAGGTCACTGCCGGCCGGATGGTTTCCGTGAGAAACGCAGACACGACAACGGATTCCGACCGGGAAAGAGAACGCAGAGCGGCTTTCAGCAGGTCTGACGGGTCGGGATCGCCATTGGATGTATCGGAAGCGCCCTTAGATAAGGCAGAAACATCCTTGAACAAGACAGAAGCATTCATATTCCGCTCATTCTCAGAGCTGTAATAATTAGAATCACTTTCCAGTAAATCTTTCTCCAGTACTGCAACAAAATGCCCTTCTCCGGCCTCGCGGTGCGGCCAGAGGCGAATGCATTTTGACATTTTGGCATACAGCGCCTGGGGAATTTCTTCCCCAGGCGTTTTTTCGGTTCCCAGATCAAAGGCGCAAAGCACATCCTCCGAAAGCCCGCCTGCCGCGCCCGGGATGTGTGCAGAGAGCAAGGCTTCCGCAGCACCATTCGCAACTCCCGGGATGTGTGCGGAGCGCAGATTCTCCGCAGCCGCATCCATCCCCGCCGGAACCAGTGCGTCTTTGGGATCCACAATCCGATAATTGTCATGCCGCGTCAGAAAACGCAGGATGCTGCCTTCGTTTTCCTCCGGCGCAAACGTGCAGGTGGAAAAAACCAGTCGTCCCCCGGGGGAGAGCATGGCATCTGCCGCATCTAAAATCTCGTCGTCCCGTTCCGCGCAAAGATGGGGACTGTCCGGGGTCCACTCACTTCGGGCCATGGGATTCTTTCGGAACATGCCTTCGCCGGAGCAGGGGGCGTCCACCAGAATGGCATCGAAGAACTCCGGAAAACGATCCGCCAGATCCGCCGGGTAGGCGTTGGTTACAATGGCGTTTGCCGCCCCCATCCGCTCCAGATTTTCAGAGAGGATCTTTGCCCGGGAAGGGATGGGTTCGTTGGACACGAGCAATGCATCCTGGGACAGAAGTCCGGCGATCTGGGTGGATTTTCCGCCGGGAGCAGCACACAGATCCAGCACGTGATGACGGTTCGGCGCATCAAGGAAGGTGACCGGGGTCATGGCGCTGGGCTCCTGAATGTAATAGAGACCGGCTTCATGCAGCGGGGATTTGCCAAAAGCGGTTTCGTCCTGCTGATCCGTATAGTCAAAAGCACCTTCCACCCAGGGAACGGGAGTCAGACTGGTTATCTGTTCGGCAGAGGTGCCGGCGGACGCGAAAGCGTCTTCGCCTGCCGAGTCCCCGGCGGAAGCCGCAGGGATTTCGGTTACCATGCGGACTGCGGCGGGTGCGGCCTCTGCCTTCCGCGGCTGAAGACGAAGGGCGTGATGGGCAGGATCGTTGTAGCTGTCGCAGAATGCGGTAAAATCCTCCTCCCCGAGCATCATCTGAACACGGGAAAGAAATGCCTCCGGAAGCGCCGGCGGTGCTGACACCGTAACGGCAGTCTGGGGCCGGGAAGCTCCGGCGGGGCGATTTGAGTGCTTTTTTGCGTGGTTTTTCTTTGACATAGTTTCGAACCGTATGGGGTGTGGAAGACTGTAATACTGCAGGTGTCTTTGAGGCCGGGTGAAGTTCAGGCGTAAGATGCCGGATACACTTCGAACTCATTTCCGGGTTTTATCTACAGAAAACGTATTATTTTAATAGATGCCGTCTGCGGGAGTGTGCTATACTCATACAAAAGTGCATTTTTACTGCATTTTACAAGACATCGTTTCCGTGTATTGTAGCAGTGAAACGGAATTCTGTCACGAGAGAGGAAAGGAGCTTTACAATGGACATGAAAAACATTCCCGCGGAACAGCAGGAGATGATGGCTAAGGTCATCGGCGAGCAGATGAAAGAGCGCATGAAGCAGGAACAGCAGAATAAGGTGCGCAATTTTAAGGTGTTAAACCGCTTAGCGAAGAAGGGCTGCATCCTGTTTACAGGTTCATCTCTGATGGAGCAGTTTCCGGTGACGGAAATGGCCATGAGCGCCGGCGTCGAAACCCCGGTTTACAACCGCGGCATCGGCGGTACCACCACGGAAGATTTCCTGCGTGAGATCGATACTGTTCTTCTGGATCTGGATCCGGCAAAGGTGTTCATCAACATCGGCACCAACGACATGACTGACCGTGTCTACGGCGATGCCTGGAAGGATCAGCTGGAAGCTCATTACGACGAGATCATCCGCATCGCGAAGGAAAAACTGCCCAACGCCACGATTTACTGCATGGCATACTATCCGGCCAATCAGCATCTGCCGGGTGCCCTTCCCATGGTGAAGGAAATGTTTAAAGACCGCACCGTGGAAAACATCGCAGAGTGCAACCGCCGCGTGGAAGCCATCGCTGCAAAGTACGGCTGCCGCTACATCAACGTGAACGAGGGCCTGTATAACGAAAACGGCGAGCAGAAGGAAGAATTCGCCATCGACGGCGTGCATATGTTTGTGGATGCATACGAGATCGTTTTCAGGAACCTGCTGCCTTACATCAACGAGTAGAGGTATATCGTATGTCCACCACTTTACTGCTGTTAACCCAGGTTATTCTGATGCTGCTGCTTTCCGCTGTCGGTTACGTGCTGTTTGTAACCGGCAAGATTTCCCAGGAAGGCAGCAAAGCCATCGGAAACATCCTGATTTTTGTTTCCCTGCCCTGTGTCATCATCAACGGTTTCTTAAAGGAACGCACGCCGGAAATGCTGCTGGGTCTTCTGATCAGTGCCATCGCTGCCGCGGCGGTGCTGGCGGTGTCCATGCTGATTTCCCGGCTGTTCTTTAAGAAGGATGGGGTGGCGGCCTTTGCCGGCGCTTTCTCCAACCCGGGATTTTTCGGTGTTCCGCTGATCATCGCCAGCTTAAGCAGCGGCGCGGTGTTTTACATTGCAGCGTTTATCGCATTCTTAAATCTGCTGCAGTGGACCTGGGGCGTCTCCCTGATTGCGGGCGAAGCGGGAAAGATTACAGTAAAAAAGGTCATTACAGCGCCTTTTATCATCGCGATTCTCATCGGGCTGTTTTTCTTCCTGACGCAGATTCCGCTGCCGTCCTTGATCACCTCGGCCATCACCACCTTAGCCGGCGTGAACACGCCCCTGGCCATGTTCACCGTGGGTATCTATCTGGCCCAGGCAGATGTGAAGCATATGTTCTTCAAGCCGAAGCTGTACCTGATTTCGGCGGTGCGGCTGATCGTGATTCCGCTGGTGACCATTTTCCTGCTTCTTTTAGTGCCATCATCCATGGCCGACCTGCGACTGGCGGTGCTCATCGCTTCCGCCTGCCCGGTGGGAAGCAACATCGCGGTGTACGCGCAGCTGTATGATTCGGATTATCCTTACGCGGTGGAAACCGTGGTGGTCTCCACGCTGCTGTCCGTCATCACGATTCCGCTGATGGTGCAGCTGGCCCAGATGATCTGGTGACAAAGGGGACAGGCACTTTTGTCACCTTTTCAGAGATGAGGCTGGGGACGGATGCCATCCCATTTTTGAAAATTTATGACTGACGAATGATAAACCGGCAGGATTTTGGGCGGGAAGCCCGAAATCCTGCCGGTTTTTATGATTCCTACGGATATGCACCGCGGGAAGGAGAACCGGTCTACCGTCTGTTCAATCCGTATACGACTGACCACCATTACACCAGAGACTACAACGAATACATGGTGCTGGGAAACAGAGGCTGGGAGCAGGAAGGCATCGGCTGGTACGGCGTGCTGCCGTAATGTGAAACACGCCGCGGGCAAAACCCGCGGGGTGTTTTAACATTACCGAAAATGTTCCTCCGGATGTTCATCCTCATAGGTGAAGATGACCCGCTCAAAGGCGTTAATCACATGGGTTTCTCCCCGCATGCAGTGCCTGGGGAACTGCCGCCCGTAGCTCATGTGCACATGGCCGTGCAGGAAGTACTTCGGCTGGGTGGCATCTAAGAGTTCGTTGAAGATTTCAAATCCCCGGTGAGGCAGGTCGGTGTCGTCGTTTAAGCCGTAAGCCGGGGCGTGAGTGACAAGGATATCGATCCCCCGGGCAAAGAACAGCTGCGGGGTCATTTTGTATACCCGGGTTTTCATCTGCCAGTCGGTGTACTGGAAGGGTTTGCCCGGATTGTATTTCATGGAGCCGCCCAGCCCCATAATTCGAATCCCTTTATGGACATAAACCTGGTCGTCGATGTTGATGCAGCCTAAGGGCGGATCCGAGAGGTAGCGGGCGTCGTGATTGCCGTGCACGTAAAGCACCGGCAGGTTGGTCATCGTAGCGAGAAATTCCAGGTATTTGGGGTTTAAGTCGCCGCAGGAGATGATCAGATCCACGCCTTCCAGTTTGTCCTTGCTGTAGTGATCCCAGAGGGATTTGGATTCTTCGTCCGCGATTGCCAGGATATTCATAGAACATCTCCTGTTTTGAAATCAGTACTGGATTCAAGCGTCTGCGGATCCCGGACGGACAGGTCTTCGTCCAGTTTTTCGCCGGTCTGCACCGTGGGAATGGCTTCCACGCCTACGGAATTTCCCTTGGGAAGAAGATCCGATCCCAGGACATTTCCGGAAACGGCTTCCGGTACGCCCTGGCGCAGCACCACCGGCGCAGCCTGGGGCGTCAGCTGGTCAAAGGAGGGGATTTCGCCGATGACATTTTCCGCCAGCCAGTCCATGTGGACGATGTCCTCCGGAGACATGCGGCTTCGGGGCTCGCCGATGATGAGACCGTCCTGGGAAAACATCCGTCCGCTGAAGGGGTAGAACTCGCCCTTTTTGATGGTGTCCATAAGAAGCCGGATCATGCGGATGGTGCCCAAGGGCAGGTTGCTGGCGTAGAAGATACCCACGATGTCGGAACTCATGCCCCACCAGTAGTTGATGGCGGCTTCCGGCGTGTCCCGTTCTTCCTGATCCCAGGTGCCGTCGGAGATGGCCTCCACCAGCTTCTGGTACAGCTTGCCCCAGTAAACCACCGGCATGGCCAGCCGGCGGCTGTGCTTGCCTTCCAGACTGTACAGGCCGAAGTAGCGGGCTTCCTCGTTGGGGACGATCATATCCTTTCCCAGCACGCAGCCGGGGCGGGCCCGACGGATGGTTTCATCCACGTCGATGTCCTTGCGGCTGGACCAGTCCAGATAGACCTCTGCCCGGGGATTGACCATCTGGGCGCCTAAGGCAAAGGCGTTGATGCTGGCGATGGAGCCGTACAGCGGATAGTCTCCCAGATAAAACAGCCGGTCGCTGGTGGACATGGATGCGGCCAGGGCACCCAGCACGAATTTGGCTTCGTGAATGCGCGGATAGTAGGTGCGGATGTTCCGATAGGAAGTGTTGATGGAGCAGTTGACGATTTTCACCTGGGGATTGGCGATGGCCGCCCGCACTGAAGCCTGGGCGAACACCGGCGTGGTGGTGAAGATCACCCGGTTGCCCCGGGCGATGGCGTCCTTTAACACCGCATCCACATTTTCTTCCGTGACGTTTTCATAATATTCCGTCTCGATTTCGTTGGGATAGGCGTGCATCAGAGACAGCCGGCCCAGCTCATGGGCATAGGTCCAGGAGGAGGAGCGGATGGTTTTCTCATACAGGAAGGCCACCTTGACGTGGGACATCCCCGAGGAGGAGAACATCCGGGCAAACAGGGACTGCTGCCGCTTCTGGGGCGGTTCCGTAACCAGATCCACCGGATGATTTTTGGCCAGCAGCTTAAATTCGCTCTGGGTGCGCACGATTAAGTCCCGCAGTTTGGACTGGGGCAGATCCTGCACCTCGTCGTAGTTCTGGATGATCAGAAACTCCAGAAAGACCTCGTCCATGGAAACGGAGCGGTCGCCGCCGGTCTGGGTGTACAGCTCCTTAAAGCGGGTAAACAGCGACCGGAAATCCACCCGCTCGTCGTCGGTCCACAGGTGGGAGGGATCCTTGCCTGTGGCGGCCAGCAGCGCCGGGTATTTTCCTTCCGTATTGAAAACGATATCCGTGATCCCGGTGGTTTCATAAAACTTCAGATATTCGTAGTAGGCACGGATTTCGGGATCGTCGCTTTTAGGCGGCAGCACCCGGATGACCTTGGCCGGGATGGACACCGCGTCAAAGTATTTCATGACGCTGACCCGCTTATTGCCTTCTTCCACATAATAATTGTGCAGATATTCATAGGCCTTGATGGGATCCGCGATACCGGTGTCCCGGTGGTAGTCGGCTACGGCGGCCCACTTGGAGGCGAACTCGCTGCCGTCGTCTAAAAGGGGCATGAAGTTGGCCGCGAAGGAATAGGAGCGCTCTTCGTGGCGGGTGCCGACGATGCGATCCAAGGGGATGTTCATGATGCCCAGCGTGCTCTCGGCACAGCGCACCCCGGAGGGAAGCAGGTCGTCAAGCACCGGCAGGGTGGGCTGTTCGCCCCGCATGGATCGATCTTCGAAATTCTGTTTTCCGGCGCGCAGCGCCTTCTGGTAATCACCTAGGGACATGGAATCCTCCTGTCATGAAATCGGTGGAACAAACGGTAAAACATACGTCATTTCAAGAGTAGCCGATTTTTTCATTTTGCGCAATGTGAAGATTCAAACGCCAAAAAGTCCGACTCCACGCGAATCAGTACTTCCGGCGCTTGAATCATTTCATGTGCACGGGCACGTTTCTGTTGCGAAATCCGGCTTGCAGCGGTATGATAAAAGAAGCGAAATGGGTCACGGCGGCCTGCCGTGAATCCGCACAGAACACAGCTTTCGAACCCGGGTAAAAATGCCCGGTCCGAAGGCGGCATCCGCATCATGCAAGGAGGAAAACATGTTATTTGCCGGCATTGATCTGGGGACATCGTCTGTCAAACTGCTTCTGATGGACGAAAATGGTGAGATCAAAAACATTGTATCCAAAGAGTACGAACTTTACTTCCCGCATCCCGGCTGGTCGGAGCAGCATCCGGAAGACTGGTACGCCCAGTCCATGGCCGGCTTAAACGAACTGTTAGAGGGCTTTGACCGCTCCCAGCTGGCGGGTATCAGCTTCGGCGGCCAGATGCACGGTCTGGTGATCTTAGACGAGAACGACAACGTGATTCGTCCTGCCATCCTGTGGAACGACGGCCGCACCGTGAAGGAAAACGATTACCTGAACAACGAGATCGGCAAGGAAACCCTGTCCGCTTACACGGCCAACATTTCCTTTACCGGTTTTACCGCGCCGAAGATTCTGTGGGTGTACAATAACGAGCCCGAGAATTTCGCCCGCATCAAAAAGATCATGCTGCCCAAGGATTATCTGGCCTATCGTCTGACCGGCGTACACTGCACCGACGTGTCCGACGCCTCCGGCATGCTTCTCTTAGACGTGAAGAACCGCTGCTGGTCCAAGGAGATGTGCGACATCTGCCACATCACCGAAGACATGCTTCCTCAGCTGTTTGAAAGCTATGAGAAGGTGGGCACCGTCACGCCCGAGATCGCCGCAGAACTGGGCATCCCGGAAACCTGCGTCGTGGCTGCCGGCGCCGGAGATAACGCCGCGGCTGCTGTGGGTACCGGCACCGTGGGCGACGGACGCTGCAACATTTCCCTGGGTACCAGCGGAACCATCTTCATCTCTTCCGACACCTTCGGCGTGGATGAAAACAACGCCCTGCATTCCTTCTGCGACGCCAACGGCGCCTATCATCTCATGGGATGCATGCTGTCCGCCGCTTCCTGCAACAAGTGGTGGATGGACGAAATCCTGCAGACCAGGGAATACGCTGCGGAGCAGACCGCCATTACCAAACTGGGCGAAAACCACGTGTACTACCTGCCCTACCTGATGGGCGAGCGTTCACCCCACAACGATCCTAATGCCCGGGCCACCTTCATCGGCATGACCATGGACACCACCCGCGCCGACATGACCCAGGCGGTCTTAGAGGGCGTGGTGTTTGCCCTGCGGGATTCCTTCGAAGTGGCGAAGAAGCTGGGCTTGAAGATCGAGCGCACCAAGATCGTGGGCGGCGGAGCCAAGAGCCCCCTGTGGCGCACCATGGTGGCCAACATCTTAAACATCAAGGTAGATGTGTTAAAGACCGAGGAAGGCCCCTCCTTAGGCGGCGCCATGCTGGCCGCTGTGGCCGCCGGTGCCTTTGAAAACGTGGAAGCCGCTGCGGCAAAGATCGTGGAAGTTACCGACACCATCGAGCCCGATCCGGAGCTGGCGGCAAAATACGAAGCCCGCTATCAGCAGTTTAAGCAGATCTATCCGGCCTGCAAGGAACTGTTTGGAAAGATCCTGTAATCGGATTTGAGGGATCATTTCAACAATGATGGAGATGGGAACCGGCTCTGAAGGAGCGTCTTCTGCACCTTCAGAGCCGGTGAACGGACAAAGAAAAACGTCAGGGAGAGGAGAGTAAAGAAAATGAAAATTTATGAAGTGACAGATCCGCTGTTTCGCGCCTATGGCAAGGTGATCAAAAACCTGGATGTGGCACCCCTGGTGGAAGCCATGATGCAGACCCCCTGCCCGGAAAACGGCACCATCTACGTGGCGTCGGATCCGGCCCTGGAAGCTCTTCCGGTGGCGACGGAGATTCAGCGGGTGGCCTACGGTGAAGTGCCGATCCAGATCGGCTACTGCAACGGCCACAACATTTATCTGAACGCCCTGGAATATCATCGCTGCTCCGAGATCAACATCGCCTGCGGCGCAGACGCCATCCTGCTTTTAGGCAAGCAGACGGATCTGGACGAAAACTACGGCCTGGACACCGATTCCGTGGTGGCTTTCCGCATTCCGGAAGGCGTACCGGTGGAAGTGTATGCCACGACTCTGCACTATGCCCCCTGCAACGCCGGCGAGGCGGGCTTCCGCTGCGTGGTGGTCTTAAGCCGCGGCACCAACGAAGCCTTAGATACGCCTCATGCCGCTGTGGCGGACAATGCGGGTGAAGTCAACGAAGACAGTCTGCTGACCGCGAAAAACAAATGGCTGATCGTCCATCCCGAGGGCGGACAGGCCGCCGGCACCTATCCGGGACTGCGGGGAGAAAACCTGCACGTCTGATGTGAAAAAAGGGTGCGTTTTCATTGCGTTTTAGACCGGAGTCAGGTATAGTTATTCTATGAATGCCCGCGACTTCAGACGGCGGCACAAGGGAGTAAAAAATCTGCATCTGATTCAGATTTTCTGTCGGATTGTCTGAAGCAAAGAGCAATAAGGACATCAGAATTTAAAGGAGGAACAACCAATGCAGAACATTCCAAAAGTAAAACTGGGTATCGTGGCTGTCAGCCGCGACTGCTTCCCGGAAGAGCTTTCCGTCAACCGCCGCAAGGCCCTGGTGGAAGCATACGCGAAGAAGTATGACGCTGCCGATATCTACGAGTGCCCGATTTGCATCGTGGAAAGCGAAATTCACATGGTGCAGTCCTTAGAGGACATCAAGGCTGCCGGCTGCAACGCTCTGTGCGTATATCTTGGCAACTTCGGTCCCGAAATCTCCGAGACCCTGTTAGCAAAGCACTTTGACGGCCCGAAGATGTTCATCGCTGCTGCGGAAGAGAGCAAGAACGACCTTTCCGACGGCCGCGGCGACGCATACTGCGGTATGTTAAATGCCAGCTACAACTTAAAGCTGCGCAACGTGGGCGCCTACATTCCGGAATATCCGGTGGGCGACGCCGAAGACTGCGCAGACATGATCCACGAGTTCTTACCCATCGCCCGTGCGGTGATCGGCCTGTCCAAGCTGAAGATCATTTCCTTCGGACCCCGTCCGCTGAACTTCTTAGCCTGCAACGCTCCGATCAAGCAGCTGTACAATTTAGGCGTGGAAATCGAAGAGAACTCCGAGCTGGATCTGTTCGAAGCCTACAACAAGCATGCCGATGACCCCCGTATTCCGGACGTCATCGCCGACATGGAGAAGGAACTGGGCGCCGGCAACAAGAAGCCCCAGGTTCTTGCCAAGCTTGCTCAGTATGAGCTGACCCTGCTTGACTGGGTGGAAGAGCACAAGGGCTATCGCGAGTACGTATGTATCGCCGGCAAGTGCTGGCCTGCATTCCAGACCCAGTTCGGCTTCGTGCCCTGCTATGTCAACAGCCGTCTGACCGGCCGCGGCATTCCGGTATCCTGCGAAGTGGATATCTACGGTGCCTTAAGCGAGTTCATCGGTACCTGCGTATCCGAGGATGTGGTCACCCTGCTTGACATCAACAACTCCGTGCCGAAGGATATGTATGCCGACTCCATCGAAGGCAAGTTCGACTACAAGCACACCGACACCTTCATGGGCTTCCACTGCGGAAATACCTGCTCCACCAAGCTGGCCTTCCACGAGATGAAGTACCAGAAGATCATGGCCCGCAACCTGCCCATCGAAGTGACCAACGGCACCTTAGAAGGCGACATCGCTCCCGGCGACATCACCTTCTACCGCCTGCAGTCCACCGCCGACGCTCAGCTGCGCGCCTATGTGGCTGAGGGCGAGGTGCTTCCGGTTGCCACCTGCAGCTTCGGCGGCATCGGCGTATTCGCCATCAAGGAAATGGGTCGTTTCTATCGTCACGTGCTGATCGAGAAGAACTATCCGCACCACGGCGCAGTGGCCTTCGGTCACTACGGCAAGGCTCTGTTCGAGGTGTTCAAGTACATCGGCGTTCCGATGGTGGACATCAACTACAACCAGCCGGCCTCCCTGCCCTATCCGACGGAGAATCCGTTTAAATAAGGTTTAGGGAAATGCAAAGCGTTTTTCGAGTCTATTTGGGAAACGCGCAGCACTGATTCAGGCTTTTTCCGGGCAGGAGTCCTTCCTGCCCGGCATCAGCATATCTGCCGGCATAAATTTCCGGCGCAGAACTAATCATTTTAGTAGAAGGAGATGATTCCAATGAAATTTTTCATCGATACCGCCAACGTTGACGAGATCCGCGCTGCCGCCGACATGGGCGTCATCAAGGGCGTAACCACCAACCCGTCCCTGATCGCCAAGGAAGGCCGTGACTTCAACGAAGTTATCAAAGAGATCACATCCATCGTTGATGGCCCCATCAGCGGCGAAGTAAAGGCTACCACCACCGATGCCGAAGGCATGATCGCCGAAGGCCGTGAGATCGCCAAGATCCATCCCAACATGGTCGTGAAGATCCCCATGACTCCCGAAGGCTTAAAGGCTACGAAGGTTCTTTCCTCCGAAGGCATCAAGACCAACGTGACCCTGATCTTCTCCGCCAACCAGGCTCTGCTTGCCGCTGAAGCCGGCGCGACCTATGTATCTCCCTTCGTTGGCCGTCTGGACGACATCAACCAGGTGGGTACCGATCTAATCACCGACATCGCCGAGATCTTCGATATCTATGGCTATGACACCGAGATCATCGCAGCTTCCATCCGCACTCCCACCCATGTGACCGAGTGTGCCTTAGCTGGCGCTGATATCGCCACCATCCCCTACAAGGTTATCATGCAGATGGCAAAGCATCCGCTGACCGATCAGGGTATCGAGAAGTTCCAGGCCGACTATCGTGCGGTTTTCGGTGACTAATTCAAATGCGACAGAATCCGGCGCAAACCGGACTGACGTATACTGATGGTATGACGAGCATCTCCGGGATTATCCCGGAGGTGCTTTCCGTTGTTTATCACGGCTTTTATCATCCGGTCTTCTGAGGCTTCATCCTGATCTGCGAAAAGGGGAAATCTATGAACGACGAGACGAAAACAACATTACAGGAGAACCTGCCTCAGACGGATTCGCCGGAGAGCGGTTTACAGGAAAACGCTCCGCAGACGACCTCGCAGGAGAATGAATCACCGGAGAACGATCTGCAGACGACTCCGCAGTCCCCGGCGGAACAGCCGGTTCGTACCGATCTTTCCGAAGGTGCGGATGTACCGGTGCAGGAAGGGAACGCGCACCCGGACGAAGTGAACTGGGACGGCGTGCGCCAGTGGGGCGAAGGCGTCTGGAAAGATGTGGAAGCCGCCTGGCAGCGGGCAGAACAGATTAAAGATGCCCTGGTAAACGTCCAGGACGAGAACCTGGATCCCGACGGCCGCTGGTCGGAGGCTGCCTTTAAATGGACCCAGGCCGCCATCGATCACGCCTCTGCACTGCAGCACACCGCCGAGCAGATTCAGGAGAGCGCTGTCCGCAGTGCCCAACAGTGGGGCGAGGGTGCCCAGCGCATGGTAGAGGATTACAACCGGGATCTGGCCAGCCGCAGCCGCCATTTCGAGGAACGCCTTCAGCGCTGGCAGGAAGGCGCCCGCCGATGGGCGGAAGAATCCGAGCGCAGAAAACAGGCACAGGTGGAAAACGGCGCGGCGCTTCCGGTAACGGAGACGGCGCAGATTGAGCAGAAAGAAGATCCAAATCCGCAGAATACCCGCCTTAAGACCCAAACAACGGACAGGCAGGATGAGATACTGACTGCAGCAGCCGAAGAAGTGAAGGCGCCGGAAAGAACCGCCGATTCTTCTTTGGAAGAGAGGCAGCCAAGCGCCGAAACGGTGCGTTCAGAACACCAGAAACGGGCGGAGGCCGCCCGGGAACAGGCCCGGCAGCGTGCCGAAGCCGCCCGGGAGCGTGCACTTCAGGCAAAAAAACGGGCAAAGGCCGAAGCTGCGGAAGCCCGGGAAGCGGAAAAACAGGCCAAAGCGGCCGCCCGCGAGGCTTTGCGAAGCGGCAGTGCAACAGCAGAGGCGGCCCCCACGATTGAAGAACGCATCGGGGAAGGCGCCGAGCAGGTCCGCAACCGCATTCAGTCCATGAGCCGGTGGAATTACAATGCTCTGGTGGCTCTGTTTCCATCCGTCATTTCCGTGGTTGCCTTTGAACTGGTGGCGTTCATTGTGACACGCATCTGGGGTCCCGAAGCGGTCAGCCACCCGCTGGTGGGCCTGATGATGATCATTCCCATGGCATTTATGATGGAGCGATTCTATTTCGCCCTTTCCGCCAGCGAAGGGAAAAAGTTTAAAAAGATTTCTGAGGCGATTCACCGCATTTCGGACGGGGATTACGATGTGGAACTGAATCCGGCGGTTCTGGTGCCCTATGCCGAGGTGGCGGATGAAATCAACGACATGGCCACCCAGCTGGGCAGCGTGGAAACCCTTCGCCGGGACTTTATCAACAATTTCTCCCACGAATTCAAAACCCCCATCACCTCCATCAGCGGCTTTGCCCATCTGCTGTTAGAGGAAAACGTGTCCGAGGAAGAGCGGAAGGAATATCTGCAGATCATCGCAGACGAATCCGACCGGCTGGCGTCCTTCTCCTCCAACACCATGATGCTGTCCAGACTGGAGACCCAGACGGAGATTCCGGATCAGAAGCCCTATTCACTGGACGCCCAGGTGCGTCAGGCGGTGATCCTGCTGTCCCGTCAGTGGAGCGAAAAGAATATTGACATGGATGTGGATCTTTCGCCCCTGACCTACACCGGCAACGCGGATCTGATGATGCATGTGTGGGTAAATCTGTTGAATAACGCCATTAAATTCACGCCGGAAGGCAGAAAGATCACCGTCCGGCTGGAGGAAAAGAACGGGTTTGCCGCCGTGTCCGTGGCGGATACCGGCATCGGCATGTCCCGGGAGGATCTGCAGCGGGTTTTTCAGAAATACTATCAGGCCGATACCTCCCACGCCTCTAAGGGCATGGGACTGGGTCTGTCCATTGCCTGGCGTATTGCGGAGCTGGCTGGCGGACATATCGACGTGGAAAGTGTCTTAGGCGAAGGTTCCGTATTTACCGTGAAGCTGCCGCTGTAAAGTGATGGTAAAGCGGCAGACCGCGGACGTTCGATTTGTGATAATAACGGTTTCTGAAAACACCGGTTTCTGAAAGACAGGACGCTTTCAGAACACGATGGAAAAGTGCAAAAAACATAGCCTGCAAATACAAAGTCAAGGCTGAAATGATGTACTTTGAAAACTTTATACAGGTTGAATGAAAGCGCAAAAAGAAGGCCGCCAGAGTGCCGGCCAGGCGATTCAGCAAAGGTTTACAATCAGTTTTCAGCTATC
>JAZPYY010000047.1:0-4032 GCA_045544375.1 Shuttleworthella sp.
CGTCCCTTTTCTGCAGGTTGATCGGTTTGCTTCTGATGCTCATCGTACTGGCCATCCTGGTGGCGGCGATTGTGCCCAACATCTTAGGTCTTCAGACCTACACCATCGTCACCGGCAGCATGGAACCGGAGATCCCGGTGGGCAGTTTGGTGGTGGTGGAACCGGCAGATCCGGCATCCATCCAACCCGATGCCATCATCGCCTACTCCGGTGGAAGCAGTGTGATCACCCACCGCGTGGTGAAGAACAACGCCGTGGAGGGTCAGCTGGTGACAAAGGGCGACGCCAACGAAGAAGCCGATATGACCCCCATTTCCTACAGCGCGGTGATCGGAGAAGTGACTCACGTGTTCCCCAGTCTGGGAGGACTGCTGCAGACGGCGCTGACACCGGCGGGACGGATCTGCATGTTTGGCATGCTGGTGTGCGGGGTGCTGTTTTGGGTGCTGGCCGAGAAACTGAAAGAACGGGAAGATAATAGATAGAATTAGCAGCGATAATATAAATATTGTATTCTACATATATAATGCAGACTGATATTTAAATCACAAATTACGACAAACAGCGCTGATTATATATGTATCACAGATTTAAGAATCAAGATATAAAGATGAGAGGGGATTTATAAGCTCATCATTCATGCTTTAAAAACACAAACATACGACAGAGGTGACAAAACCTGCAGCCATATCATACGGATGTTTTATTTGCCACCTTTTCTGACCGGGATCGTGGTATTATACACGCATCGCGGTCTTTTTTTGATGTAGGAGTTTACGGATGAATCATAGGGTTTTTGGATACGTCCGCGTTTCAAGCATAGACCAGAATGAAGACCGTCAGATGGTTGCTTTACGCGAAAAAAACGTTCCGGAAGAACATATTTACGTGGATAAAATCTCGGGTAAGGATTTTAACCGCCCCAATTACATACAATTAACGCAGGAGCTTAGGGCAGGAGATTTGTTATACGTGTTAAGTATCGATCGCTTGGGGAGAGACTACGAAGAGATACAGAATCAGTGGCGGATCCTGACAAAGGAGATCGGCGCAGATATCTGTGTGATTGACATGCCGCTATTGGACACCCGAAGCGGCAAGGATCTTATGGGCACCTTTATCGCGGATCTGGTGCTGCAGATTTTGTCCTTCGTAGCGCAGACAGAGCGGGAGAATATCCGGGAGCGGCAGAAGGAAGGCATCGCTGCCGCGAAGGAGAAGGGCGTGCGTTTTGGCCGGCCCGAGATACCGCTGCCTGAGAACTTTCATGAAATGCACATGGCCTGGCGGGAAGGGGAGATCTCCCTGCACGAAGCGGCCAAGGCCTGTGCCATGCAGGACGGCACCTTCTATAAGAAGTGCCGGCGAATTGAATTGTAGCAGGATTTTAGTTAGAAGAGAAATGGGAGAATGAAAGAAAACCGGAAAGCGCATTTGGGGGTTGACATTTCTGAAATTCGGGTTTAAAATACAGGTAACTTGTCGGACAACCGACAACACAAAAGGAGATCTGCCATGCCCCAGTTCAAGCCCGTTGGAAAACAGAATACCGCCGATCTTGTTTACGATCAGCTCCTTTCCCGTATTTCCGGCGGCGAGTGGCTGGAGGGAGATAAGATTCCATCCGAAAACGAACTGCGGGAGAGTTTAGGCGTCAGCCGGGATTCCGTCCGGGAGGCCATCAAGCGACTTTCCGCCATGGGGCTGCTTCGTTCCGAGCAGGGCAAGGGCACCTTCGTTCAGAAGGTGGACACCGGCTTTTACTTAAACATGCTGGCGCCGGCCGCTTTTCTGACGGCGGATGACGGCGTGGACATCCTCCAGTTCATGAAGGCCATCCAGGTGGAAAGCGCCCGGGTCGCCGCAGAATGCCGGACAGAAGAGGATCTTAAGGAGCTGGAAATCTGCATGGAAAAGATGCGGGGAGAGATGAGCGCCGAGCGCTTCTTCCGGTATGACAACAAGTTTCACGCCATTCTCTGCCGCATTACCGGCAATGAGCTGTTTGTCCGCTCGGCTCAGATGGCAGCCGGTACGCTGCATGTCTGCCTGCGGGCGATTGTGGAGATCCACGGCAGCAGCAAAAGTATCGAAGAGCACCAGCAGGTGTTAGACTGCATCCGGGCAAAGGACGGCAAGGGAGCGGCGCGGGTAATGGTGGCACATTACGACACCATCATGGAACGCCTGCAGCAATACCTTGCAGACAGCAAAGTAACCGAGACAGCATAGTCAGGCAGACAGCAACGCAACCGAGACAGCAAGGCAAACAGACAGCAACGTAATTAAGACAGCACAGGCAATCGAACGGGCAGCTTTTATGCTGCCTTTCAACATAAGACAACTTGTCGGACATCCAACAAATAGACCGGCAGTTTTCAGATCGACAACGTAAGGAAAAAGAAAGAAGAACAGAGCAGACCGAGAATCAAAAGCAGAAAGCAACAGACGAAACAGGAGGAACACATGAAACGAGTCGAACGTGAACTGAAAATCCGCAGCTACAAAACCGGGGAAGAGTTTTTAGCCGCAGCCGCAGCGGAAGGCCTGAACTATCCTTATTCCGAGGATACCACGCCTCTGACCCTGCCCAAGACCCTTCCCAACGGTAAGGTGCTTCCCAACTCCATGGGCATTCATCCCTTAGAGGGCTTTGACGGCACCAAAGAAGGCGCCCCCACCGACACCGTGTTCCGCCGTTACGAGCGCTATGCCCGGGGCGGTGCAGGCCTGATCTGGTACGAGTCCATCGCCATTTCCGACGACGGCCGCTGCAATCCCCTGCAGATGGTGATCAAGGAAAGCACCGTGGGCAAGATCAAAGAGCTGGTGGCCCATTCCAACGCCGCCGCCGTGGAATCCTGCGGACGCAAGCCCTACAACGTGCTGCAGCTGACTCATTCCGGCCGCCGCAGTGTGGACAGCAATTATCGTCCCACCCCCTTAGCCGCCGTGGCCAATCCCTATCTGGACGAGCACAATTCCGTGGACGGCAGCAAGGGTGAGCTGACCATCGCCACCGACGAGAAGATCGAAGAGATCGTGGAAGGTTTTATCCATGGCGCCGAGCTGGCCTATGAAGCAGGTTTTGACGCGGTGGACGTAAAGATCTGCCACGAATACATCCTGCGGGAACTGCTTTCCGCCTACACCCGTCCGGGCAAGTACGGCGGCAGTTTTGAAAACCGCAGCCGCGCCATCTTCGAAATCATCCGCGGCATCAAAGAGCGCTTAGGCGACAAGATCGACATCTGCGTGCGGATGAATGCCTACGACTGCATCCCCTATCCTTACGGCTGGGGCATGGTGAAGGAAGAGGGGGTCATGGCTCCCGATTTGACCGAGCCGAAGATGCTGGTGAAGATGCTTTACGATGAGGGCGTGCAGATCTTCAACGTGTCCACCATGATGCCCCGGTACAGCCCCTACGGCCCGGGCATGCTGGCGGAGCACGGGGAAGGCAGCATCCGTCCCTTTACCGGCGTGTCCAATCTGCTGAATGCCACCCGGGAACTGAAGGCCGCTGTCCCGGAAGCCGTGTTCATGTGCACCGGTTTAGCCTGGCTGGACGTGTTCGGTGCCAATGTGGGCGCCGGCGGATTAAAGGACGGCTGGTTTGACATTGCCGGTTTCGGCCGCCAGGCCTTTGCCTATCCGGATTTCGCCAAAGAAGTCACCGAGAAGGGCTGCTTCGACAGAAACAAGGTCTGCATGACCTGCGACATGTGCTACGATCTGATGACCATTGGCCACACCATCACCGGCTGTGCCTGCCGGGATGAGATGTACCGCGATCTGTATCGGGAAAAGGTGATTCCGGCGCGGAAAGCTGCGAAGTAATATGAATCATACGCGGCCACACAAATCAGAACGATAGACGATCCTGTTGTGAAATCAAAGACTGCCGTTTTATCTGCAGATGCAGCCTGCGTCATAAGGCAGACGGCAATGGAAGGAGAGTTTAAATGAAACAGATTTCTGTAGGAGAAGTCGGATCGTAGCCATGTCGTTCTGTGAGCCAAGGAGTTGATC
>JAZPYY010000048.1:0-32637 GCA_045544375.1 Shuttleworthella sp.
CTTATTGGCTTGCCCCACAACGAGGGCGAAGTGGAGGGAAACCTCCACGAAAGCCCGAGTTGTGGGAGCGCGGTGGGAGCACGAAGTGCGAAGCCGCGCGAATCAGTACTTTTGGCGACTTAATCACAGTATAAATGGAAAGGAAAGAAATCATGGCTGCAAAAGACGGAAGCCGGTATGTTCCCTATGAAGAACGCACCGGAAACGAATCCATTGTTTATTTTACCCGGGATCTGTCTCCCGCAGGCCTTCAGAAAATCTATGAAAAGGTGAACGGACAGATGAAGGGCAAGGTGGGCATCAAACTGCACACCGGCGAGCCCAAGGGGCCCAACATCATTCCGCCCCAGTGGGTGAAAGAACTGATCGAAGCCGAGCCCGAACTGCAGAGCGGCGCGATTATCGAAACCAACACCTTTTATGAAGGTGACCGCTACACCACCGAACAGCACCGCAGGACTCTGGAAATCAACGGCTGGAATTTCTTCCCCGTGGACATCATGGATGAAGAGGGCACGGTGCGTCTGCCCATCGAAGGCGGCAAGTGGATGAAGGAGATGAGCCACGGTTCCCACATGACCGGGTATGATTCTCTGCTGGCCCTGACCCATTTCAAGGGTCATACCATGGGCGGCTTCGGCGGATCCAACAAGAACATCGGTATCGGCTGCGCCGACGGCCGGGTGGGTAAGATGTGGATCCACCAGCGCAAAGGCTCGGATGACATGTGGTCCATCGATGAAGAGGAACTGATGGAGCGTATCAGCGAATCCACCAAGGCCACCATCGATTTCTTTGGGAAGAACACGGCCTACATCAACGTGATGCGCAACATGTCCGTTTCCTGCGACTGCGAAGGTGTGGACGCCGCGCCGGTGGTGACGCCAAATGTGGGCATCTTAGCATCGCTTGATATTCTTGCCGTGGACAGTGCCTGTATCGACCTGGTCTATGCCATGACGGAAGAAGAGCACCACGATCTGGTGGAGCGGATCGAGACCCGTCACGGTCACCGCCAGCTTTCCTACATGAAGGAACTGGGCATGGGCAACGACCGCTACGTGCTGATCGACCTGGACAATGGTGAAGTCCGGATCGAACCGAAAAAGGCAGTGGAAGGATTAAAGCCCTTTGAGCTGATTTCGGTAAAATAGCCGGGCAGCAAAAGCATGCTTTGCCGGTGGTTGAAACAGCAGAAAAACAGACGCGAATGAAACAGCAGAAAAACAGACGTGAATGAAAAAGCAGGGGACGGATCCTTCGAACGGATTCGTCCCCTGTTTTTTAAAGGCTTATACTGTCCACCGCCAGCTTCCGGCGCCGACGGTTACGGTTTCTGCGCCGGGCAGCGTCACTTCTGCCGTGCAGCCGGATGGAATATCCACGCAGAAGAGGATGCCATCGCCCTGCCACTCCCAGCGGCTTTTGACCGCTCCGAAGGGTGACATCCAATCGAAGGAAGCGAAATCCAGTGCGCTGCCCGGTACCGGGCGGATGGCGAAGGTGTTTTCCCGGAGAATGCGGATGCCGCAGGCGGTTCCGAAGATCCAGTCACAGATGGCGCCTTTGGAGTAGTGGTTTAAAGAGGCGTCGTCGGTCCAGTTTTCCCAGATCGTGGTGGCGCCGTGGCGGATTTCGTACACCCAGCCGGGATAGGTATCTTTCAGAAGCATCTGGTAGGCGTCTTCGGCGCAGCCGGCGTCTGTCAGTGCGTCCAGCAGAAACGGCGTAGAAAGAAACCCGGTGCCCACTGCGTGACCGCGTTCGCGCACCATCGCAACCAGATCGCCCTGTGCCTGATGACGCGCTTTTGGATTCTCATCCAGAAGGCCAAGCGCCAGCGGACGGACATATTTGCACATCCGGTCCGAGGTGATTTTTCCATCCGGTACAAATGCCTGAAGGTAGGCGTCCTGGGATTCATTCGCGCGCAGGCGGTATGTGGCCGCATCGTCCGGGTGTCCCAGTTCTTCTGCCACATCCGCAAGCGTCCGAAGGGTATAGATCAGGTAAGCGGTGGCTTCCTCCCGGGTGTCGCCCATGGAGGTCATCATATCCACATCCGGCTCCGTCCATTCGCCAAAGTGAAATCCGCTGGTGACCAGGTATCGGGACGGATCGGTTGCTTCCTCATTCCGGCGGGAGAGAAGAAAAGAAGCCAGCCGTTTCATCTCATCATAATAGGATTCCAGAATGCGCCGGTCGAAGTAGTGGCGCATATGCCGCGCGGGAATCAGAATGCCGGCGTCTGTCCAGCCGGCCGAGCCTTCCACGTAAGCGTTCGGGCCGCCGTGGGGTTCGCAGCGGGGAACGATGTTGTAAATCATGCCGTCATCGGCCTGGTCATCGAACAGGTCGCGTACCCATTTGCGGAAAAATGCCGAGAAATCCATCAGATAGCAGCCTGCGTTGAAAAACAGCTGTGCATCTCCGGTCCAGCCGGCCCGCTCGCGGGTGGGGCAGTCGGTCGGCACGTCAAGAAAGTTTCCCTTCATGCTCCACAGCGTGTTTTCCACAATCCGATTCAGATCGGAGGAAGAACTGGAAAACCTGCCGCAGATTTCCATATCCGAATAAACTGCGATGGCGCAGAAATCTTCCGGCTGGGGTTCGCATGGCCAGTTGGTAAGACGCACATAGCGGAATCCCTGTACGCAGAAGGCCGGCTTGTAGTGCTCACGTCCGGTTCCGGCGCAGTGGTAAACAATCTTCTGGAAACAGTCGAAATCACGGTGATCTTCCTGAAACGTAGCGCGCTGCAGAAGATTGTCCAGGGTGAAATTGCCTTCGGCGTCAAGTTTTTCACCCATGGTAAGCGTCACGCAGTGCCCGCGTTCGCCGGCCAGGGCAAATTCCACGTAGCCGGCGATGTTCTGTCCGAAGTCAAGAACCGTATCCCCGTTGGGCGTCTGCAGGATCACCGGACGCAGCCGTTCGTGTTCGATCACCGGTACGTTTTCAGAGCAGCACAGGGGCGCGTCCCAGGAAGTGATCCGGGCCTTTCCTGTGTAATCCGCAGTCCGGCGGGCATCGACATGTTCGCCGCCTTTTAAGTCGTTGTAATACACCGGACCGTTATTGCACCAGGCAAAGGAATCATCCGTTGCGATGGTGTGAAGCTGCCCGGATTCATCCGTCCATTCCAGCTGCGCGTAAATGGCCGTCCGCTCTCCGAACACAGAACTGTGTTCCCAGACGCCCAGATTGCCTCGAAACCATCCTTCGCCCAGCGAAAGATCCAGGGTGTTCTCCCCATCTGCAAGCATCTGCGTAACGTCATACACCTGATACTGCACGCGCTTTTCATAGCTGGTGGAACCCGGGGTCAGCACCTGGCTGCCCACGCGCTGTCCATTCAGATACGCCTCGTAAACGCCGCAGGCGGTGGCGTACAGCCGGGCCTTTTTTACGGGTCCGGTAACGGAAAACCGTTTTCGGAACAAATCGACGGGGTAATGGGTGCCCTGTACCGGTTCGTAATCTCCGGTGATCCACCGGGCCTGCCAGTCGGCAGCGGAAAGCAGACCGCATTCAAACCAGGCGGGTTCGCTCCAGGGGCCGCATTCGTCGCGGTCATCTTTGATCTGTACCTGCCAGAAGACGCGCTGCCGGCTGTGTATCGCAGGCGTATACGGATGATTGATCATGGACGCATCTTCCACCCAGCCGGATTTATAAAGCAGCGGACCGTCCGCCAGGGCGGACCTGGATGCGGCTGCGCGGATCCGCCAGGCCTTCTGCAGGCTGCCGGATCCAAAAAGATTCCAGGAGAGCAGGGGAGTGCTGTCGATTCCCAGGGGATCTGACAGGTGGTTTGTCTTGCAGCGGATGGCAGTAAGCATGGGATTCTCCTCTGTGATGAAAGAGAAGCCGGCAAACAAGGTTTTTGTCTGCCGGCTCCGGTGTTGATCTGATATCGCACTGAATCAGAACAGGATTCGAATTATTTCAGAATGTCGTTGATCTTCTCGCAGTAGCTGTCCGGATCGAAGTTCGCGATGCCATCGACATATGCCTGCCATGCGGCGTCGTCATGAATGTCCGTTCTGCCGGCGATGAAGTTCGGCACTTCCTGAGACATGAAGGTGGTCAGATTGGACTTCATGATGCTGGCTTCCTGCACGTCGGCTAAAGAGAGCTGGCTTTCTACCGTCAGCAGGATCTTGCCGGTGTTTTCATACATTGTCCAGACGTCGTTTGCGTGTGTCTCGACCTGGCCCTTGGAAAGATCGAGATTCGCGTTGCGCAGCAGTCCGGGCAGGCGCTGGGCACGGATGGCATTTTCCAGACCGTTTTCATAGATGGCCGGATTGATTACGTAGGTGGTGACGCCGTCGCGTTCTTCGGTGGTATAGCAGTATTCCAGGTTGTTGTCGGTCATAAACTTGTTCTGAATTTCAGTCTGCTGTTCGGCATTCAGTCCGCGGAAGGCCACCAGGCTTCCTTCGGGGCCATACAGCCAGTCGATCGCGGTCAGAAGAGCCGGCAGATCCTTATCCGCTGCCTTGTCGGTGATGATGCAGCCATCGTTGACCGGAAGGCCGGTTGAGCCGTTTAAGAAGGGTTCGACGTTCTGGTTGGAAGCGTCGCCGTACAGGTCGTTGAGCGGGTTCGGCGCGCCATAGACGCAGATGTCCGTCGTAATGGGATCGCCGACGCCAAAGTCAAAGGCGTGGCCCAGCTGGCTGGTCATGCCGTACCACAGACCGCACTTGCCGGAGTAGAGAACGGCGGTATCCAGCATGAAGAAGGCGGGGTTGACTTCTTCGTCGAAGCCCGGGTCGATCCAGCCCTTGGCATACCAGTCGGCCATCACTTCCACATACAGGCGGAAGGCATCGTCATCGCCGCCGAATACATATTCGCCGTCGCTGTTTAAGTAGAACTGCGGACCGCCGTTGAAGGTGCTGACCAGATCGCCGTACTCATAGTAGCCGAGATAGTTCATCTGCATCGGATAACCTTCTTCTTCGATGCCCAGATCCTTTAAGGCCGTTGCGAAGATATCCAGCATCCACTCCCAGTCGGAGAGGTAGATCGGATCCGTGTTGCCGCTCGGGAACACGACATTGTCGGTCCACTCGGTTTTGTCCTCATTCCAGCCGCCGGTAAAGGCATTGCCGTCGGCGTCCTTGCCGTATTTGACGATCCAGTCTCTGCGGTAGCAGAAGCCGCACCAGGGAGCCATCGGCGCGTCATCCACACGGAACAGCTGCAGGATGCGGTCCTTGCCGTCGATGGGCAGATAGAGCTGCTTTTTGATGTCCGGATGTGCATCCATCCAGGCGCGGTAGTTGGGCATGTACTCTTCGACGTAGTCGGTCAGATCCAGGCAGATGCCGCGCTCGTAAAGCTCGGCGGCGGACATCGGCACCATAACCATGTTCATCACGTCGGTGTATTCGCCGGTCGCAAACATGTTGGTCCAGGCATCGTCGATTTCCGGGGGAACCTGGAAGGTGATGTTGACGGAGACGTCTTCGTCGCCGTCCACGGTGTAGGTCTGGCGGCTCCAGTAGTCGATGGCCGGGTTGTCGTTGATTTCCACGCCCGGGAAGTCGGCGTTGTCGTTGGCCTCCATTGTCCACAGGAAGTCGGCGGACGGCCGGGGCTCTTTGGTTTCGGCCGCAGTTTCGCTGCCGGTCTCCTGGCTGTTTTCCGCCGGCGCGGTGTTATCCGATCCGTTGCTCCCGGTGCCGTTTTCGCCGCACCCGGCGAAGAGGGTGACAGCCGTGCCAAGCGCCAGTGCAAGCGAAAGCAGCTTTGTAAAGCGGTGTTTCATGGTTTCCTCCTTTTTACATGTGAACGTGACATGAAGCGTTCGTTCTGTTTTCTGTCACGGAACCGGCTGCTGTACAGGTTCTGAAAGCCGTTCCGCTTTGGATGATGTCATTCTACGCTTCGCAGAACAGGTATATAATTGCGGATTGCGACCTGACCGGAGAGCGGAGTATCCGATGTGGGACGGATTGCCATAAACCGCAGTCCCGGATCGGAAACGGCCTGTGACTGGTCAGCTGCCCTGACCTTTCCGGCTGCTTTTATTTGTTCTGCGGTTCCGTGACGGAAAGCGTCACCACTGCATCGGGACAGCCGTCGGTCCGAACAGTCACCCGTACGGTCCCGGTTTCGTTTCCGGTGCGCACAGCGGCCAGCAGCCGTCCGTCCCAGGTGGGCCAGGCCGGATCGTCGAAGCTGCCCAACGACTGCGGATCGGCGTTTCCGAGGCCGGCCAGCCGGGCCGCGCCTTCCACCTGCACCTGCACCGTGCGCGTTTCAAAGCGGTTTTCGTTTTCTTCGCTGTCGCAGAGTGAAATGGATAGGAATGCCGTGTCCATGCCGTCGGCGGTGAGCGCCGTGCGGTCGGCCGTGACCAGAAGGCGGCTTGTGGGGCCGGCGGTTTTCAGGATGCATACCTCATAAGACGGGTCGGCTGTCCGGGTGACGCTGCCACTGTCCGGGCGGTCCGTCTGTTTTGACGAAGCGACGGCTGCCGGATCCCCTGGCGCGTCCAGGGTTTTGGCCCGGTGTGCGACGGCAGTGAGAATCCCGGGTTCATAGACGGTTTCGAACGTGGCGAGAAAGCCATGTGCCTCGCCGGCGGGCCGGATGCCTTGGGAAACGCCGTTTAAAAACAGTTCCACACGGTCCGCGTCCGAATAAACGTCGACGATGGCAGGAGAGCCTTCATAGCCGGGCCAGGTCCAGCTGGCAATGGCATCTGTAAGCATCCATGGGTTCTGCGAATGGGTCTGTCCGTGACGGTTTACGCGCCGCACCGCGATGTACGGCGTCTTTCGAAGCCCATAGACAATTTCCCGCAGATAACTCTGGGGTCGGCGGTCGCCGCTTAAGTCCAGATCGCCGACATAGGCGGTGCGGTCCGGCCAGTAGGAGTGGAAATTCTGTTTTCCGTCGTAATAGAAGATGCCGGCGCCGGCTTCGCCCAGGTAGTCGTATCCGGCCCAGGTATAGTCGCCGAGAATGTGGGGATGCGCTTTTGCATCGCGCCACAGACGGACCATGTCGGAGGGGTAGGTTTCGCTGCCTAAAAGCGGCTGCTGCGGATGATCGGCAATTTCAATGGCATGCCGTCCGCCGAAGTAATTATAGCCCATGACGTCGAGCGGCTGCATGCATTCGTCGACGGCTTCTGCCACCGCCGGATGTGCAGCGAAACGGTTTCCGGTTTCACCGACCAGAAGATCGGTCATCTGGTTTAAGCCGTTGCTGCCGGCGTCTTCGCCTTCGCCGTCCGCTGCCGCGTTGCTTTCCGCAGCGTTTTGGGATCGGGTCTGGAAATCCGAAGATTTTTCGGATTCTTCGCGGACGCAGGAACCGGCGGATTCTGCCGCAGGCGCAGTCATCAGATCCGGCAGGATCCGGTCCATCACTCCGGCACAGGCGATCATGCCGTGGATGCCGTTTGTCACGTAGCGGTCCGGATCGAGGGCGTGGACGGCGTCCGCAAGCCGACGGTTCCAGATGCGGCCGAAGGACGTGCCAAGTTCCTGAATCTCATTGCCGATGGAATAGAAGATGACGCTGGGGTGGTTCCAGTCTTTTCTGACCATCTGCGCAATGTCCTTCTGCCAGTTTTCGGGAAACCGGAAGGCGTAATCCTGCGGATTTTTGTGGTTGAACCACATGTCGGTCAGCTCGTCCATCACGAGGATGCCGAGCCGGTCGCAGGCGTCGAGCATGGATGGACTCATGGGGTGGTGGGAACTGCGGACACTGTTGAAGCCCGCTTCTTTTAACAGACGAAGCCGGCGCTCCTCGGCGGCGGGGAGGGATACCGCGCCGAGGATGCCGTTGTCATGGTGAATGCAGGCGCCGCGCAGCCTGACCGGTTCGCCGTTGATGCGAAGACCGCGGACGGCATCAAGGGTAAGACGGCGGATGCCGAACGTCGTTTCTGTTGCGTCGTCATCCATCCCGTCGGCACAGATGGTCAGCCGGCAGGTGTAAAGCGCCGGATGATCGGGGCTCCACAGATACGGCGTTTCGATGGCGATGCGTTTGCGAAAATGGGTATCCGCCGACCCAGGCAAGGTAATCCGGGTGCGGTAGGAAACGGCCGTTTCGCCGTCAAGAATCAGTTCTGCCGTAAGAACGGCGTCTGTGATCCGGCGGGTGATATTGGAAAGATCCGCTTCGACCTCAACGACGGCATATTCCGCGGAGACCTCCGGCGTGCGGATCTGCAGAGAGCCGGCTTTTGTGTGCACCAAACCGCCCACCAGCAGATGAACCGGCCGGTAAATCCCGCTGCCGGAATACCAGCGGCTGTTCGGGGCTGCGCTGTTTTGCGCGAGGACGCGAATGGTGTTTTCCTGCCCGTAGACCAGCCAGGGATCCAGCGATACCAGAAAACCGCGGTAGCCGTTGTCGTTTGTGGCCGCCAGCGCGTCGTTGACGTAAACCATGGCGGTTTCATAAACCCCTTCGAATTCCACGGTGACCGCCCGGTCCTGCCATTCTTCCGGCGCGAAAAAGGTCTTCGTATACTCATAGTCGCCGCCGGGATAGAACCCGGTCTGGGCGCCGTTTGGAGTGTTCGGCGTGCGTTTTTCGCAAATCATCGCGTCGTGGGGCAGCGTGATGGCGCGTCCTTTCTCTGCGCCCTGCTGCAGCTGATCCAGCAGGGACAGCGTCCCTTTGCGGAAGATCCACGAATCGTTCCAGTTTTGCTTTTTCATGTCCGGTCCGCCTTTCGTTTTGTGTGTTCAACACAGAAGCCATTGCTCTTGCATATCATGATAGAAAACGGCGGAAAGAAAAAACATATGCATTCGGGACCCGTTGGGAAACGGGAGTATACAATCCGGGATTTTTGGCATTGAAATCCATGCGCAGGTTGGATTATAGTGGATTTCAGAAGCAGGCGGCGGATCGTACGCCGGTTCTGCAGGATGGGGGTGGACATGTCTTTTAATGAGGCAAAACTTGAAACGCTGTTTGCGTCCCGCGGGATTCAGTTTCTGGGGGAGAAGAATAAAAACCGGCCGGTGCGGTCGCAGATCTTCGATTTCGCGATGACGGAACAGACCGTCGCGCAGAACGGGGACGAGATTGCGATCGTGTCTAAGGTGCTGACACCGCTCGGCAGCCGGCAGATGGAGTATCGGGTTTCGGCGACGGACGGCGACCCCGATTACGTGCATAAGCATGATTTCCTTGAAATGATGTATGTGCTCGAAGGCGAAGTGGACGTGCGGATGGAAGGGCAGATCATCCACTACGGCCCCGGGGACTGCTGTCTGATCAATCGCTCGGTCTCTCACCTGGAGCAGTATGTCGGCGCGTTTCACGTCTGCTATCTGCAGTTTTCGAAAAAGTGGGCATCCGCCGTCGCCGGCATGCTGAAAAGGGAGCAGACCGGAAGCGAACTGATCTCCTTTTTTCAGGAAGAGGACGCGTCCACGGACCGGCGGGAAATCGCGGAATTCCGGCGGTTGGAAAGCGGGTTTGCGCTGATGCAGGACGACAGTGCGTCGATGCTGGTGCGTGAGATGATCCGGGAGATGGAAAACCGCTATCCCGGATATGAACCGATGATTCAGGTGCTGATGCTGCGGCTGTTCTGTGTGCTGCTGTATCCGACGCTGTTCGAGACCGATATCCGGCACCTGCAGGCGACCGGGAAAGATCGCCTGTTCGAGGAGCTGAAAGCCTATATCGAGCAGACGAACGGGGCCGTCGTCCGCGGCGAACTTGAAGAACAGATGCACTACAGCGCGGATTATTTAAACCGGATCGTGCGCCGGCGCACGGGGATGTCCCTGGTGACCTATGCGCAGAATTTCCGCATGCAGAAAGCGTTGCAGCTGATCGAAACGTCCGATGAAAGCATCGAGGCGATCAGCCGCGAGCTGGGGTTTCCGAACAAGGCCTGGTTTTACCGGCTGTTTAAAAAGACGTTTCAGATGACGCCGGTGGAGTACCGGCAGCTGAAAGGGAAGAAACGCTGAGAAAGCGGAACGGGGGTCAGGCACCCGTTCCGCTTTTGTTACGGCTTCAGATTCTGGTTTCGGTAGACGGCCGGCGTACAGCCGTACTGCTCTTTGAACTGCTCGATGAAACGGCTCTGACTGGAAAAGCAGAAGTAGTCCGCGATATCGGAGTAGGAATACTCCGAATACCGGAGCATATTTGCGGAGCCTTCAAGCCGGCATCGCCGGTAAAAGGCCGCGAAGGTGCTGCCGGTATATTTTTTGAATTTGGCCGACAGATAGGCGGGGGCAAACCCCAGATGCTCCGCGGCGTCCGTCAGCGTGATTTTCCGGTGCAGATGGGAGCGGATGAAGTCCTCGCACTTTAAGATGTCAGACGGCAGGGCGGCATCGGCATTGGCGGAAAGCTCGCGGTACTGCTGCAGACAGTCGTAATGCAGACGAATGACGGCCTGGTCGGTCTGACAGTGGTTCAGCCGGCGCAGATAGAAGTCAAGAACATCCTGTGCCTGGCGGCTGCCGAGTCCTTCTGCCTGAGCGGATTCTTTTTGCTGATACAAGGCGATGGCAGTGTAAGAACGCAGCAGTTCCGGGCTTTTGCGGATCAGACGCTGGGTCTGTTCGACGAATTCCGGGACGGCCACGTTGCCATAACGGGTAAGATAATCCTCGTCATATCCGGTAAATTCGATGGCCGGTTCACCCAGCAGGGGCGCATCTTCCAGCAGGGAATCCTCAAAGGTCTGCTGCGTCAGCCCTTCAAGGAGTTCTTTTTGCTGCTCTTCCAGGAGACGGCTGTTGCGCAAAATGGTATCGAGAGGTGTTCGTTCTCCGGTCAGAATATGCCGGAGACACTCCATGGCATGGAACAGCGTGTGACTGGGACGGACCGCAACAGGGAAATCGGCTGGAAGGCGATGCTCTTCCAGAAAGGCATGCTTTTCCGGCGGCGTCAGAGGCTGTACGGCGCAGGGACCGATGACGATCATATCCTGATCTGCAAAGAAGATATCATAACTGATCTTGCTCGTGACCGGATCCTGTTCCATGACGACACGCCCGGCGTGGGTGCGGTACATGTGTTCTGCCAGCCCCGGGTCTGATGCAAACAGGTCATGTCTGTAACGGAAATCCAGGGGAAACGTACATTTCAGATCTTTGTCAAAGGCATGAATCGGAATGCGCACAGATTGCGCAAAACTGTATAAAAGATAATGTCGGTCCATGAGAAACCTCCACGAGAGCCTTAAATTGTGGGAGCGCGGTGAGAGCACGAAGTGCGAAGCCGCGCGAATCAGTACTTTTGGCGACCGAATCATATGATAACACAAAAAACGGATACAGAACACAAAAAACGGATATCACGTATATGGACCGCAGTCTACAATATAATAGTCGAAGGACCCGGTTACAGAGGGAAAAATCGGGCAGACCAGAACAAAGGAGGGAATATCATGTCACTGAAAAAGAAGCTTCTTGTGACGCTTCTGGCCGGCACAATGTGTGTATCGGCGTTTGCAGGCTGCGGCGGACAGGAAGCGCCTGCACAGGAAGCCGTTAGCGAAGCTGCGGATGAAGAAGCAAAGGAAACACCGGAAGCGGCGGAAGAGACAGATGCCGCGGCGGAGGAATCGGATGCGGCGGACGCTGCAGAAGAAGAGGAATCGGCAGAGGTGGAAGAAATCTCCGCAACCTGGCTGCTTGCCCAGGGAGTCAACACGGCTTACTACGATGAATATGAGGACAATCCGATTGTCAAGGACTGGCTCTCCAAAACATGGAAAGCCGACGGCCGCGCCGCACATCTGACCATTGATTTTATCACGCCGCCGGTCGGTGCGGAGAAGGACAACTTCAATACGCTGATGGCGACAAATGAGCTGCCGGAGATCTTTAGTACGGCATATTGCTCTGAGACGCCGGGCCAGCTTTATGAGGAAGGCATGATCCTGGATCTGACGGATTATGTCGACAAGTATCTTCCCCATTATGTTGAATGGATGGACGAACATCCGGATTATGCTTCCCAGATGACGATTAACGGGAAGCATCTGACGATTTATGATGTGGCAGACGGCCCGCACTCCCCCTGGGACGGCTATGTCTACCGCCGGGACTGGATTGTCAGATACGGAAAGAATCCCGAAACGGGCGAGTCTTTCACCGGAGAATGGAATGCGGATCATACCGAGTGGAGTGATGATGTCGTTTTCCCGTCCGGCGGAAGCGATCCCATCTATATCAGCGACTGGGAGTGGATGTTCGATATCTTTGAGACGGCGATGAAGGAGCAGGGGATCGACGATGGTTATGCGTTCCAGATTTACTATCTCGGATACCTGCAGACCGGCGACCTGATTTCCGGCTTTGGCGGCGGCGGCCCGCTGGTGTACTTAGAGGACGGCAGGGCCACGTACGGCGCTGCCGGCGACAACTTCCGGGCATATCTGGACTGCATGCATACCTGGTATGAAAAGGGCTGGTTGAACCAGAATTTCGAAGAAAACTCGGGAGACCGTATGTTTACGGCTGTCGACACGGCCAAGGTATATTCCGGCAAGGTCGGCATGTGGCTGGGCTACACCAACCAGATCGGCAGCAGCCTGGATACCGGGGACGAAT
Source organism: Shuttleworthella sp. (assembly GCA_045544375.1). Taxonomy (GTDB): domain Bacteria; phylum Bacillota; class Clostridia; order Lachnospirales; family Lachnospiraceae; genus Shuttleworthia. Next base: position 12,579 of record JAZPYY010000048.1, read on the forward strand.
ACACCAAAGATATGTGTGTCTACGGCGCGCGTCAGCCGATCAACGACATCTATGGCGGAGCCGAACAGCAGAACAAGGAACCGAACCTGTATTTCCAGAACTCCATGGTAGGTGCCGGCATCTGCGTCAATTCCTCCATTGACCAGGACAAACTTCCGCTGATTCTGACAGCGATCGACTACCTGTACACCTATGAAGGCGGCGTGCACCGCATGTACGGCTTCTCCGACAAGGAGATGGCCGAAATCCAGGATCCGTTCTACCTGGAATACGGTATGGAAGACGGCGGTTATACGGTGAAAACAGATGAAGACGGAAACGACGTGATCTATGTCAACACCTTACGTGAAGCGGCAGACGATCTTGCCGTTGCGCTTTTAAACCTGCGCGTACCGGGCCTGACGGTGAATACACACGTGAACCGCGGTTTTACCGAGACCCAGCAGCACGGGTATGATGAAGCGGTCGCTTATCCGGCGTCCGCTGCCGTCAGCAGCATAGTAACAGCCCAGCTTTCCCCGGATGTGTCGTCCGAGGGCGCACTGATCCAGACGAATCTGACGACGTTCCTGTCGCAGGCCGTGCCGGACTTCATTGTTGGCCGGCGTGATATCGACAGCGACGATGACTGGAAAACCTATTGCGATGAAGTGGAAAGCTTCGGCTATCAGAGCTACGTAGATGCCATTAACGAGGTTCTGGAAAAGTAAGATCAGAGAGCAATCGGATGGGCAGCCTATGCCGCTCATCCGATCCTTTTTTTTCCGGAGCCATTTACGACAGGCTCGCGATCGCAGGCGCCCGCTGCCGCGGCATTTGCCGTATGCATCCCACGTCGCAGTGAGCCCTGCTCCGGTTTTTCAATGACCGGCGGCTGAGAGGAGATGAACCCATGGCTTACAAAAAAACATTGAAAAAAGGTTTTGTCAGGTTTGATAATGCCGGCGGCGTACGGATCAGCACCTCGTCCGGACGCATAAAGGTAGCCGATGGATATGCGTTCCGTGATCTTTCCGGGGAGGCTGAGCTCCTTCCTTATGAGGACTGGCGTCTCTCTTTTGAAGAGCGGGCGAAGGATCTGGCGGCCCGCATGACGCCCCGGGAGATGATCGGTCTGACTCTGCATTCCGCAGGCCAGCCCCTGCCCTCGGTTCCCGGCAAGATTGCGGACGTGGGCACCTACAACGGAAAGCCCTACGGAGAAGATCCCGCAACGAAGGCCTGGGATCTGACGGATCAGCAGAAGAAGATGCTTACTGACGGCCTGCGCCATCTGGTGATGTCTTCCGTGGAAAGTGTGGAAGCAGCGGCCCGGTGGACCAACGGTCTGAATGCCCTGGCGGAATCCCTGCCCCACAGCATTCCGGTGAATATCTCCTCCGATCCCCGTCACGGCGCCACGGCCGGTTTTTCCGCAGTGGAATTCAACCGCTCGGAAGCCATCTGCTCGGCCTGGCCGGAGAGCCTGCCCATGGCGGCTGCGGCGGATCCGGCTTTAGCCCGGTCTTATGCCAAGACCGTGGCGAAGGAATATCGGGCCATGGGCATTTCGACGGCCTTAGGTCCGCAGATCGACCTGGCCAGTGATCCCCGCTGGTTCCGGGATTCGGGAACCCTCGGCAGCGATATCGAGCTGAACATCCGTCTGGCGCAGGCCATCTGCGACGGCTATCAGACCACGGAAGGATCCGAAACCGGCTGGGGCAAAGACAGCATTATCGCCATGGCCAAGCACTGGCCGGGGGGCGGCTCCGGAGAAGGCGGCCGGGATGCTCATTATCCCTTCGGAAAGTATGCGGTGTACCCGGGCAACAACTTCAATACCCATCTGCGCTCCTTTACAGAAGGCGCCTTTGCCCTGCCGGGAAAGACGAAAAGCTGCGCGGCCATCATGCCCTACTACACGGTTTCCTGGGATCAGGACACGAAGTACGGCGAGAACGCGGGCAATTCCTTCTCCACCTATATTATCAGGGATCTGCTGATCGAAAAGTACGGATTTGAAGGTCTGATCTGTACCGACTGGGATATCCTTTCCGACAAGCGTCCCCACGTGGGCATGTACGTCATGGGCGGCAAATGCTATGGTGTGGAAGATCTGCCCAAGGAAGAGCGGGTGCTGAAATGTCTGATGAACGGGGTGAACCAGTTCGGCGGACAGGACGACCGCACCCCGGTGGATGCGGCTTACGCCTTAGGATGCGAGCGTTACGGACAGGAGACTATGGACGCGGTGCTTTCGCTGTGTGCCTACAAGTCTCTGCTGAACATGTTCCGCTTAGGACTGTTTGACGATCCCTATCTGGATGTGGAAGAATGCAAGGCAGCGGTAAAGAGCGCCGAAAGCGTGCGTGCCGGTTACGAGGCGCAGCTGGCATCGCCGGTGCTGCTGAAAAACCGTGCGGTTTCCGCGGTTTCGGGCGCTGAGATGGTTTCGGCAGGCGCAAAGACAGAAAACGACGCCCGTATGCCGGCAGGTGTTCTGCCACTGAAAAAGGGCATCAAAGTTTACGTCCCGAACCTGCACACCAACGCCCATTACAGCTTTGTGCGGATGATCCAGCAGGCTTATGACGCGGATCCGCTGGCCGGCGTAGATGTATCACCCTATTTTGTCCGGGTGGAGGATCCGGCGGACGCGGACTGCGCCATCGTGTTCCTGCGCACGCCCTTTAACCGCAACGGCTATGAATTTGACATGATGAAGATGCGCACCAAAGAGCCGCAGCCGGAGATGGGCTATCATCCGATCAGCCTGCAGTACCGGCCGTACACGGCGGAGGCGGCGCGCAAGGTAAGCATCGCCGGCGGCGATCCGAACGAGACGGACACGAACCGCAGCTACTATGGAAAATCGGAAGTTTCCGCGAACGAGTCGGATCTCGACGCGCTGCTTGGCACGCGGGAAGCCATGCCGGACAAGCCGGTGATCGCGGTGGCCGTCATGGACCGCCCGATGGTACCCGCCGAGTGGGAGCCGGCCTGCGACGCGGTCTTAGGCGACTTCGGCGTCAGCCGGGAAGCCGTCCTCGATCTGCTGTTCGGAAACGCCGCGCCGAAAGGCCGTCTGCCTATGCTGATGCCGGCGTCTATGGAAACTGTGGAATGCCACTGCGAAGACGTGCCGGACGACATGGAAGCGTATAAAGATACCGAAGGAAATGTCTGGAGCATCGGCTTCGGACTGTAATAACAGAAAACTTACTGATTGTTTAAGCCGGCGCTTGGCCGGCTTTTTTTTTCGGTATGCGGCGGGGGTGCAGCCATAGTGAGTCAAAAGTGCCTGTCCCTTTTGTCTCCCTTTTCTTTGGTTGCATTAAAACCAGGATCCCGTATAATGGATTTGATGTATTGCGGGCAACCGCAGGGTGCATTTTATGAAGGGAGTTTCCATGCTTCAGGTAAACCATCTGACCAAGAAATTTGCAAAAACCGTGGCCAATAACGATCTTTGCTTCGTGATCCCCGACGGCTGCATCACCGTTCTGTTGGGACCCAACGGCGCCGGTAAAAGCACGGCCATGAAGTCCATCATGGGACTTTTACGACATGAAGGACAGGTGCTGATCGACGGCATCCCGACGACGGTGCCCGAAGCGCGCCGCTATCTGGGCTATGTGCCGGAGATGCCGGCTCTCTATCCGAATCTGACGGTGGAAGAGCATCTGGAGTTCGTGGCTCGGGCCTATAAACTGAAGGATTATGCGGCCTATAAGAACGAACTGCTGGATCGGATGGAGCTTTCTGACAAGCGAAAGAAATTCGGCGACGAGCTTTCCAAGGGCATGCAGCAAAAACTGTCGGTGTGCTGCGGGCTGCTGCCGCGGCCGAAGCTGATTTTATTTGACGAGCCGCTGATCGGTCTCGATCCCCACGCCATCAAGGAACTGAAAGAGATGTTCTTAGAGCTGCGTGCGCAGGGGACGAGCCTTCTGATTTCTACCCACATCATCGACAGCGTGGATACCTTCTGGGACCGCACGCTGATTATGAAAGAGGGACGGATTTTAGCGGATGTCAGCCGCGATTCGCTTGCCGGCTCCGGCGAGTCCTTAGAGGATCTGTTCTTCCGCCTGACAGAAGGGGAACCGGTCACACAGGCAGAACCGACGTCATCAGTGGAATCAGCGGAAAGCTAAGGAGGCGAATCCCGTGCGTTTGATTGGTTATTATCTGGTCCACACGGTGGTCAACAGCATCAAAAAGCTGTTTCGCACCTGGGTGGCCTTTATGATCCTGTTTATAGTGTTGTGCGGCGTCATCGGCGGCCTGTTCGGCGCCATGATGGCCACGGTGTTCGATGACGATACGACGGAAGCCATCGTTGCGGAAGGGGAGATCGCGGACGATGCCGCCCTTTCCGAATACATCGGTGAAGAATCGGGCGACGAAAACCCCTCGGAGGAAGAGCCTGAATTTCAGGTGTCCTGGGAGTGGAGCGCGCCGGAGGCCGTCGCCGGGCTGCAGCCCATCCAGATCCTTGCGGCTGCGGTGTTTGTGCTGACGGTGGGCCTGTGCCTGATCGGCATCTACACCGGAAACAAGAGCGGCAGCGCGATCTTCTTCATGGCAGACGTGAACTTCCTGTTTACGTCGCCCATGCTGCCGCAGTCGGTGCTGACGTTTCGCCTGATGATGAAAGTGGGCGCGGTGATTCTTTCCGCGCTTTATCTGCTGGCGCAGATCCCGAACCTGATAAATGCCGGCCTAAGCGGCTTTGCCATCGCCATGCTGTTCGTGGCCTATGTGCTGATCCTGCTGCTGGTGCAGGTGGTGTCGGTCGCAACGTACTGTCTGCTTTCGCTGGGCAAGGGACGCCTGCACGATTATGGACACTATATCGTCATCGCGGTGCTTCTGGTGATGGCCGGTCTGGTGCTTATGCGCTGCGGCGGCGATTTTTCCCAGGCGCTGCCCGTGGCCGTGAAGCTGTATTCCGCGCCTGCGCTGCAGTGGATTCCCATCGTGGGATGGATCACGGGATTTGCCGTGGCAGCGGCCCAGGGAAGGATGCTGGCTGCGGCCGTATTTCTGGTTCTTTCGATTGCGGGCATGATCGCGGTTCTGCTGCTTCTGCGCCGCCTGCCGGTGGATTTCTATGAAGACGCGCTTCCGGCAGCGGAGATGAACCAGCAGGCCTTAGAGCGCCAGGCCGCCGGAAAAACCAACCGGGAGCAGGCACCGCGCAAACGCTCGAAGCTGGCCCAGAAGCTGGCGGGAAGCCGGGAAGGCTTTACGAGAGGATCTGGCGCCCAGATGTTTCTGATCCGCAACCTGTACCACCGGCTGCATTCCGCGCCGCTGGGACTGTTTACCGCCACCTGCGTGACCTATACCATTGCCGGCTTCGGCTACACGGCCCTGATGGTGCTTCTGGTAAAGGCCAATACCGTCGTTCCCTTCCTGATCGGCATGGCGGTGGTGATCTTTATCCGCGCCTTAGCGAACCCTCTGCAGGAAGAAACGGCCCGGGATTTCCTGTACCTGGTGCCCGAACCGGCATGGAAAAAGCTGGGATATTCGCTGCTTTCCGGCGTGATTGACAATGCCTTAAATGTTCTGCCGGGATGGATCGTGATCTGCATCTTCCTGCGCCCCGGGATTCTTCTTGCGCTGGTCGGTTTTCTCTTCATGGCCGCCACGGACCTGTTCTTCTCGGTGCTTGCCGGATTTACGTCGCTGATCGTTCCCACCGGCCTTGCGGATCTGGTGCGCCAGATGATCCAGATGATTCTGTTTTCGGTGTTCGTGCTGGTGCTGATGGGAGCCGTGCTTGCCGGAGCACTCCTTGGCGGAGCGGCCGGAGCCCTGGTGGGGTGCATGATCGCGGAACTGGCACTGGCTGTTATCCTGTTTCTGCCCTGCCCGGCATTCATTACCTATGGAAGAAAATGAGTCAAAAGTGACAGGCACTTTTGACTCCTATGGATTGAAACGCATCTTGCGGAACTGATGCGGTGTGCAGCCGTAGCGTTCGGCAAACAGACGGTAGAAATAAGAGCGGTCGGAAAACCCGGCCTCCAGGGCGATTTCATAAACGGACAGACCGGTGGTTAAAAGCAGCTGCTCCGCCGTGCGGAGCGCCTGGTCGTTGCAGTATTCCGTGATGCTCATGCCGGTGTATTTTTTTAAAACGCGGTTGATGTAACTGCCTGAATAATGAAGTTTAGAAACGAGCAGCTCCCGGGTCACCCGGCCGCTGCTCGTTTTGCATAGGTCGGTAATCTGTGAGAAGACGCGGCTTTCCGAATCGGATCCGGGAGAGAGCAGCTTCGTGGTGTAAGCCGACGTGTCGTTTAGCAGGGCAAGAATGCGGCAGACAAGCATCTGGCGAAGCCCGCTGTCACCTGCCTGTGGCGAAAGAAAGGTGTGGGTAAGCAGTTCCATGATCCGGCCGGCGTCATTCAGAGAATAAATCATGCCGCTGCGCAGGATGGCTTCGCGGTTTTCTGCGGCGCCGGCAGAGGCGTCTGTCGGAATAAAATCGATGCTGCTGCGGCGGTCCCCCGCGTTTTTTCCGAATTCCCGCGCCAGAAACAGAGCCAGATCCGTTTCCTGGGATGGACGCGCGATTTCCAGAGACAGATCCGCCAGCAGCTGCTGCAGATAGCTGCGGGAAAGAGACAGCGTGCAGGTGCAAAACGGCGCACTGAATTCTTCGACATGGCGCACGTTGGTGTTCATCAGGCAGAAACTGCCGGAAAGATACCGGTGCCGAAGAGACTCGATGCGCTGATAGCAGGGGCCGTCAAAAAAGAAGATCAGTTCAAAGGTGTTGTGCCGGTGCAGAGGAAGCGACAGGACATGGCTGCAGAATTCCTCCTCGGAAAAATAGCTGAACAGCTGGTATTCATCAGAAAAAGAGGCCTGGCGGAGCGGATACTCCTCCCTCGGAGAATAGCAGAGAATGTTCAGCACCAAAGGCAGTTCGGAGTAGCGCTGCTCTGCGTTTGCATCTTCCGGCAGATGATATCCGTGATAAGTCTTCGGATCGAGCGGGTATGAAAAATATCCCGTATCGTTAAAGCCGCCGGATGAAAAGCTGTAGTATCCCATCTTGATCTATCCTCCCCTAAGTTGTTGCGGATTAAACACAAAATAGCAGATTTCAGTCGCTTCTGCAACATTTACTGTTGAATCTGTTCCGTGTATTCTTTGGATGTAGAAAAAAACGGTGTCCGGAGGCAGAACCGGTGCAGAGAAAGGGTCTGCGCCAAGAAGTACGCAGGACGAAAAACCCACGGACAACATAGAACACAGGGAACCATTCACAGGAAAGAACAGGAGGAAACTATGAAGAGGAAATGGGTTGCAGCGATTGCGGCAATGATGCTCATTCCGGTGCTGATGACGGGCTGCAAAGGAAGCGGATCTTCCCAGGAAACGGCCCCGGCCGGTGAAACCGGCACGCAGACAGCAGAAGAAGCGACGGAAACGAAAACAGAGGATGCAGATGAAACCGGCGTTTCTGACAGCAGCGAAGACGCGGCGGCAGAGACAAAGACGGCGGAAGCAACGGAGGAAACCACATTTACGTATTATCTTTCCACCAGCCTGGATCCGTCGTATGCCGATAGCTACAACGATCTTGAAGTGATGAAGTACTTTCTGGACAAGGCTTGGGACGTGGACGGCACAAAGAAAAAGATCAGCCTGGACATCTCCAGTGCGCCGGCCGGCAGCGAGTCCGACAACATGAATACCCTGATCGCCACCGGTGAATACGCCGACGTCATCGACATGGCCGCGGCCAGCGATTCCCCGGAGACGATGTACGAGCAGGGCATCGTCATCGACCTGACGGAATATGTAGAAAAATACATGCCCAACTATCTGGCATGGGCCGACTCCCATCCGCAGTATGCCGGACAGATCAAAAACGACGGCAAATACCTGATGCTGTACATGGTCTCCGATGAAGCCCAGGATCCCTGGAGCGGTTTCTGCTACCGCCGCGACTGGATCGTGAAGTACGGTAAAAACCCGGAAACCGGAAAGGCCTTTACCGGCGGATGGAACGATGACAAAACCGAGTGGACGGATGACGTTGTCTTCCCCTCCGGCGGAACGGACCCGATCTACATTTCCGACTGGGAATGGATGCTGCCGATTCTGCAGGAAGCGCTGGAAGATCAGCAGATCACCGACGGCTACGCGTTCCAGATGATGGCGTCCGGCACCTACTACACCGGCGACCTGGCATCGAGCTTCGGCGGCGGCATGTTCGGCACATACATTGACAGTGACGGCATTGTAAAGCAGGGCCGCGATACCGAGCAGGCCCGGGCTTATCTGGAGTGCATGCGCCACTGGTATGAGGAAGGCTGGATGGACCCCTATTTCCAGGAAAAATCCGGCGAGAGCATCTGGTACATGGTGGATGCGGGAACGGTGTATGCCGGTAAAGTGGGCCTCTGGTCCGGCATGAGCAACTCTCTGGGCGCCGGACTGGATACAGGCGACACCTTCAATGCCGGAAGCTGCGTTTTTGCAGCGGCGCAGCCCATCAATGACGTTTATGGAACGGCGGCATGCAAAAACGTGGAGCCCAACTGCTTCTATCAGGCGGCGCTGGCACAGACCGGCATCTGCCTGACCGACAAGGCGGAAAAGAAGGATATCCCGGCGCTTCTGACAGCACTGGACTGGCTCTATGGTGACGGTGCCATGCTGCACACCTACGGCCTTTCCAAAGAAGAACAGCAGGAAGCGCAGCTGGCACTGTACAATGAACACGGATTGGAAAACGGCGCGTATTACACAGAGGAAGAGGACGGCGTTACCATTTATCACGCGGACCCGCGGCTGGAAGACGAATACGGCCTGAACGAGGCGGCTGCCGTGATGCGCCTGGCCGGCATGTACAAATATGAAAACGTGACAAAGGACCGCGATGCGTTCATGGAGCACCAGCTTGACCAGTGGCGCATGTACGACGGTTCCGGAAGCCTGATGATGGCGCCGGTGGCGAATCAGCTGACCACGCAGATGTCCGACGAACTGGCGGAAAAGACCCCGGGACTGAACACGTACTGTTCGGTTGAAGTTCCGAAATTTATCACCGGCGAATATGACATTACGTCGGATGCGGACTGGGAGACCTACTGTGACGGGCTGGCCGTGTACGAGCCGGAACTTCAGGCAAAGTTCTATAATCAGCTGCTGGGGAATGAAACGGAGTAAGAAAAATGAATCGAATTAAAATCGGACCGATTGACATGGAGAAATTCCGCTATCCGGTCAGCAAAGAACTGAAAACGCCGTGGATTTTCAACGGCGTGGATTATCACAAAATGATCGCGGACGGCACATTGAAAAAGACCATCGCCATGTTGGACAAAGCGGTTCAGAAATACAAAACCAAAAAGGTGCTCTTTGAAAAAACGACCTACACGGGCAAAGACGGGGCCCGGCTTCCGCTCTATGTGTTTTCGCCGCTGAAAAGCGAAGGAAAAACGCTTCCCGTGTTCCTGTACATCCACGGCGGCGGGTTCCTTTACCCGGTGCAGTCCGCAAACTTCCTGCTGGCCGAGTTTTTTGCGCAGCACCTCGACGTGCGGGTGCTGGTTCCGGATTACCGCGTGACGATCGACGCGTCCTGTGAAACGGTGGTGAAAGACTGTTACGCCATGCTGCCGTATATTCACGAGCATGCAAAAGAGCTGGGCGTCGATCCGGACAGATTGGTCATCTACGGTGACAGCGCCGGGGGATCCCTGGTTTCTTCCGTGCTGATCCTGAACCGGGAGCGTGACCGGTATCCGGTTTCCGGACAGCTGCTCATTTACCCCGTCGCGGACTGCGAATCTGAAAAGTACGCCTCCGTGAACGATTACGAATTCGCCCAGTGGAGCAAGGACGCCAACCGCCAGATGTGGGAGATCTATTTCTCCCGCGGCGGACAGGACGTGGACGCCTATGTTCCGATGAAAAATGACCTCGCCGGCCTTCCGCAGGCCTATGTGGAGCCGGTGGAAGCAGACACCCTCCGGGATGAAGGCCTCGCCTACGCGAAGAAGCTTGAAGAAGCCGGCGTGAAGACAGAATGCAATCTGATTGCCGGCGCCTATCACGGATATGATGGCACCAACATGACCAGCCCGCTGGTGCAGCGTGTGCTCGCCCACCGCTGCGAAGTGATCCGCGGTATGCTCGGATGAGTGACGGGCCCCGTCTCTATTGACTCTTTTCAGATGAGTCAACAGGGACGGGGCTCTTTGATTCATCCTGGATTTCAGCGCGGAACTGGCGCGGCGTGCAGCCGAATTCCTTTTATCGGACGAAATCCGACCACACGGCCGGATTTCTCTTTTGAAAAAGGAGGATGCCGGGATCAGATACTCTTCCTGCCCGCAAAGTCTTGTCTGTATATGACAGCGGAGCCGGCGGTGCTGATAAACTGAAAGCGAGGTATTTACCGGGAAGGGTATCTGTCGGAATGAATCGAAAAGAGGAAGCACTATGTCAGGAATTGTTTTGCCACAGATTTTTCAGGATCATATGGTTCTGCAGCAGAAGAAGGCCGTTCCCGTCTGGGGGACCGCATCTGCAGATACGAAGATTTCCGTATCCATCCAGGGCGGTATCTGGGAAGCCGTAAGCGACGCAGACGGGAACTTCTGCGTGATGATCGGACCGCTTTGTACATCCGTGCAGGAGACGTTATCGGTTACGGACGGCAGCGACACGGCTGTGGTGAACGACATTGCGATTGGCGAGGTATGGATTGCCGGCGGGCAGTCCAATATGGAATTCTGGATGCGATACGAAAAGCATCTTGAGGACGTTCGCCCGGTCTGTGCGGATCCTCTGGTGAGGTACTTTGAGGTTCCGAAACTCTCCTTTGACGGACAGGAGGAGGACTTTGATTTCTCACTGCAGGGACACTGGCGCCGTGCGGATGCCGAGAACATCGAGTTCTTCTCAGGTGTCGCCTACTTTTTTGCTGCTGCGCTCCGCCGTGCATATGACGTGCCGGTCGGCGTTGTGGGCTGCTGCTACGGCGGAACAACGACGGCCGCATGGATGCCGAAGGCGAGCGTCGAAGCCATCGGACAGCCGTGGATCCGGGATTATAAAGCGGCTGTTTTGGGAGTGGATCTGAAAGCATACTGGGAAGAGCAGCATAAAAACCCCGCAAACGCAACCGGGCGCCCGTTTGAAAATGCATACAACGAGAAGTTTTTGAAAACGACGCCGTCACTGGAGGAGGCGATGGCGTTTCTTGCAGAAATGTACGGGGCTTGCAGGGCAGCGGATGGAGAGACGGCAGGGCCGACTGCTCTGCCGCCGATCGCGCCGACGGCCTTTCCGGGCGCGCTGTATGAGCATATGCTAAAAAGGATCGCGGGTTACGGCGCCCGCGGATTCTTATGGTATCAGGGCGAGTCGGATGAGCCGCATGCCGGCATCCATGGCATTATGCTTGCCCGCCTGATTGAAGACTGGCGCGCCCTTTGGCGCGAGGAACTGCCGTTTCTGACGGTGCAGCTTCCGGGGTATGAATCAGGTTTTGGGGTCGTACAAAATGGCTGGAAAGAGCTGCGCTGTCAGCAACAGGCCGTTGCCGACGCCATGCCGGGCGTCTTTATGACCTCTGTTTCCGATGCCGGCGAACGGAATGACATTCACCCGAAGGACAAACAAAAACCCGGTGAGCGGCTGGCACTGCTTGCGCGCGGCGTGGTTTACGGAGAAGACGTCCTTTGCCGTCCGCCGCGTGCAGTTAGCATTACAAGAAACGGAAAGGAAATTCGAATTCATTTCGAATATGCGGACGGCGGGCTTTGTTTCGAAGTACCCGGACCGCTTCCGCCCTGCGGGGATGAGCGCTTTCCTTTAAGAATATCGGGCGCGGCCGCTAAGAGCTGTTCGATCGAGGGAGAGGATCTGGTTGTCCGGCTGTACGAAGAGCCCGGGGAACCGGCGCGTTTCTGTTTTGCGGAAGGCTTGTTTTTCAGAGTCGGACTCTGCAATGCGGCAGGGCTTCCGGTTCTGCCATTTGAGCTGCAGGTGCAGTAAAAACTGTTCCTGAAATGAGTCAAAAGTGACAGTCCCTTTTGACTCATTTTTCAGGAAAAAGGATGCGGGATCCGCGGAGGTTTCTCAAATTCATTATGAGAGGATTTTCGATTCGAAAGCCTCCAGTGTGAAGCTGTATTCCATGCCATTCCAGAAGAAAGAAAACGTTGCGGCAGCATCCGCTATGTTCATCGCGACAAGCACAGACTCGCCATCATATTCCCGGGCGTAGACCAGCTGCTCGTTTCCTTCTTTCACATTGGTATAAGAACCATACTGCAGGGCTTTCGAGGTTTTGCGGAAAGCACTAAGACGGGCGATGTGTTCCATCAGGGACGCGTCGCCTTCTTCTGCTACCGATGAAAGAACCTCTGCCGGCTGGGCGGCGTCGTCCTTTCCGGTATTGATAAATGCCGCCGACAGGGCCGGCCGCAGGGGGTAATCCGCCTCGGCCCCGGTGCCTTTCTTTCCGGTGATGCCCCATTCACTGCCATAGTAGATGGAGGGAATGCCAGGCATGGTTAAGAGCATGGTATAAAGCGCCGGCAGATGCCGGGGATCCGAAAGCTGCGACGCGATGCGGGTCTGATCGTGATTGTCTAAAAAGTTGTACAGGAACTTGCCCTTGTACATGCCCCACTGGGGATTGGTCTGGCGGTTGATGCCGTAGGAAATCTCGTACAGGTTGTGGCTGTTGCAGGAGGAATACATGCCCTTCCAGCATTCGTAGTTGGTGATGGAATCCAGCATGTCCGGCTGCATGGCCTGGCAGTTGGCGCAGTTCATAAATTCGCCCATCAGCCAGAAATCGGCTTTTCTGGCTTTGCAGACGCGGTTTAAGTCACGGAACAGTTCCGGATTTAATACGTCCGCCGTATCCAGGCGCAGACCGTCGATATCGTATTCTTCCATCCAGCTTTCCACCGCGGACAGAAGATAGTTCCGCACGTCCGGATGGCCTAAGTTCAGCTTCACCAGATTCCAGTCGCCGCCCCAGGTGTCGTAGGTGGCTTCGTCGCCGAAGGGATTGCCCCAGCCGAAATTCAGATTGGAGAACCACCAGCGGTACGGGGAAGCGTCTTTTTTCTCCAGCACATCCTGATACAGGGGGCAGCGGCGGCTGACGTGGTTAAACACTCCGTCTAAAACGATGCGGATGCCGGCCTCGTGCAGGGCTGCAAAGACGGTTTTGAAATCCTCCTTCGTGCCCAGACGGCGGTCGGGAGTGAAATAGTCCACGGTGTCGTATCCGTGGGCGGAGGATTCAAAGATCGGTCCGATATAAAGCGCGCCCACCCCCAGTTTCTTCAGATGGGGAATCCAGTCGAAAAGCTGCAGGATGCGGCTTTCGGCGGTGGCGTCGCCTTCATTGGTTTTCGGCGCGCCAAAGGCACCTAAGGGATAAATATGATAAAAAAGCGTTTCATTGTACCAGCTCATGTGATTCTCCTTAAAAGTCCGGTTGCAGCGGGTGCTGCTATTATTGCGGGCAACTTTGCTATCATACGAAAAAACGGATGTTTTGTCACCCCTTTTCGACATCTGAGGTGTCTTGCACAGTGCCCGGGTGTTTTTCACCGCAGGCTGGCTTTCCGGTATCTCAGGGGCGACATGCCCGCGAGCCGTTTAAACACCACAATAAAATAATTGTAATCTTCAAAACCGCAGCGATCCGCGATCTCTGCGATGGGACAGTCCGGCTCCTCTGTGAGGAGCCGTTTTGCTTTTTCAATGCGAAGAATGCGGATGTGGGTGGCCAGTCCGCAGCCGTAATTCTGCCGGGCGATGTCATACAGTTTCGTCCGGCTGATTTCAAAGTGCTCGCACAGTTCGTCCGTGGAGATATCCTCTGTATAATGTTCGGAAAGATAGCGGTCAATCTGCAGAGGCAGTTCCTCCTTCCGCAGGGAAACCATGCGCTCCATGCAAAGATAGGAAGAAACCGCCTGCAGCAGATGGGCGGCGGATAAGACAGAATCCTTCGGCGTCACCGGCCGCTCCCAGCAGGCTTCCTTTAAGGCGGATTCGTCCACGTCATAGGCCCGGCACAGGGGCCGGATCACCTCCCAGCCCTCCCGGTGGGTGGCATAGTCAAAAACATGGCCGAAGACCAGGTAGCCGATCACCAGGCCGCTCATGGTGATGGGAGCCACGGTTTCCGTCAGGCCGGCGTGACATTGATAGGTGTAGACGGACTGATGAGCCGCGGCGTATTCGCAGGCCCGCTGATCGCAGGCGTGACATTCCCGGGCAGCCCGCTCATCGGTGCGCAGCAGGGCGCAGAAGGGCGGCATTTCTTCCGGATAGGAAATCAGTTCCCGGCGTTCTTCATTAAAAACAGCCACGCGGATTTTGGTCAGGGTGTAAAAATCCTGCAGCAGACCGCGGAGTTTGGTCAGGTCAAAAGTTGAAATCATAAGTCCCCAGCCTTTCAAATGTATAGACCTAGTTTACCCCTTTGCGATTTCACTTTCAATCCGTACAAAATCAAAGTTTTTTGAACGCTTCACTATATAATCCCAGGGCCGTTCATGCTTTAATAATGTCAGCGGATAACTCGAAAAACACATATTATCCTGTGACGCTAATCCCTTTCGCCAAATTAAAATTGTAAGGATGCCAACGGCGCGGGTTCACAATTGAAATAAACATATATTTTCAAAGGAGGAGATCATGTTAGTCACCTTAAAAGAGATTCTTGCGATTGCGGAGGAGAAGGGTATCGCCGTCGGTTCCTTCAACGCGGCCAACTTAGAAGGCCTGGAGGGCGAGATCGCGGCTGCGGAAGAACTTCAGCTTCCCATCATCGTTCAGTTTGCGCAGTGCCATGAGCCCTGGGTATCCATCGACACCATCGGCCCGGTGATGATCGCCCTGGCAAAGAAAGCCACCGTTCCGGTGTGCGTGCACTTAGATCACGGCGAGACTTTAGACTACGTAAAGCGTGCCCTGGAGCTGGGCTTCACCGGTGTGATGTATGACGGTTCCACCGAGCCTTATGAGATCAACCTGGCCAACACCAAAGAGGCGGTGCGCATGGCGAAAGAATACGGCGCTTCCGTGGAAGCCGAGCTGGGCAGCATGGGCCGTCGGGAATCCGGCGCCGGCGACAACAGCGGCGAGGGTGACGAGACCAAGATCTACACCGATCCGGAACTGGCCGCATCCTTCGTGGCGGAAACCGGCATCGACGCTCTGTCCTGCTCCTTCGGCACCACCCACGGCATCTACTTAAGCAAGCCGCGTCTGGACTTCGACGTGGTCAGAAACGTGCGTAAGCTCTGCAACGACATCCCAGTGGTTATGCACGGCGGTTCCGGCGTCAGCAAAGAAGACTTCCACGAAGCCGTCCGCGCCGGCGTCCGCAAGATCAACTACTTCACCTACATGGACAAGACCGGCGGCCAGGCTGCCGCCGATAGCATCAAAGCCGTTCCGGAGGGACAGCCGATCTTCTTCTCCACCATTTCCATGGCAGCCCGTGACGCCATGAGAGAAGATGTAAAGAGCGCCATGAGCACCTTCGCTCTGCTGGACTGATGGATCACCGGAATCAGCGTTGAGACGTCAAAACAGAAAAACGGTTCGAAAGAACCATAAGCCCGGGAAACAGCACTGAAACTTCAAAAAACGGTTTGCAAAAACCTGATCTTTTACAGAGAACCTTAAAACCGCCGGCATGGGAGGCCGGCAAGGAAAATCAACAGGAGGAAAAAACAATGGGAAAGAAAATGACCTTTGCACTGGCATTCTGTAACCGCGGTTTCATGCCCGGTGAACTGATCTACGGCGCCCGGGAGGATATGATCAAGGCCGTGACCGACGCCGGCTACGACTACATCGCCATGGATGCCGAGCTGACCCGCTTCGGCGGCATCGAGACCCGGGACGAGGGTCTGCTGTATGCCAAGTGGCTGAAGGAGCATGACGGACAGTACGACGGCGTGATTTTCTCCATGCCCATCTTTGCCGATGAAAACGGCGCCATCACTGCTCTGCAGGATGCCGGCGTGCCGATCCTGATGCAGGCTTATCCGGATGACCTGGACAAGATGGACTTCAAGCACCGCCGCGACGCTTACTGCGGCAAGTTCTCCGTCACCGACGTCTTCACCCAGTACGGCGTGCCCTTCACGGTGATGAAACCCCACGTGGTGCATCCCCTGTCTGAGGCTTTTGCCCAGAACTTAAAGGATTTCGCCGCCATCTGCCGCGTGGTCAACGGCATGAAGCGCTGCAACATCGGCTGCATCGGCGCCCGCACCACCGCGTTTAAGACCGTTCGTTTCGATGAAATCGCCCTGCAGAAGTACGGCATCAACGTGGAGTCCTTCGATCTGTCCGAGCTGGTCTACAAGGTAGGCAAGCTGTCTGACGATGACGCTGCCGTGGTGGAGAGGATGGCCTATCTGGAGAGATACACCGACTTCACCCAGGTTCCGGAAAAGAACAAGTACACCCTGGCAAAGGTTTCCGTAGTCATCGATCAGTACATCGAAGAGTATCATCTGGATGCCCTGGCCCTGCGCTGCTGGAACGAGATGGAACAGATCCTTCGCATCTGCCCCTGCGTGCTGCTGTCTGAGCTGAACGACCGCGGCATCGCGGCTTCCTGCGAGATCGACATGTGCTCCGCAATCACCATGCGCGCCATGGCCTTAGCCAGCGAAGAGCCCACCGCCGTCTTAGACTGGAACAACAACTACGGCGACGAAGAGGACAAGGTCATCCTGTTCCACTGCGGACCGGTGGCTCAGAGCCTGATGACCGGCAAGGGTACCGTTACCAACCACAAGATGTTCGACAAGACCGATCCGGGCAGCGGCTGGGGGACCAACGAAGGCCGCATCCGTCCGTTTGCGACCACCATTTCCAACTGCCAGACCAAGGACGGCAAGATCGTGATCTACGCCTCCGAAGGCGAGTTTACGGACGATCCCATCGACGCCTCCTTCTTCGGCTGCGCCGGCGTCTGCGAAATTCCGGATCTGCAGAACAAGCTGATCCGCCTGGCCCGCGGCGGCTTCAAGCATCACACCTCTGTGGGTGTGGGCCACATGAAGGAGATCTTAAAGGAAGCCTTCACCACCTATCTGCACTACGACTGGGTGGACATCGACCGCGAGTGGTAAGGAGAAAGTCATGAAACTGGCAGGACTGGATATCGGAACCACCGGCTGCAAGTGCGCGGTGTTTGATGAAAACGGTGCTTACCTGGGGAAGGCTTACCGGGATTATCCGGTGAAGCGCTCCACCAGCGGCCATGAGATCGACGTTTCCAACGTGATGGGCGCGGTCTATGAAGTCATCCGAGAGATGACCGCCCAGTACAGCGACATCGCCGGCATTGGTGTGACCAGCTTTGGCGAGACTTTTGTCATGACGGATGAAGCAGGTACGCCCCTGCACGTTTCCATGCTGTACACCGATCCCCGGGGTGCCGAAGAGTGCAAAGAACTGACGGAAAAGATCGGCGGACGCAACATTGCCCGCATGACCGGCCTTCGCCCCCACGAGATGTACGGCCTCCCCAAGATGATGTGGATCAAGCGTCATCAGCCGGAGATTTACGCGAAGGCGCGCCACATCTTCCAGATGGAAGACTACGTGGTATTCCATCTGACCGGTCAGGCGAAGATTGACTATTCCCTGGCCACCCGTACCATGGCTTTCGATATCTCAAAATTAGAATGGTGTTCTGAAATGTTCGCCGCGGCGGACGTGGATGCAACCCTTCTTTCAGCGCCCGTGCCCAGCGGTACTGTGGCGGGATGCGTGACCCCGGAAGCCGCAAAGGAAACCGGCCTTTCCACGGACGCGAAGGTGATCTGCGTGGGACAGGACCAGGTGGGCGCAGCCATCGGCGCCGGTGCTTTTTCTGCGGATGTGGCTGTGGACGGCGCCGGAACGGTGCAGTGCTTAACTCCGGTTTTTGAAGGCCTGCCGGATCCGGACGTGATGTACAACGGCTACTTCTCCGTGGTTCCCTACGTGGTGCCGGGCACCTATGTGGCTTATGCTTTTTCCTATACCGGCGGCGCCCTGACCCAGTGGTGCACCAACACCTTAGCCAAGGAAGAAAAAGCCCAGGCCAAAGAAAAAGGCATTTCCGTCAACCAGTTCCTGGAAGAGCAGTACGCGGCCCGTCGGGGGGAGGAACCCAGCGGACTTCTGGTGCTTCCCCATTTCGCCGGCGCGGCAACGCCCTACATGGACACCGGCGCGAAGGGCGTGGTGGCCGGCATGACCACAGATACGGACGTGGCGGATATCTACCGCGGCTGCCTGGAAGGCGTGGCCTATGAGATGGTTTTAAATGCCAAAGCCTTAGACGGCAGCGGCGTGCGCTTTCAGGGATTAAACGCCACCGGCGGCGGCGCCAGAAGCGCGGTGTGGATGCAGATGAAGGCGGATATGTTAAATGTGCCGGTCACGGCCCTGGTAACGGAAGACGCCGGTACGGTGGGCAGCGCCATGCTGGTGGGCATTGCCTGCGGCGTGTTTGCGGATCTGGCAGATGCTGCGGCCCACATGGTAGAAACCAAGCGCGTTTACGAGCCCCGGCCCGAAATGCACGAGAAATACATGAAGATTTATGAGCGTTACGCCCCGCTGTATGCGGCGGTACGCCCGCTGCTGTAAGATCAAGCCTGTCGGATGGGCAGATGCAGGGCCTTAGAAGACGAAACCGGTTTTATGAAGCCGGCTTTTGCGGAACCGACTTTTGTGAAGCCGTCTTTTGCAGGCACTGTTCTTTATGAAAGGAAAAAAATGAAAGCAGAAAACTATATCGGTCATCCGTCCCAGCTTCGCGGAGTGGAAGAACATCGCCTCGTGGGCGGCAAGGGCGACGGCCTGCGTCTGTTTGAAGTCACCAACGGCTGCGGTCTGGAAATGACCGTTTCCGCGGACCGCAACTGCGACATCAGCCGGCTGCGGGTCAACGGCATCAACTTAAGCTACATGAGCCCCTGCGGCTATGTGGCCCCGGCCTACTACGACAGCATCGGCAGCAACTGGCTGCAGTCCTTCACTGCCGGATATCTCACCACCTGCGGTCTGCAGAACGTGGGCACGCCGAATACGGACGAGGGCGTGGAGTATCCTCTCCATGGCTCCATCGCCAACCTGCCTTCGGAGCATGCCTGGTACACAGAAGAAGCGGATGCCTTCGTGATCCACGGCCTGACCCGGGACGAAACCATCTTTGGCCGCAAGCTGACCTTAGAGCGCGCCATCCGGGTTTCCAAAAACCAGAATTGCTTTACAATTACCGACACCATCACCAACACCGGTGACGCGCCGGAGCCTTTTGAGATTCTGTATCACATGAATATGGGCTATCCGCTCTTAGACGAGGACAGCGTAATCACCATTCCGTCCGTGAAGGTAATCCCCCGCGACGATCACGCGGCGGAGGATATCGAAAACTGGATGCACATGGAAGTGCCCCAGGCCGGCTATCAGGAGCGCTGCTATTATCATGCCTTTGCTGACGAGAAGGGCAGCGCGAAGATTTACCAGCCGAAGAAGAACATCGGCCTGGAAATCACCTTCAACGCCAAAGAATTAGATGGCTTTGTGGAATGGAAGATGATGGGCGTGCGGGACTACGTGCTGGGCTTGGAGTGCGGCAACTGCCTGCCGGACGGCCGCGACGTGATGCGCAAGACGGGGATGCTCAAAACCCTGCAGCCCGGCGAAAGCAAGACCTACGAAGTGTGTGTCAACGTATCTGATAAATAGAATTGAGATTCAGAAGGCCTGCCTGTTTACAGACAGGCCATGGGTGTTTTCACACCGGACCGCCTGGCGCAAAAAGAACTCATCAAAGAATAACAGGAAATCGTGAAAGCACAGAGAAAGGAAGACAGATGAAGGAACAGCAGGGAAAGAAATCCCGTGCTCAGGACGCTCTTGTCATAATTTCTGGAAAATGCAGAAATTAGCGACAGTCTGATCCTGTTTTGGATGTTAGAATAACAGGGAGCAGGTGCTTTGCCTGCTCCCTGTCGGCGTTTTGCGCGAAGCAATGAGC
>JAZPYY010000049.1:0-2572 GCA_045544375.1 Shuttleworthella sp.
ACCACGAAGATCGAAGACGGCACGGCTTATCTGGCGCTGCAGGCGGAAATCGCCAACGAAAGCTGCAAGACCCGCCTGGTGGAGGTGACCTTCACCCTGCAGACGGAAGAGGGCGCAGCGGTGGAAAGCCGCCGCACCAGGATCCAGGTCAACGCCAACAGCACCTCTGTGGCCTATACCACCATGACCGTGGACAACGCCCGTCTGTGGAGCGCTGAGGATCCCCAGCTGTATGTGCTGTCGGCCTCCATCAGGGACACCGACGTGATGAAAACCCGTCCCTTCCCGGTGGAAAAGAGCATGGAAGATTCCGACTGCGTGCTGTTCGGTATCCGCGCCATCGACTGGGATGTGCGCCATGGCCTGCGGGTCAACGGAACGCCGGTGAAACTGGCCGGCGGCTGCGTGCACCACGACAACGGCCTGCTGGGCGCTGTCACCACCTACGATGCAGAAGAGCGCAAGGTGCGCAAACTGAAGGAAAACGGATTCAACGCCATCCGCACCACCCACAATCCGCCCTCTGCGATGCTGGTGGAAGCCTGCGACCGTCTGGGCATGTACATCTTCGACGAGGCCTTTGACGTCTGGGGC
This sequence comes from Shuttleworthella sp., assembly GCA_045544375.1. Taxonomy (GTDB): domain Bacteria; phylum Bacillota; class Clostridia; order Lachnospirales; family Lachnospiraceae; genus Shuttleworthia. Next base: position 595 of record JAZPYY010000049.1, read on the forward strand.
ATGGGCAAGCAGCCCGGCGACTACAACATGTTCTTTGAGACGGACTGGAAGGACGATCTGACGGTCTTCGTCAAGCGCGACCGCAGCCATCCTTCGGTGCTGATCTGGTCCACCGGCAACGAAATCACCGAGCGCGCCGGCTTAGGCGACGGCTATGAGTGGCAGCGGAAGCTGGCGGACGTGGTGCACGCCTTAGATCCCTCCCGTCCGGTATCCAACGGCATCTGCTCCTTCTGGAACGGTCTGGACGACTACACGATGACGGACATGCTCAACCGCGCGCATGCGTCGCAGATGGGCCAGAACGCCGACTTCACCGGAAGGGGCGACCTGCTCTGGGAGGAGCGCACGGAAGCCTACACCAACGGACTGGACATCGTGGGCTACAACTATCTGGAAAACAAATATGAGCAGGATCACGAACTGTTCCCGGAGCGCATCATCTTAGGCAGTGAAAACTATCCCAGAGAAGTGGGCCAGCACTGGCAGATGATTTTAGACACCCCCTATGTGATCGGCGATTTCACCTGGACCGCCTGGGATTACTTAGGCGAAGCGGGCATCGGCAAGGCGGCGTTCTTTGAGCAGGATGATCCGATTCTGCAGCAGGGCCCCTACGCCCTTTCCTCCCACGGTTCTCCGTTCCCCTGGCGGGCGGCCAACGACGCGGACTTCGACGTCTGCGGCAACCGTCTTCCCCAGGGCGTCTACCGTTCCATCGTGTTCGGCAGCGACGAAACCGGCCTGTTCTCCTACGATCCGGCCAATTACACAAAGGCAGAGCTGATCAGCCAGTGGGGCTTCGTGGGCGTGGAAGATTCCTGGACCTGGCGGGGCAAAGAAGGACAGCCGGTCAAGGTGGTGGCCTTCTCCCGCGGGGATGAAGTGGAACTTCTGTTAAACGGTGAAAACAAGGGCCGACTGAGCGCCGGCGAATGCCTGGCGGACAGCATGCCCATGAGCTTCGTGTTTGACACGGTATATGAGCCGGGCGAACTGGTGGCGGTAAGCTACAAGGGCGGCAGGGAGATCTCCCGGGCGGCGCTTACCACCGCAGGAGAAGCCGCGTCCATCGTACTTCTGCCCGAGACGACCCAGATCAAAGCAGACAGCAGATGCCTCTGCTACGTAAATGTGGAAGTGCAGGACGCCGAAGGCCGCCGGGTACCGGATGCAGCCATCAAGCTGATTGCCAAAGCTGACGGCGCGGCGGAGCTGCTCGCCCTGGGATCCGGTAATCCTATGACGGACGAAAACTACACCGCAGGCGCCTTCACCACCTACCGCGGCCGCGCCACAGCCGTGCTGCGCGCCGGATTTGAGGCCGGAGAGGCAAAGCTTCGTGTCAGCGCAGACGGCATGGAAGCGGAAACGGTCATTACGGTGGAATAATGCTGTAAGATCACCGCGAACATAAAAACACCGCATCCGCAAGCCGTGTTTCGGCAAAGGGATGCGGTGTTTTTGTCATCCGCTGCAATCCTGTCACAGTGGATCATTTCGCTGCATCTGATACACTTTCGGCGTTATGCCGGTCTGTTCTTTAAAGATCTTGCAGAGATAGCTCTGGGTGGGGAACCCAACCGATCCGCAATTTCCGCCGAAGACAGCCCGGTCTGGGCATGCAGCCGCCGGGGAGCGGCCCTTGCGTTTGCGCACGGCCTGGGCTATAATTCCACAAGCGGCTTTAATTACGGGGAAAAAAGCACAGGGATCAGCAGCTTTTTGTGATGACCGCCAAAGGGCATACAGAGGTTTTCTGAAAAGAACAGAACGCCTGCAGCCGGCAGACATCACGGATATCCTCGTTATTTGTGGAGGAAAAACAGATGACATTATATGACGAACTGATTGCCCGCGGCCTGATTGCCCAGGTGACGGACGAAGAAGAAATCAAGTCCATGATCAACGAAGGCCGGGCCACCTTTTATATCGGCTTCGACCCCACGGCGGATTCCCTGCATGTGGGTCATTTCAT
>JAZPYY010000050.1:0-53218 GCA_045544375.1 Shuttleworthella sp.
TCTGCCGCGGAGCGTTTTTGTGCTGTGGATACGGTGCTTTTAGAACAGCGCACCCCGGCGCTGGATCAGAACCGGGCTGTGTATCTGTATGACGGTATTGTGCGGGACGCAATTCATCGGCTGAAGTACGCCAACCGGCAAAGCTATGCCCGGATTCTGGGCAAGGATGCGGTGGTGTGCGCCAGTGCCTGGATCCGGGATGCGGGCGCCGAGGTCATCGTCCCCATGCCCATGCACGAAAGGCGGCTGGCGGAACGGGGCTACAACCAGGCCCAGCTGCTGGCAGAGGCCCTGGCGGCCCGCTGCGGTCTGCCCTGTGAAATGCTGCTGGAGCGCACCCGCGCCGTGCCTCCGCAGCAGCAGCTGGGACGGCTGGAGCGGCTGCACAATCTGAAAGGCGTAATGGCGGTACCAAATGCGTGCCAGTCTCGGGCAGCGGCACTTCACTGCGTGCTTCTGGTGGACGATGTCTATACCACGGGCGCATCCATGGAGGAAGCGGGCCGGGCGCTGAAGGCGGCCGGGGTGCAGAAAGTGTACGGCCTGACGGCGGCGGTTTCGGGGCGGATCACAGGTCCGTGATGCCTGTCTTTTCAATAAAAGACAAGTGTGATAGAATATCTTTACATATGTCCAGAAGCGGAATTCTGCCATGGAATTCCTGCAGCAAAAGGAGTGAAAACCGTGTTAAATACAGACCGCGTCCGGCTGATGTCTCAGATGGCACTGATCGAACGCAAAAGCGGAAAAAAGATCAGCCGCATGATTAATTTCACGCGCCGGGATTACATCGGGCGCGCCGTGCTGTTTTCTTTTATTTCCACCACCATCGTTTCCCTTGGTCTCATCGGTCTGGCGGCCGCCTACCTGTTTCTGTACCGGCTTGACGATCTGATCACCGATCTGACCTATTTTATTGTCGTCGCCATCGTGGCCTACGCCGTGTTTCTGTACGTGCGTCTCATGGCTGCCGGACACCGGGCGGCAAGGGAATACAAAGAAGGTTACGAACAGCTGGCAGCCCTCCGGGACGACATGGGAGATCTGCGGCAGCTGTACGAGGATGAGGCGCGGCAGACCCGTTCCATGGCTGCGGTGACCGAGGCACGTCCCGCGGGAAGCATGAAACCCGCCCAGGCCAAAAACGGAGGAAAGAATGACTGAGCTGAATCGTTTTCGCGACGGGATCCGTCGCTTTATATCCAACTTTGAAAAGCCGGTTCTGTGGGTGTTTCGCGGGGCGTTTTCCTTCTGGATTCTGCATCTGATCCGCACCTATTTCGGTTATTCCGCGGCACTGGAAGACACGCGTCTGGGCATCGCCATTGCCATGATCTGCGCTTTTGTTCCCTGGTCCTTTGGCGCCCTGGTTCTTCTGATCGTGCTGCTGTTAGAGCTTTACAGTCTAAGTCCGCTGGTAGCTTTGATCGCCCTGGCCTTTGTGGTGCTGGGCTATCTGCTGTGCGCCTTTTACGGATCCAAGCATGTGCATAACATCGCCTACATTCCGCCCTGCTATCCCAGTCAGTTTTCCTTTGCCATGCCCATGATATCGGCGCTGTTCGGTTCGGTAAGCGAGATTACCTCTGTGCTTTGCGGCGGTGTGTTCGCTTTCTTCCTGGCGACCATCCGCAAAAACTCCACCATGTTTATTGACAGCCAGGCGGTATCCATTCCGGATCTTCTGATGCAGACCATGCTGGGCAACCGCCTTCTGTACTACTATCTGGCAGCGCTTTCCGCCATGTTCCTGGTGACCTGGGTGCTGCGCACCCGCCGGATTCCCCACTCCTGGCTGATTGCCATCCTTGCCGGTGTCGCCTCCGAAACCGCCATCATGGCCGTGGGCTACAGCGCCACCGGAAACAGCGGCCGCATTTCCGAGCTGCTGCTGATTAACCTGCTTCTGATTGGTATTGGCATCGTGATCAACTTCTTCGTCCGGGGTCTGGATTACGCCCGGATCGAGGATCTTCAGTTTGAGGATGACGATTACGTTTACTACGTGCGCGCCGTTCCGAAGATGCACTTCGTGGAAGAGGAAAAGCGCGTCAAGCGCATCACGGGCGAACAGGATGAGGACGTGATCCCGGAGAAGAAAACACCGCCGACGCCGGTTCGCAGAACGCCGGTAAAGAAAACGGAAGAACGGGTTCGCAAGCAGGAATCCGGCACGGCAGGACGGACAGCGGCAGCTTCCGCGGGCACAGCGGCTTCTTCCGCTTTTGCAGCTTCCACAGGTGCATCGGCCTCCACTGGCGCACCTGCATCAGCAGCCCGTCCGGCTGCACCGTCCGTACCGACACCTTCTTCAGTCTCGGCGGCGTCTTCGCCGGTACATCCCGCTCCGCCGGTACTAAAAACAGCTCCGTCTCCGGTGAATACCGCTGCCTCCGAAACGGCATCTCGCCCGGCAGCTGCCGCCTCTGCTCCTGAAACGGCAGCTCGTCCGGCAGCCGCTGCCACTGCTCCTGAAACGGCATCTCGCCCGGCAGCCGTCACCGCTGCTTCCGAAACGGTATCTCGTCCGACAGCAGGTACATCTGCCTCCAGAGCGGCAGCTCATCCGGCAGCAGCCACTGCTGATTTATCTGCGGCTAAAACAGCCGCCCGCAGCACATCCGCCAGAACCGGTACCGCCGCTTCCGGCACGGGAACACCCCGGCGCAGAAGCACCGCCGCACCCGGAACCGGCGCGGCCAAACCTTCATCGGTTCGGCGCACCACGGCGAAGGAAGGCGCGTCTTCCGCAGCCGGAACGGCCCCCCGCGCACCCCGGCGCACCCTGACGCCGGAAGAACGGGAAGCCCGCCGTGAAGCGCAAGCTCGGCGCGCTGCCCAGAAAGCGGCAGAAACGGCCGCATCCCGGATGCGTCCCCTTGACGATGCATCTGCAGACACATCCTCCAAAGGAGAATAAGACGAATGGCACAGTTTCTGGCACGGATACGTGACTTTGTCAATCTGAATATCAACCTGCCGACGGTCACGGTGATCGATATCATCGAGATCGTGCTGATTGCTGTGTTTTTTTACGAAGTGCTGGTGCTGATCAAGGACACCCGGGCATGGATGCTGTTCCGCGGAATCTTAGTCATCGTGGCGTTCTTCCTTATCGCCGCACTGCTGGAGATGAACACCATCCTCTGGCTGGGCGGACACCTGCTGTCCGCCGGCGTCATTGCCCTGGTGGTGGTCTTTCAGCCGGAACTGCGGGCTGCCCTGGAACAGCTTGGGCGAAACAACCTGTGGTCGGCGCTGACCAATCTGCGCAACGTGCGCAGTGAGAGCAAGCGTTTTGACGACCGCATCGCCGCCGACATCGCAAAAGCATCCTTTGAAATGGCCGCGGTGAAAACCGGTGCTCTGATCGTCATCGAGCGCGAGGTGCGCCTGACGGAGTATGTCCGCACGGGTATCGCCTTAGACTCTCTGATTTCCCGCCAGCTGTTAATCAATATTTTTGAAAAGAACACGCCGCTGCATGACGGCGCCGTGATTCTTCGCGGAGACCGGGTGGTGGCCGCTACCTGTTACCTGCCTCTGTCGGACAACGCCATGCTTTCGAAGGATTTAGGCACCCGCCATCGGGCGGCGGTGGGTATCAGCGAAGTGTGCGACGCCATGACCATCGTTGTTTCGGAAGAAACCGGTAACGTGTCCGTGGCGGAGCAGGGTCATCTGTACCGCAACGTTTCCATGGAACAGCTGGAAGAGCTGCTTTCCCACCTGCAGCAGATTACACCGGAAAACGCCTCCTTCGTGAAAGAAGCCGAGCCGGTGATGGAACCTGCGCCGGCGGCGGAACCGAAGGCAGCGGAAACGAAGGTGTCCAAAGCAAAGACGTCCGAAGCAAAGACGTCCGAAGCAAAGACACCTGGAGCGAAGACAGCAGAGACGAAGACAGCAGAAGCCAAGGCAGCAGCGGATTAAGGGGGGCCGGATGAGAAAGAGAATCTTACAGGGCCTGACCCGCAACATCGGACTGAAAGTGCTGGCGCTGGCCTTTGCCATCGTACTGTGGCTGGCGGTGGTCAACATCAATGATCCGCAGCAGACCCGCACCTACACCGTTAAGGTATCGGTGGAGAACGCCGACGTCCTGGCGGAAGAGGGCAAATATTACGAAGTATCCGGCGGAAGAGATACGGTTACCTTCCGCGTCAGCGCCAAACGATCGGTGCATGAAGATCTGTCCAACAGCGATTTTAAGGCCACGGCGGATCTGTCCCGCTTAGAGGAGGAAACGCGGGTTCCGGTGGAAATCACGGCGACCCGTCATGCCAGCCAGCTGACCATCGCCAACCGCAGTTACTATCTGTATGTTTCCGTGGGATCCACCTTAAGCAACAAGTTCGTGATCACCCCGGTGGTCAACGGCGAGCCCGGCGAAGGTTTCGCGGTGGGCGGCGTCAGTGTGGAGCCCAACGTGGTAACCGTGTCCGGACCGGAAGAAGTGGTTTCCCGCATCTCTCAGGTGACCGCCACCTGCGGCGTTTCCGGTATGTCCGGGGATATCGTGGAAAGCGTGGTTCCGCTGCTTCTGGATGAAAACGGATTTGAAATCCCCCAGAACGATCTGACCCTGTCCGTGGCCACCGTGGACGTGAAGGTGGATATGAAGACGCTGCGCACGGTGCCCATCGAAGTGGCTGCCGGCGGAACCCTGCCGGAAGGTCTGTATCTGGATCATATCGAGGCCGAGCCCTCCTCGCTGGAAATCATCGGTGAAGCCTCTGCGGTAAATGAAGTGACCAGCATTGCCATCCCGGCTTCCGCTGTCAATCTGTCTACGGTGACGGATGACACGGATCTGACCGTGGATGTCAGCTCCTACCTGCCCGAAGGGGTTGCGGTGTACGGCGGCAATTCCCGGGTTACCCTGCACGTGGTGTTAGAGCAGCCGGTGACGGAAACGGTGACGCTGCCCGCATCCCAGATCGTGATATCCAACGTGCCGTCGGGGCTGACCGCCTCAGTGACGGACACGCAGATTGAAGTGCGGCTTACCGGATATGCTTCTGAGATCGCGTCCTTGGATCTCTCCACTTTAGCCGGTGTGGTGGACGGCACAAACCTGACCGAAGGAACCAACACCGCCAAGGTGACGGTAAACGTCAACGCCCGCATCACCGCGGAGGCGGATACGGTAACCGTGGAGGCCGCTGCTCAGGAAGAGACGGCGGAAGAAGAGGAAGCCGACGCGTCTGAAGAAGACAAAGATCAGGACAGCACCCAGCAGAAAGTGACAGAATAGACGGGTGCTGCAATAACGAAAGATACCGAAGGAACAGGCAGGAACTGCAAAAGACCAAAGCTGCTGACAGAGCAGATCAGACCTGCAAAAAACGGGGAGTTATCACCAGCTGAATAAAACAGCTGAAATCGGAAAAAGGGGAGGCAAAGCAGTTTTTTGGGCTTTGCTGAAGGAAAGATTATGGTTTCAAAAGATGTAGAAATCACCAATATCACGGGGATGCATTTGGGCCCGGCGGGCCGCTTCTGTGACACGGCGATGCGGTTTGATTCGCGCGTGATGTTCCGTTACGGCGAAAATTCGGAAGCCAACGCCAAAAGTATGTTAAGCGTGCTGGGGGCGGAAATCGCCCAGGGCGACCGCATCGAGATCATCTGCGAAGGCCCCGATGAAAACGAGGCGCTTCAGACACTGGTGACCCTGGTGGAGAACCAGTTTGAATACTGATGTCCAAAAGAAAAAGATCAGATGGGGGAGCAGGGGCTTCCCTATCCGACTGTATAACAGTAACTGATCAACTGACGAGGAGAAACAAGACATGAAAAAGATCCTTCTGACCGGCTGTGAAGGCCAGCTTGGCCGCGCCATTCGAAAGGAATACGGCAGCACGGCGTCCTTTATTCTCACCGACATGGTGGATGCGGAAGGCGTTCTGCGTTTAGACATCGCCGATCTTTCCGCGGTGCTTTCTGTCATGGAAAGCCAGCGCCCGGACGTGATCATCAACTGCGCGGCCTACACCAACGTGGACGGCTGCGAGGTGAACACGGAAACCGCCTGCCGCGCCAATGCCATCGGTCCCCGCAACCTGGCCATCGCCGCCGAAAAGTTCGGCGCCAAGCTGATCCACGTTTCCACGGACTATGTGTTCCCCGGAAACGCCGATGCGCCCATCACCGAGTTTGCCACACCCCAGCCCGTCAGTGCCTACGGCCGCACCAAGCTGGCCGGAGAGCAGTTCGTGCAGCAGTTTGCCAGCCGCTGGTTCATCCTGCGCACGGCCTGGCTGTATGGCGACGGACACAACTTTGTGAAAACCATGCTGCGTCTGGCCGAAACCCACGACGAGGTGTCTGTGGTCTGCGATCAGCAGGGCACACCCACCAGCGCCGCCGAACTGGCCCGCATGATTCACTATCTGGAGCCCACGGATGAGTACGGCGTGTATCACGCCACCTGCGAAGGCAGCACCAACTGGGCCTCTTTTGCGGAAGAGATCTTCGCCCAGGCCGGCGTCGCCTGCCACGTGAAGCACGTCACCAGCGAAGAATACGCCGCCATGAATCCGGCTTCCGCCAACCGTCCGCACTATTCCATTTTAGATAACCAGATGCTGCGCCTGACCGGTGCGGATTTCGTGATGGCCGACTGGAAGGATGCCCTGCGGGAATATATGGGGAAGACGAATGAGTAACGAACCCCTTGTCAGCATCTGCATTCCTGCCTATAACAATGCGGATACCCTGGCCGAAACCATGCGCTGCGTGCAGAACCAGACCTGGAAAAACATCGAACTGATCGTGGTGGATGATCATTCCACCGACGGCACGGCGGAAGTGGCCAAGGCCAACGCCGACCACCGCACCCGGGTGTATGAAAACGAGACGAACCTGGGCATGTCGGGCAACTGGAACCGGTGTCTGTCCCTTTGCAGCGGCAAATACATCAAGCTGCTGTGCGCCGACGATCTGCTGGACGCGGATCTGATCCGCCGGGAAGTGAACCTTTTGGAGGCAGATCCGGAAGTGGTCATGGTTTCCACCGACACCCGGTTTATCGATCCCAACGGAAACGAAAAGCAGGTGTACCGGCGCTACTTTGCAAAGGGAAAATGCGACGGACGAAAAGCCGCCCGGTTTTCCGTTTTTACCCGGGATTACTTAGGAGCGCCCTTAGCCAACACCTTCCGGCGCAGCGCCTACGAAGCCCTGGGCGGGTTTGACGACAGCTTTTTCTACATCGTGGATTACGACTTTTTCATGAAGCTGGCCACCAGCGGCCCCATCTACATTCTGCATGAGCCGCTGAATTATTTCCGTCTGCGGGCCGAATCCAACACCAGCCAGGTGTTGGGCGGCGACCGGGGAGACGACTACGTCCGGGAGCACGAAAAGCTGGTGCGCAAATATGCCGCCGCCCTGGGCTTAAACGAAACCCAGGTGCGCCTGTCCGTGGCCATCCGCCGTCTCATGAACGTGCTGGGCGGCTGGTATCTGCGGCTGGCTATGGGAAAAATATAATACAGGAGTTTCACGAAACATATGGATAATCAGAAGCGCCTGGTCATCATCCCGGCATTCAACGAAGAAGAGAATATTGTGCGTACGGTGGAGGACATCATCCAGAACGCGCCCAGTTTTGACTACGTGATCATCAACGACTATTCCTGGGACCGCACCGCCGAAATCTGCCGCGCCCACCGCTATAACGTGGTCGATCTGTGCATCAACTCCGGCATCGGCGCCGCTGTGCAGACCGGCTATATGTATGCCCTCCGCTACGGTTACGACTGCGCCATTCAGGTGGATGGGGACGGCCAGCACGACGCCGCCTTCCTGGAAGAAATGGCGGACGTGCTCGCCAGGGAGGACGTGGACATGGTCATCGGATCCCGCTTCCTGGAAAAGGAGGGATTCCAGTCCACGGGTGTGCGCCGTGTGGGCATCCGCTTTTTCACCTGGCTGATCCGGCTGCTCACGGGCAAAACCATCACGGATCCCACCAGCGGCATGCGCATCGTTAACCGGCGGATCATCGAAATGTTCGCCTTTGACTACCCGAAGGATTACCCCGAACCCGAAACCGCCGTCACCGTGCTGCGGCGGGGATGCAAAATCAAAGAGATTCCGGTGCGGATGAAGCCCCGGAAGGGAGGCACATCCTCCATTTCCCTGATGCGCGCGGTGTATTACATGACCAAGGTTCCGCTGGCCTGTTTCCTGGCGGCCATTGGAAAGTAATATTTGCACTTTTTGAACTGAGGAAGTAAAATGACAGGACGCATACAGCTGATTGTGGCCGTGGCGGTCATCATCGCTATCATCTATATTGCCAACTTAGTCCGGGTGCGCCGGCTGGAGCTGAAATACGCACTGATCTGGTTTGCCGTGGGACTGATGCTTTTGATCTTTGACGCAGCGCCTCATCTTTTAGATGCACTGACCCGCCTTTTAGGTATCGCGCTGCCCATCAACATGCTGTTTTTCCTGGGATTCGGGTTCGTGCTGATGATCATCTTTTCCCAGACGATCGTCATATCAAACCTCACCCGCAAATCCAAGCGGCTGACCCAGGAAGTGGCCATGTTAAACAAGCGCGTGGACGATCTGCTTTCGGCGCTGCCCAAGGAAGAACGCCGGGGCGCCCATGATCCTCACCGCATCCGCAAAGCGGATTATGCGCAGATGGATCAGGATGTGGAAGCGGAGCTGTCTGCAAAGCAGTAACTACACAGGGAATCCCTGCAGGAATGGGAAACAGTAACCGCACATGGAATCCCTGCAGAAACGGAAACAATAACCGCACTCGATCCGGACGACAGAAGGATGCAGATACGCGGATGCCATAAACAGATTTAGCAAAAACACAGTTTGCGAAAACAACAATTGAATGATTCAAACGCCAAAAGTCCGACTCCACGCCACGCTCGCGTGGCGGTGGAGGAGAGACTTATTGGCGTGCCCCACAACGAGGGCGAAGTGGAGGGAAGCCTCCACGAAAGCCCGAGTTGTGGGAGCGCGGTGGGAGCACGAAGTGCGCAGCCGCGCGAATCAGCACTTTTGGCGACTTAATCATTGAATGGAGGAAACACATGAAAACGTATCTTGTCACAGGCGGCGCTGGCTTCATCGGCAGCAACTACATCCACTACATGTTCCGCAAATACGGTGACACCATCCGCATCATCAATGTGGACAAGCTGACCTATGCCGGTAACCTGGAGAACCTGGCGGATCTGGAAAGCAACCCCAACTACACCTTTGTCCGCGCCGACATCACGGATAAGGAAGCCATCCAGAAGATCTTCGCGGAAAACGACATCGACCGCGTCACCCATTTCGCGGCGGAAAGCCACGTGGACCGCAGCATCAAGGATCCCGAAGTCTTTGTGAAGACCAACGTTTTAGGCACCCTTGTCATGCTTAACTGCGCCAAGGAAGCCTGGGAACTGCCGGACGGAAGTTTCAAGGAAGGCAAGCGTTTCCTGCATGTTTCCACCGATGAGGTGTACGGTTCTCTGCCGGATGATGGCGTAAGCTACTTCTATGAGACCACGCCCTATTCTCCCCACAGCCCCTATTCCGCCAGCAAGGCTTCTTCCGACATGCTGGTGAAGGCCTATGTGGACACCTATCACTTCCCGGCGAACATCACCAACTGCTCCAACAACTACGGCCCCTACCAGTTCCCGGAGAAGCTGATTCCGCTGATCATCAACAACGCACTGCAGGGCAAAAAACTGCCGGTGTACGGCGACGGCATGAACATCCGCGACTGGCTGTATGTGGATGACCACGCCAAGGGCATCGACATGGTGCAGGAAAACGGCCGCTTAGGCGAGACCTACAACATCGGCGGACACAACGAGAAGCGCAACATCGAGATCATCCACATCATCTTAGATACGCTGCGCGACATCCTGCCCGAGGATGACGAGCGCCGCGCCAACGTGACCGACGATCTGATCACCTACGTGGAAGACCGCAAGGGCCACGACCGCCGCTACGCCATCGCGCCGGACAAGATCAAGGCTGAAATAGGCTGGGAGCCCGAGACCATGTTTGCGGAAGGCATCAAAAAGACCATCGAGTGGTACTTGGCCAACGAAGAGTGGATGGCTCACGTGACCTCCGGCGATTACGAGAAATACTACGAGATGATGTACCAGGGAAAATAACCTGCTGATTCAAACGCCAAAAGACCGACTCCGCGCCACGCGAATCAGTACTTTTGGGAACTTGATTACAAAAATGGAAATGTGCGGCGCGGCGGCCTTTGGGCTTTCGCGCCGCAAGTGCAGAAAAAAGGGCGGAACCATGGAACTGCGCAACACGGTGGTGATTGTAACCTACAACCGAAAACAGCTGCTGAAGGAATGCATTTCGCATGTTCTCGCCCAGACTGTCCCCTTTGCTGAAATCGTCATCATCGACAATCACAGCACCGACGGCACCGAAGAGGAACTGCGGGCATACGCCCGGGATCCCCGATTTGTCATCCGCCGGATGGATGAAAACCTAGGCGGCGCAGGCGGATTTGCCGCCGGAATGGAAATGGTCCGGGATGGGGCGAAGAAAGCATCTGCGACGGGACGTGTTGGGGCAGCGGAGTCAGCATCCGCAGCGGAAAACGTCGGATCGTTGGTAGCAGCTCAAAGCGCCGGAACACCGTTCGTGCCGGACTATGTATTAGTCATTGACGACGACGCCATGATCGCCCCCGACTATATGGAACGCATCTGCACCTATGGGGAAGCCCATCCGGAAGTCAATGGTTTTGCCGGCCGGGTGGAAGTGGACGGCAAAATCGATCCCTATCACCGCCGCCGGCTGGCATCGAAGATTCTGTTCTATGAGTCCATGCTGCCGGAAGCAGATTATGGGATGAAGAGGGCGGCAGGCGCCCGAATTGAAACGGGAAGAGCCGACAGTAAGGATGCCTCCACGGTTTCCTTCTGCGACTGCGCCACATTCTGCGGATTTGTGCTGCGGGGAAAGACCCTGATGGAGATCGGCCTTCCCAAGGCGGAATACTTCCTGTGGTATGACGACACGGAATACACCCTGCGGCTTTTCAATCGCGGCCATATCGCCGTATTGGGCGGCGCGGTGTTAGACCACCGCACCGTGCTTGCCCAGGAAACCAAAAGTCTGTTGGAGCGCATCACCTGGCGGCAGTATTATGGCTACCGCAACCGCCACGACACCGCCCGCATCCACGCCGGAGCTTTAAGCGCCCTGTGCGTGCGCCTGCAGTATCAGGTGTTCCGGGCAGCCAGCCTTCTGATGATGCTGTCCAGGAATCCGGAGCGCGCCCAGCAGGGACGGTACAACGTAAAACTGTTGACGGATGTGCTTCGGGACTGCCGCAGCGGACGGCTGGGCAAGCATCAGGAGTATGGCCCCTGGGCGCACAGCCCAAAATAGCGCAGAAATAACAGATAAAAAGCAAGGCGCCCGCTGTGCGGGCGTGGAAGCTAAGAAAATGGGCGCACAGCCCAAAATAACGCAGAAATAACAGATAAAAAGCAAGGCGCCCGCTGTGCGGGCGAGGAAGCTAAGAAAATGGGCGTATAGCCCAAAATGAAGGAAGCTGACCGCATGAACACATCCCGCATCGCCGCCGTGGTGGTGACCTACAACAGAAAAGCCCTGCTGGCGGAATGCCTTTCGGCGCTGCAGCAGCAGGAAGGCGCCTCCTGCGACATCCTGGTGGTGAACAACGCCTCCACGGATGGAACGGAAGCGATGCTTGCTGCCCAATTCCCCGACGTGCAGGTTCTGACGCTGGAAAAGAACAGCGGCGGAGCGGGCGGTTTTTGCGCCGGCATGAAGCAGGCTGTGGAAGCCGGCTACGATCGCATCTGGATCATGGACGACGATACCATTCCCACGCCCGGGGCGCTGGCAGCCCTGGTGCAGACGGACCAGCAGCTGACGGAGGCCGCCTGCCTGGAGCATCCGGAGTTCGATCCTGACAAAGATGCGGCTTTCGGATTTCTTTCCTCTACGGTGGAGTGGTCCGACGGCAGCCTTTGCAAGATGAACCGGCAGACCTTAAAGAAAGGTGCTGCAGAAATAAATAAAGGCACTGCAGAAGCAAACAAAGGCGCGGCTGAAACCAATAAAGGCGCTGCAGAAACAGGCAATTCCCTGCTGCCCATCGCAGCTGCCACCTTTGTTTCCCTGTATTTTCCCGCCGCAGTGGTCCGGAAAATGGGCCTGCCCATCGCCGACTATTTCATCTGGGGCGACGATAAGGAGTACACCCTGCGCCTGTCCGACCGCTATCCCTGCTGGTGGGACAAAAGCAGCACCGTGCTTCACAAGACGGCCAACAACGAGGGCAGCAGCATCTTCGCAGACGACGCTTCCCGGGTGGACCGTTACTTCTACGCCTACCGCAACGACCTGACCACGGCAAAACGCCGGGGAATCGCCGATGTGTGCATCTACCTGGCGGGATTTGCATTAAACTTCCTTCGCGTGATCCTGTACGGATCACCGCAGAAAGGAAAACGCCTGTCCGTGATGCTTAAAGGCTTCTTTGCCGGTATCACTTTTGCGCCGAAGATCTCATTTGTTGAACACTGACGAAATCTGCAGGCCACGTTCTGCGAAAGCGGATGGACAGTACCGATACAGAAACACCTGATGCAAAACGGTTTCACGATCATACGCAGACATTCCAACCCGACAACCCATTGAGGACATCCATGAGAACCCGAAATTCCTTCCTAAACTTTCTGGCCAGTGAGGGCAGCCATCTGATCAACATGATCCTGTCCTTCATCGCCCGTACCGTTTTCATCTACACCCTGGAAACCCAGTACTTAGGTGTCAACGGTCTGTTTTCCAACATCTTAACGGTCCTGTCCCTGTCGGAGCTGGGCATCGGCGGCGCCATCATCTTCCACATGTACCAGCCCATCGCGGACAACGACATCCCCGCCCAGCAGCGGCTGATGAACCTGTACCGGCGCATGTACATGGCAGTGGGCGCGGTGATTTTCGTCGCCGGTCTGATTCTGATTCCGTTCCTGCCCTACCTGATCAAAGAAGACGCCTCCGCGGGCATCGATCACCTGGTGTTCATCTACCTGATCTACCTGGTGAACACGGCGTCCTCCTACCTGTTCAGCTACAAGCGCTCCGCGATTTTTGCCCACCAGAAGAATTACATCGGCACCATTATCGACACCATCTTTACCATGATTCAGTTCACGCTGCAGATCGTGGTGCTGCTGGTGTTCAAAAACTTCATCGTCTACCTGCTGGTGCAGTTTTTCTGCAACGTGGCCACAAACATCGTGGTGGCCTGGCAGGCGGACCGCATGTATCCCTTCCTGAAAGAGGATAAAAAATCCCTTCCGCCCCCGGAAGAGCGCAAAGGGATTTACAAGAATATCGGCGCCATGTTCCTGCATAAGTTAGGCGACGTGGTGGTCAACAACACCGACAACATGATCATGTCCGCCTTCGTGGGCATCATCGCCACCGGGATCTACTCCAACTACACCGCGCTGCAGGCCAGCGTCTGCACGGCGTTAAACGGACTGTTCGGCGCCTTTACCGCCAGCATCGGCGACCTGAATACCACAAAGGACAGGGAAAGCCTGTTCCGCGTCTACCGCATCCTGCTGTTTTTAGGATTCTGGATGTACGGCTACGCGGCGGTGACCTTCCTCGTCCTGTACAACCCCTTCATCGAAGTCTGGACCCGCAGAACCGACCTGACCTTCGACATGGGCGTGGTCTTAATCATCTGCATCAACCTGTACATCGCCGGCGTGCGCAAGGTGACCATCAACTTCCGAGACGCCATGGGCCTGTACTGGTACGATCGCTACAAGCCCCTGTTTGAATCCATCATCAACCTGGTGGCGTCCCTGATTCTGGTGCGCTACATCGGCGTGGCCGGTATCTTCGTGGGTACCTTCATCAGCTCCATGAGCACCTGCTTCTGGGTGGAGCCGCTGGTGACCTACAAGTACGGCTTTGAGCGGCCAGTATCCCACTATTTCAAGACCTTTGCCCTGTACGCGGTCACCGTGGGAGTGCTGGGCGCAGCCACCTATTTCCTCTGTGACAAGATCACGGTGGGCGGATTCGGCGGCGTGGTGTTAAAACTCCTGGTCTGCACCGGATTCTACAACGCGGTGATTCTGCTGCTGTATGGCCGCACGGAAGAGTGCAAAGAGCTGTTTAAGCAGGCCATCGGGATCGTAAAGCAGACGCTGCACCGGGAAAAACGAAAAGAAGAATAAAACCTTTTGCGGGGGACTATCGGGAATCCCGGAAATCATCTATAATATGATCCAAACGCCAAAAGTCCGACTCCACGGCACGCTCGCGTGGCGGTGGAGGAGAGACTTATTGGCGTTTGTAAAGATTGACATCCGTAAAGGTCCGCTGCAAACGGCGGCCGGACAAAACCGCTGCGGCGATTGCTCATCGCAGCCATATGAAAGAAGAGGACAATAATCCAATGATACTTCAGAAAATCCTTTACCCGAAGCCGGAGTGCTGCAACGACTGGGAAATGTATTTCCGGGACCTTCCCGCCCAGGAAAACCCCGCGGAGGGCATCGCCATCGCCGCCGGCCAATCCCTTTCCCTGGAAACCTACTTCAACGCCTTTTCCATCGGCAAGTGGATGCTGTACACCAACTTAGACAACCTGTCCTGCGTTCTGAAAGTTGCCGGTGACGCCGAAGTGAAGCTGATGCACGCCATCGGCAAAAAGAACGACGACGAGATGTACAACGCCCGCACTCCCGAGGAAAAGGAAAACGCCATGATCGTTACCTGGGAAGAAGCGGACGCTGAGGTGGAAAAGACGGCGGAGGGCTTTTGCATCCGCTTAAAGACGCTGTACACCGAAGGCATCGTCTATCCCGTGATCACCGGAACCGGCGCAGGCGCCACTTTCTTAGGCGGCGGCTGGGAGACGGAAGCTGCGGAAGAGGCCCTTCGTCCTGTAGACATCGCCTACTGCATCTGCACCTTCAAGCGGGAAAAGGAGGTGCAGCGCAACGTCAACAAGATCGTCAGCAA
The DNA here is from genome assembly GCA_045544375.1 of Shuttleworthella sp. Lineage (GTDB taxonomy): Bacteria > Bacillota > Clostridia > Lachnospirales > Lachnospiraceae > Shuttleworthia. The sequence continues at coordinate 15,034 of JAZPYY010000050.1, forward strand.
GATCATTGAAAATCCGGATCATCCCATGTACGGCCATGCGGAAGTGTACGTCTCCGACAACGGAAATACGCTGCCGGCGGACACCTTCCCCTGCGACAAGGTGCACTTAAATCCCAATAAAAACTACGGCGGCGCCGGCGGATTTACCCGGGCCATGATCGAAGCGAAATTCCGCCGGGAGGGCAAGCCCTTTACCCATATCCTGCTGATGGATGACGATATCGATTTCGACGAGGAAGTGCTGCTGCGCACCTATCGCCTGCTGCAGATGGTAAAGGACAAGTACGCCTTAGCCTACGTGGGCGGCGCCATGATGGAACTGGAAGCCCGCTACATGCAGTTTGAATACGGCGCGAAGTGGAAGGGCCTGCATCTGTCCTCCTTCAATCACGAGTGGGATGTGCGTCTGCGCAAGGCGGTTTCCACCAACGACGAGCTGAACCCGGTGAACTACACCGGATGGTGGTACTGCTGCATTCCCGCCGAGACCATCACCGAAAACAACCTGCCCATCCCCATGTTCATCCACTACGATGACATCGAGTACGGCGCCCGCAATTCGGGCCACGGCGTCATCCTGTTAAACGGCATGTGCGTGTGGCATCCCTACGGCGAAAACAAGCAGCCCATCAGCATGAACTACTACGATGAGCGCAACATCATGATCGCCATGAGCGGATCGGGCTTCATTGAGAAGAAATCCCGCATCATCGACCATCTGTCCCGCATCATCACCCGGGACGTGATGCGCTACAAATACGAGGCGGCCCAGATCTGTTTCCAGGGCTTTGAGGATTTCTACAAGGGCCCGTCCTACTTCCTGTCCTTAGATCCGGAAGCCAACCACAAGCGGGTGGGCGCGGCCAACTACAAATACGAGACGCCCATCGGCATCGATTTGAAGAAGATGCGCAATCGCCGCTATGAGGAGTTCCCGAAATATGTGCCCATCGCGGAAGTGCTGTGCCATCTGATCCCTTCCTTCAAGGATCTGCAGATCGTCTCCGAAACCGACATCGGCTACGGCTTCCTGGCGAAGCGGGTGTACATGTACGACCGCAGCAAGCAGAAGGGCTACATGGTGGAGCGCAGCATGAAGAAGACCATGCAGTGCTTAGGCCATTATTTCAAACTGGTGAAAATGATCCAGAATGACACCGACCGCGTGATGAAGGAATGGCAGGAAGCCAAGAAGGAATTCACGTCTCTGGCCTTCTGGGAGAAGTATCTGGGACTGGAAAAAAAGGCATAGGTTTTGAAATGCATCAGGCATTTCAAAACCGGACTTCACCCAGCGCCAACGGCGCGTGCCCCGCGCAGCGGGGTTTTGACGCGATTTCCTTAATCGCGTCAAAAGGTATAAATTAAGAAATGGCCGGCGGACTGATGCCCTTTTTGGGGAAGGGTCCGCCGGTGTGCGTTTATGCACGCGGATGCTATTTCTGCTGCACACAGGGGGAGTGTGATAATGCAGCCAAAGTACACCATCATTATTCCATATTACAATGCCGCGAAGTTTATCATGGAGACGGTGGTCTGCATCGAGGCCCAGACGGAAGGCGATTTCGAATGCCTGCTGGTAAACAACCGCTCCACAGATGACGCGCCTGCGAAGCTGGCAAAGCATTTTGCCGAAACGAAAGATGCGCGGTTTATCCTGCTTTCAGAGGAGAAAAAGGGCGCGGCAGCGGCCCGCAACTGCGGTCTGCGGGCGGCCCGGGGGGAATTTGTTACCTTTGTGGACGCGGACGACTGGCCGGCGCCGGATTACCTGCGCGGACTGGGCAAAGCATTTGCGGCGGGAGAGAGCATCGCCCTTTCCATCTGCGGCTATTGCACCCGCTACGACGAAACCTACACCACGGACAGCCCGGAAGAAGCCCCGCCCTTGCGCACCACAGACGAGATGCTTTGCCGGCTGTTTGAGACGAAATATTACCAGGGCTATCTCTGGAACAAGATGTACCGCACCGCTGTGATCCGCCAGGCGAACCTGTCCTTTGACGAAGACATCGTTTTCAACGAGGACAGGCTGTTTCTGGTGAAGTATCTTCTGGCGGCGGATGCGCAGATGAAGCCGGTCACTGATTGGGACAAGGCCGCTGCCACGGAAGCCGCAGGTGCCAAAGAAGCCGCGGGTGTCCTCACCCGCTGCATCCCCGATCACCTTTACACCTACGTCCTGCACAAGGATTCCGTCATGGGCGCTTTCCGGGAAGGCTGGCAGGTGCGGGAAGAGGAGACGACGGAATTTGAAGCATTCTTACGGATGCTGTCCGTCCTTCCCAAAACGTCGCCGGCGTATGCGAAGGCAGAGCACGACATGATCTTAAGCGAACTGCGCATGTTCCGGCGGATGGTCGGGCCGAAGCAGATCTTTGCATACACACACAGCAGCTTCCGCCGTTATGCGAAAGACGCCGTGCGCCGTGCATATGCGGCTTCAAATGACCGGGAGGCGCTGCTGTTTGGCCTGCTGAAGCGCTACGCGCTCACCGGATGCACATACACCCGTAATCCGGAATTCTTCGAGAAAGTGGGCCAGATGTAACAACTGTGATGATAGCTGATCGAATGAAGGGGGCATAGGCCCCCTTTTCTTGTGCAATCAGCACAAATTTCCTCCTGTATTTTTGGCGATTAAAGTTGATTGAAAATGATTGCATTTGAGCGATTTCGAGCGTATAATCCAAAATATAAAGAAGGGGATCCGGCGGGGTCGATCAAATTCAATCAAATCAGATCAAAACCAGCCGAAAGAAAGGGGGATTCTATGATTTATACCGTGACTCTGAATCCGTCTCTGGACTACATCGTTGAGGTGGATGATTTTACGCTGGGCATGACCAACCGCACCACCAGCGAGCTGATGCTTCCCGGAGGCAAGGGCATCAACGTTTCCACCGTCTTAAGCAACCTGGGACTGGAAAATACGGCGATCTATTTCGCTGCCGGTTTTGTGGGGGATGAGATCACGCGGCGCATCGAAGCGCTGGGCATCCGCGCCCAGGCCATCTCCATTCCGGAGGGCATTTCCCGTATCAATCTGAAATTAAAAACCATCGACGGCACGGAGATCAACGGCATGGGCCCGGTGATTTCGGCGGAAAAGCTGGCTCAGCTGCAGGAGCAGCTTTCAAAGCTTGGGGAGGGCGACATCCTGGTGCTGGCCGGCAGCATTCCCGCTTCCATGCCGGAGACGATCTACAGCGATATCATGGCGCAGCTTCAGGGCAAGGGCGTAGAGATTGTGGTGGACGCCACCCGGGACCTGCTGCTGAACGTGCTGCAGTATCATCCCTTCCTGATCAAACCCAACAATCACGAGCTGGGCGAGATCTTCGGCGTGAAGCTGACCACCCGCAAAAGCGTCATCCCCTACGCGAAGAAGCTGCAGGAGCGCGGCGCGAAGAACGTGCTGGTTTCCATGGCCGGCGAAGGCGGCGTGCTGGTGGCGGAAGATGGCAGCGTGTCCATGAGCGAGGCGCCGAAGGGCAAGCTGGTCAACGGCGTGGGCGCCGGCGATTCCATGGTGGCCGGATTCATCGCCGGCTGGCTGGAAAAACAGGACTACGAATACGCCTTTAAGATGGGTCTGTCCGCAGGCAGCGCCAGCGCCTTTTCCGAGTACCTGGCCACGAAGGAAGAAGTCCGCGCGGTGTACGAAACCATTCGATAGGCTGTTTCCGGAGATCCTCCGGACGCAAATAGAAGCACACACAACACTTGCAAAGCACACTCGCAACACACAAAAAAAACACTCGCAAAGCACACACAACACACGTAACTGCAGGCAGTGATCATGCATAAGGGAGGAAAGGAAATGCGTATCACAGATTTACTGGATCGGCGGAGTGTCGACTTAAATGCGGCTCCAAAGACCAAAAAAGAGGCCATGGACATGGCCGTCGCTCTGATGGGAAAGAGCGGCAAAGTACAGGACATGGAGGCGTATCGCGCGCTGGTCTATGCCCGTGAAGAAGAAAGCACCACTGGCGTGGGCGAAGGCATCGCCATTCCTCACGGCAAGGGCGCGTGCATCACCGAGCCGGGCCTGGCAGCCATGGTCATCAAAGATGGCGTGGATTATGAAGCCCTGGACGACGAGCCGGTGAACATCCTGTTCCTCATCGCGGCTCCCGACACCGAGGACAACGTGCATCTGGACGTGATGAGCAAGCTCTCCATGATGCTGATGGACGAGGATTTCCGCGCAAACCTGCTTGCGGCAAAGGACGTGGATGAGTTTATGGCCATCATCGATGCGGCAGACGATGAGAAGGGCAGCATCGAAGAAGGTGTCGGCGCCACGGAAGTGGACACCACATCCAAGTATCTGGTAGCGGTTACCAGCTGCCCCACCGGCATTGCCCACACCTACATGGCGGCGGAAGGCCTGCAGAAGGCGGCCGAGAAAGCCGGCATTCCCATCAAGATCGAAACCCGCGGCTCCGGCGGCGCGAAGAACGTGCTGACGGCGGAAGACATCGCCAACGCAGCCTGCGTCATCGTTACGGCGGACGCCAAGGTGCCCATGGAGCGCTTTGCCGGCAAGCCGGTGATTGAGCGCAAAGTGGCGGACGGCATCAACAAGGCCGACGAGCTGGTGGCCGAAGCCCTCAGCGGCAAGGTGGCGGCCTACACCGGCGGCGGCAAGGAAGAAGCGGCAGAGAAGAGCAGCGAAGGCGGTTCCGTAGGCCATAAGGTTTACACCTGGCTGATGAGCGGCGTGTCCCACATGCTTCCCTTCGTTATCGGCGGCGGTATCCTGGTGGCGCTGGCATTCCTGATTGATACGCTGGCCGGCTACGGCGCAACCGGCGGCGGAGACTTCGGCAGCATTACGCCTCTGGCAGCGCTGCTGAAGTATATCGGCGGCCTGGCCATGGGCCTGATGGTTCCGGTACTGGCCGGCTATATCGCCTATGCCATTGCAGATCGTCCCGGTCTGGCAGTCGGTTTTGTGGGCGGTCTTCTGGCATCCAACGGCAACGCGGCACTTTCCGGCTTTACCTTTGCCGGCGGTACGCTGATTGACGGCACAGCCTTGGGTGGCTTTGGCCAGTTCCTGTCACGTTTTGCCTTCCAGCAGCCCAATGGCGGCGCTACGGTTTCCGGTTTCTTAGGCGGCATTGCAGCCGGTTTCCTGGCCGGTTTTCTGGTGCTGGGCCTGCAGAAGGCCTGCGAGAAGCTTCCGGATGCCTTAAACGGCCTGAAGCCCACGCTGATTTATCCCCTGGTGGGTATCTTCCTTGAAGGCATTCTGATGTGCTTCATCTTAAACCCCATCATCGGCCTGATTAACACCGGCCTGTCCGCTATGCTGACGGCGATTTCCAACGCCGGCATGCTGACCATCCTTGGCCTGATCCTCGGCGCCATGATGGCCATCGACATGGGCGGCCCGATCAACAAGGCAGCGTACGTTTTCGGTACCGGTATGCTGACCACCGCCGCCGGCTACCTGGCCGAGGGCATGTCCGCATCGGATCCGAAGGTTATGGCCTGCTATATCGCCATGGCTTCCATCATGGTGGGCGGCATGGTTCCTCCGGTAGGTATCGCACTGGCCTGCTGGTTCTTCCCGAAGAAGTTTACGGCTGCGGAACGCGGCAGCGCGGTTTCCAACGTGGTCATGGGCGCTTCCTTCATTACCGAGGGCGCGATTCCCTTCGCCGCGGCAGATCCGCTGCACGTCATCCCCGCAACCATGGCGGGCGCCGGTGTTGCCGGTTTCCTGTCAGCGCTGTTTAAGTGCCAGCTGATGGCGCCTCACGGCGGCGTGTTCGTGTTCGCGACGGTGCGCAACCCGCTGATGTACATCGTGGCATGGCTGATCGGATCGGCCGTGACCTGCCTGCTTCTGGGCGTGCTGAAGAAAAACGCGGAAGCCTAGGAAGGGATGCTGACGTCAGAGAATGCTTGTTAGCACGATTTTAAGGATACAGCAGTAGAAAGGGGTACCTCATGAAAACATTTGACTACACCATCAAAGATGTCCACGGCATTCATGCCCGTCCGGCAACCGACCTTTTCAAGCTTTGCAAAGAGCACGACTGCGTCGTGAAAGTGGCCAAGGGCGAGAAGGAAATCACCTTCAAGGGCGTGATGGGCATCATGTCCCTGGGCGCAAAGCAGGGCGACACCGTTACCTTCACCTTTGAAGGCGCGGACGAAGAAGCGCTTTGCGAGAAGGTTGCAGCCTTCATGAACGATACGCTGTAATGGAAGTCGTTCCCGGAACTTTCCGGGGCGGGATACGCATCACACAGATCGGATGGGCAGCGAAAAGCCGCCTGTCCGGTCTGAAACCATCTGCGCGAAGCAATGAGCCCTGCGCGGACGAGAAGAAAACAGCGATGCAAACAAGGAAAACCGTACCGAGGCGCAAGTCCAGGGGGACAGGGGGAAAGAACGATGATTACTTATCAGGGAAAAACCGTCGGCAGCGGAATTGCCATCGGCCGCATTTCCCTCTATCAAAAGGGGGAGCAGGCCGTCAAACGTACGAAAATCAGTGATCCCGAGGCGGAAATCGCCCGGTATCACCAGGCCATTGAGGTGGCTGTAGCGCAGCTGGGCGTACTGTATGAAAAAGCACTGAAACAGGTGGGTGAATCCGGCGCGGAAATCTTTGAAGCCCACCAGATGATGCTGGAGGACGGCGATTACATCGACAGCGTGGAAAACATCATCCGCACCCAGGAAGTCAACGCGGAATACGCTGTGGCGGAAACCGGCGAAAACTTTGCCGAAATGTTTGCCGCCATGGATGATGAATACTTCCGTGGCCGGGCGGCGGATATGAAGGATATTTCCGAGCGCCTGATCAACGCGCTGACCGGCGCGGAAACCGGCGCCATCGGCGGCGACGAAGCCTCCATCATTGTGGCGGACGATCTGGCGCCCTCCGAAACCGTGCAGATGGACAAGGACAAGATCCTGGCCTTTGTCACGGTGCACGGCTCGGCAAACTCCCACACCGCCATTCTGGCGAAGACCATGAACATCCCGGCGCTCATCGGCACACCGGTTCCGCTGGAGGCGGAAATTAACGGCAAGCTGGCCGTGGTGGACGGCTTTGAGGGCATTCTTTACATCGATCCCGATGAGGAGACCCTGGCAGCCAAACAGGAACTGCTGGCCAAAGAGCTGGAAAAGAAAGAACTGCTGGAGACCCTGCGGGGCAAGGAAAACGTTACCCTGGACGGCCAGCGCATCAACCTGTACGCCAACATCGGCAACAGCAAGGATCTGGCGCTGGTGATGAAAAACGACGCCGGCGGCATCGGCCTGTTCCGTTCGGAATTCATCTATCTTGGCTCGGAAGATTATCCCACCGAGGAAGAGCAGTTCGCCGTCTACCGCACCGTGGCCCAGACCATGGGCGGCAAAAAGGTGATCATCCGCACGCTGGATATCGGCGCGGATAAGCAGGCGGATTATTTTGCCCTGCCCCACGAGGAAAATCCGGCCATGGGCCTGCGGGCCATCCGCATCTGCCTGACCCGTCCGGAAGTCTTCAAAACCCAGCTGCGGGCCATCCTGCGGGCCAGCGCCTTCGGCAAGATTTCCATCATGTTCCCCATGATCATTTCGGTGGACGAAGTGCGCGAAATCAAGCAGATCGTGGCCGCGGTGAAGGCGGAACTGGACGCGGACGGCGTGGATTACGACCACAACATCGAACTGGGCATCATGATCGAGACCCCGGCTGCGGTTATGATGGCAGACGAGCTGGCCGAAGAGGTGGATTTCTTCAGCGTGGGCACCAACGACCTGACCCAGTACACCCTGGCCATCGACCGGCAGAACGATTCTTTGGACCGCTTCTACGATCCCCATCATCCGGCCATCTTAAAGATGCTTCAGATGATCGTGGACGCGGCGCACCGCCACGGCGCCTGGGCCGGCATCTGCGGCGAACTGGGAGCGGATCTTTCCCTGACGAAGGAATTTCTGGCCATGGGCTACGACGAACTTTCGGTATCGCCGGGACGGATTCTGCCGCTGCGCAAACTGGTGCGGGAAACCAACGTGGCAGAGTACAAAAACCAGCAGTAAAAACGGGAATAGGACAATGCTTTCAGAAGAACGTAAACAGGAGATTACCCGCATTGTTAATACGCAGGGCAGCGCCACCGTTGCTGAACTGGTGACGCGCCTGTCCTGCTCAGAGGCCACCATCCGCCGGGAGATCACGGCGCTGGCCCGCCAGGGCCGCATTGTCAAGGTGTTTGGCGGCGCGGTGGCCGCAGACGACGGCCCCGTCTCCCGGGAACTTTCCGTGGGGGAAAAGGAGACGATCAACCGGGAGGAAAAGCAGCGGATCGCCCGTTATGCCGCGTCCCTGATTTCCCCGGGGGACTATGTCTACATTGATTCCGGAACCACCACCGGATTTCTGGCCGACTGCATCACGCAGACGGATGCCACGTACGTCACCAACGCCATCGTCACGGCCCGCCTGCTGGCAAAGCGGGGCTTTCACGTCATCCTAATCGGCGGGGAAGTCAAAGAAAGCACCGAGGCCATCGTAGGAGCGGAGGCGGTGCTTCATCTGCAGAAATACCAGTTTTCCCTGGGCTTTTTCGGAACCAACGGCGCAAGCATCCACGGCGGATATACCACACCGGATGTGCGGGAAGCCTCGGTGAAATCCGAGGCCATGCGTCATACGCCCATGGGACGCCGCTTTGTGCTGGCGGATCACGACAAGTTCGGCGTGACCAGCAACGTCACCTTCGGGGCGTTTGAGGGCACGGTGATTCTCACCGACCGGGAACCGGCAGAGCACTATCGCAAAAAGGCCGAGATGGTGATTGTGCCGTAAGAAAAAGCCGGGATGGCGATTGCTGCGTCCGGTCCGATTGAAAGCAGAAAAGAAAGAATGCAGAGAAGATTACAGCAGATCCTTCAGATATTCCGCAAGATACGCCGTCATCTTTAGGGTTCCGGAATAGTTTAAGTGATCCCCGCCGTCTAAGACGTCCGCATTCCAGTCGATGCCCAGTTCCTCGGTCAGAAGATTCAGATCCACATAGGAAAGGCCGTTTGCATCGGCGTAGGCCTGGATGGCGTTGTGTTTTTCATAAGAGCAGTTTGTCGGAGAGATTGCGCTGACTAAAATCAGCGGAATCTCTTTTTCGTTGCACAGGCGCACGGCCTTGTCCAGATAGTACTTGGTAGTGTGAAGCATCGGGTATGCCGCGTCGGTCTCTGCCATGTAAGGACCGCCGGTGTAGGGCGCCACCTCGGGCCGTTCCACAAATCCGTGGTAGTGGGCAGAGGGCTGGGGCTCTTTGATGCCGGCCATTTCCTTCCAGGAATTGTGATACCGAAACACCGGAAAACGCCATGCGCAGAATGCGTTGAAGGCTTCGCGGATCTCACGCCGTTCGGTGGAATCGATGACGCAGACGCCGGTTTCCAGGATCACGGCCTTCGGCGTGTGCACCCGGGTGAACTCTTCCAGATTGTAATAGCACTCGCACATGCGCTGGCCGGCCTGACCGATGATGTAGGTGTTCATGCCGGTCTGTTCTTCAAATACGGCGGGAGACAGAAGCACCAGCGCTTCGCTGTCCCCCATCACGGCCATATCCACCGGCCCGGGGTCGGAAACAGCGGCGGCAAACCAGGTGTCGCGCTCGCCCACCAGCTCCGGATGCCCGGCACGTAAAGGATTAACCACCACAGACAGCAGCAGAAGAGCGATGATGACTGCGACGGCAAAACCCGCGATCTTAAGCCAGCGAAACAAAGAAGATTTTGCGGTCTCTGCGGATCCGTTCTGTTCTTTTTCAGTTGAGTTATCGGTATTCATGAAACGTTATCCTTTTATCCCATTGACTAGAACCCGGCGTAGATCAGGTCTACCTCCGTAAATCCCGGGCCGTACAGGCCGAACATCACAAGCACGATGACGGCGATCAGTCCCACGGCCCAGCGCACGGGCAGGGGCTTTTGCAGGATGCGCTCCAGCACGTTTACGCCCCGTTCCTTTGCGATGCTGACCGCAGCCACCACACAAAGGCCCAGCAGGATGATGATCCAGTCCGCCCCGTCCACGCGCCAGGTCCAGACGGTTCCGTCCCACAGCCGGTGCAGGCCGAAATCCCGGAACATGCCAAAGAACATGCGAAAGCCCGCGGCCAGGTTGTCGGCCCGGAAAAACAGCTCGCCGGTAAAGATCACGGCCCAGGTGCGAAGCATGCGGATGGCGGTGACCGCCGGATGATCCTTATCCAGATGCAGCTTCGAAAGCAGGGCGTCGCCCACCGGCTCAAAGCCCTGTTCCAGCATCAGAATCACAAAGTAGAACACGCCGAAAAAGAGGTATTTCCATTCCGGACCGTGCCACAGGCCGTTGGCCAGCCACACGGGCAGCAGGGCAATGGCGGACACGCCAAGGCGGGACAGATGCCGGCTCATTTTATCCTTGGAAAAACTGCTCCAGTGACGCACCAGCTTGCCGGTGGAAACGGGATAGAAGATATAGGTTTTAAACCACACGCCCAGGGAGATGTGCCAGCGCCGCCAGAACTCGGCAGCGTTTTTGGCGAAGAAGGGCTGGCGGAAGTTTTCGGGAAGGACGATGCCAAAAACCCGTGCGCTGCCGATGGCCATGTCGATGCAGCCGGAAAACTCCATGTACTCCATCAGAGTAAACAGCACGGCGGCCGCCACCACCGCCACCCCGTGGGGATCGTAGGTCATGTTGTACAGTTCCATCACCGCCGGATACAGCCGGTCCGCGATGACCAGTTTCTTAAAGGCGCCCCAGGCGATGCGCGCGTATCCTTGGATGACTTGATCCGGATCAAGGGACGTGCCCGCAAACAGGGATTCCTGCACCTGGGCATAGGGCGTGATGGGGCCCTCGATGATCGTCGGGAAGAAGGACAGAAACAGCAGCAGTTTGAAAGGATTCTTCTGGGCCGGAATCTTCTGCCAGTACACGTCACACAGATAACCGATGGCCTGCAGCGTGTAGAAGGAAATGCCCAGGGGCAGCAGAAGAGCACGGATGGGCAGACGGCCGCCGACGCCGGGTCGAAGGGCGTCTAAGACGGCATTGATGTTGGCGGCGAAGAAATTGGAGTATTTCAGATATAGAAGAACGGCCAACAGCAGAAGAATGCCGGCAGCCAGCAGGGCTTTTTCACGCTTCTGGAACGCGGCGCGGATGCGGGCTTTCTGTTCCTTCAGGTTCCCTTTGTCTGCCGATTCTAAGGCGTGGCTTTTATCCTTTGCAGCAGCTTTTGCGGACGGCGCAGCGTCGGCAGCAGCGGTGGAATCGGCTGGTTTTGCCGGGGCCTTCAGCGACTTTAACGCGGCACTTTTCTGCGACTCCATCCGTTCCATCAGAAGGGCTGCCAGCCAGATGACACCGGAGGCGAAGATCACAAAGGCATAGGCCTTGATGCTGAAGGTGGAATAGAAGACGATATTGGCACCCAGCAGCACCACCCAGCGAAACTTTGCGGGAAACAGCTGGTAGCACAGCAGGACAAGGGGCAGAAAAGCCGCGGCGAAAATCAGGTTGTAGTAAAGCAAGGCGAAACTCCTGTTGCAAAACAAAAGGGTTGCCCGTTAATCATAATCGACATGAGAACATTGGACAAGAGGACAACGGAAGGCATTTCCATAATAATGACGGAAAAACGCTTTTAGAGAGGATCATTTTCATCATTTCATAAGGAAAGATCCCGTGAATGCAGTGGATTGTCTTTGTATTCTATGATATACTTCACACATCACAAAAGCCACGGGGCAGTTCTTTTTCGAAAGAAAAAGGGGTGCTGTGGTTCGTTTGTGTGTCTAAAGAGAAAAACATGCAGCGAATCGTGTGGTTTCATTGTTTGGAGACAGAAAGGATAAAACCATTATGTACTACGATTATCTTGTTGTCGGCGCAGGTCTGTTTGGCGCAACTTTTGCCTATGAAGCAAAGAAGCGCGGCAAATCCTGCCTTGTCATTGACCGCCGCGACCACATCGCCGGCAACATTTACACCAAAGAGGAAGAGGGCATCAACGTGCACGTCTACGGCGCCCACATCTTTCACACCTCCGACAAGGCCATCTGGGACTATGTGAACCAGTTCGCCGAGTTCAACAACTACATCAATTCTCCGGTGGCTGTCTACAAGGACGAGCTGTACAATCTGCCCTTCAACATGAACACCTTCAGCAAGATGTGGAACATCCGCACCCCCCAGGAGGCGAAGGACAAGATCGCGTCCCAGATCGCGGAACTTGGCATCACTGATCCCCAGAACTTAGAAGAGCAGGCCCTGTCCTTAGTGGGCACCGATGTCTACGAAAAGCTGATCAAGGGCTACACCGAAAAGCAGTGGGGCCGTGACTGCAAGGATCTGCCGGCCTTCATCATCAAGCGTCTGCCCCTGCGTTTCATCTACGACAACAACTACTTCAACGATCGTTTCCAGGGCATTCCCATGGGCGGCTACACCCAGATCGTGGAAAAGATGCTGGATGGCATCGATGTGCACACCGGCGAGGATTTCTTTGACATGAGAAAGACCGCGGTGCGCGACGAAGCCACCGGCGCCACCACGGCGAAGCTTTCTGACGGCACGGAAGTTTCCTATGGCCGCATCCTCTTCACCGGCCAGATCGACGAGTACTTCGACAGCAAGTTCGGCCCGCTGGAATACCGCAGCGTCCGCTTTGAAACCGAAACCCTGGATATGGAAAACTACCAGGGCAACGCGGTGGTCAACTACACCGAGCGTGAAGTGCCCTTCACCCGTATCATCGAGCACAAGCACTTCGAATTCGGCAAGCAGCCGAAGACCATCATCTCCCGGGAGTACTCCTCCGAGTGGAAGCCCGGCGTAGAGCCCTACTATCCGGTGAACAACGACCGCAACAACGAGCTGTACGCCCGCTATGCGGCGGAAGCCGAAAAGGAAGGCAACGTCATCTTCGGCGGCCGCTTAGGACAGTACAAGTACTACGACATGGACAAAGTGGTGGCAGCGGCCTTAGAGTGCGTGAATAAAGAGTTCTGATGAGACAAAAGTGACAGGCACTTTTGTCTCACATGGGTCAAAAGGGACAGACCCCTCTGACTCACAGAATTAAAACAGCGAAGTCGTCACTGCACAGATTTCTCACGAAACAGGAAAGGACAAATCACATGAAAGGCATTATCTTAGCCGGTGGATCCGGCACCCGTCTTTACCCGTTAACCGAGGCGATCAGCAAGCAGATCATGCCGGTTTACGACAAGCCCATGATTTACTATCCGCTGTCCACGCTGATGCTGGCCGGCATCCGTGAGGTGCTGATCATCTCCACGCCCCGGGATCTTCCGGTATTTAAAGACCTGCTGAAAGACGGACACCAGCTGGGCATGGAGATTTCCTATGCCGTGCAGGAAGCCCCCAACGGTCTGGCGGAAGCCTTCATCATCGGTGAGGAATTCATCGGCAAAGATCCGGTAGCCTTAGTGCTTGGCGACAACATTTTCTACGGCCAGAGCTTCTCCAAGGTGCTGCGGGAGACTGCGGCCCGCACCGAAGCCGGCCCGGGAGCCACCATCTTCGGTTACTACGTGCGTGATCCCCGGGAATACGGCGTGGTGGAATTCGACGAGAACGGAACAGCCATCTCCATCGAAGAAAAGCCGGCCAATCCCAAGTCCAATTACGCTGTGCCCGGCCTGTACTTCTACGACAACGACGTGGTGCAGATCGCCAAGACCATCACCCCCTCTGCCCGGGGTGAGCTGGAAATCACCGCGGTGAACAACGAGTACTTAAACCGCGGAAACCTGCACGTGGAGACCTTAGGCCGCGGCTTTGCCTGGCTGGACACCGGTAGCCACGACATGCTCTTAGCCGCCGCCAACTTCGTGTCCACTTTCCAGAAGCGCCAGGGCCTGTATGTATCCTGCATCGAAGAAATCGCCTTCAAGCGAGGCTTCATCGACAAGGAGCAGCTGATCAGCCTTGCCCAGCCGCTGATGAAATCCGACTACGGCAAATATCTGATGGAGATCGCGGAAGGGCTGTAAGGTGACAAAAGGGACAGGCACTTTTGTCACCATAAAGGATCTTTCGAAAAAGGAAGATTTAAAACAAAACGCGAAAAGAAGAGTTAATGTAAACCGATAAAAAAGGTGACAAAAGTGCCTGTCCCTTTTCTCACCTCTGGAGACTACCATGGGAAAAATCAAAGTAACTCACAACTGCAGCGGCATTGAGGGCCTGTGCGAGATCGAGCCCACCGTTTTCGGCGATGCCCGCGGCTATTTTATGGAAACCTACAACTACAACGATTTTGCGGCGGAAGGCATTGACTGCCAGTTCGTACAGGACAACCAGAGCGCTTCCACCAAGGGCGTGCTTCGCGGTCTGCATTTCCAGATCAACTACCCCCAGGACAAGCTGGTGCGCGTGGTTCGCGGCGAAGTGTATGACGTGGCCGTGGACCTGCGTCCCGGTTCTCCCACCTTCGGCAAGTGGCACGGAGTGCTGCTTTCCGCGGAGAATAAAAAGCAGTTCTTCGTGCCGAAGGATTTCGCCCACGGTTTCATCGTTTTAAGCGACGAGGCCGAGTTCTGCTACAAGGTGACGGATTTCTATCATCCCAACGACGAGGGCGGAATGGCCTGGGACGATCCGGAACTGGGCGTGGAATGGCCCATGCCGGAAGGCATGACGAAAGAGGATATTCTGCTGTCCGACAAGGATAAGAAGAACGCTTCCTTCGCCGAAGTGCGCGCAGCCCGCTGCGGTAAATAAGAAAAACGCAAAGCGGCAGCTTTTCGCGCCTTAGGCACCGGCCGCCGATCTGGCCGGATCGGTGCCATAGACACAGGAAACATGACATGAGGTTGTTATGACGAAAAAACGTCTTCTCCTGGGGGTGATCCTGCTTGTGTTCGCCCTCATCGGAGATTTTTGCATCTGGCGCTATCCCGTCAGTTCGGACAACGCCCGCCTGACCGTTACCGTACCCATCAGAAGCGCTCGGGAAGGCGACGTGACGGTGTACTGGCTGACCGGCGAACAGAATCCGGACATCGACTTTGCCCAGACGCAGGCCTATGCTGCCCATTATCTTCCGTCGGAAGAGGTGCAGTATCTGGAACTGGAACTGCCGGCCAACGCCACCTGGCTGCGGGTGGATCCTACGGCGGAAGAGGCGGAGATCGCCATGGGCGAGCCCCGGCTGCGGGTGCGCAGCGTTTCCTGCGGAAATCCCCTTTCCTTTGAGGATGTTTCCAGGGATCACGGAATCGCTTCCATGACGGAAGCATTCGCGGGCAGCGGCTCGGATGCAGAGGATGCGGCAGAGGCGGAAGGCAGCGGTTCCAACGATGGAACCAGCGCATCCGTTCCCGGCACCAGCAGCGAAGACCGGATAATGACCATCCATCCCAGCGGCGACGACCCCTACCTGATCTGGCAGACAGATCGGGCGGCCATCGATGTTGCGGCCGCAAAGGCCTACCGTCCCATGTACGTCGCCATCAAGCTGGCGCTGATTGCCGCACTGACGGTGATCCTTTTGATCGTCTGGCTGAAGTGGACCGCCATTTCCGACATTCCGAAGGAGATCGTGGCCAACCGCCAGCTGATTGCCAACCTGGCAAAGAACGATTTCAAGACCCGGTTTGCGGGATCCATTTTAGGTATTGTCTGGGCCTTTGTGCAGCCCATCGTTACTGTGGTCATCTACTGGTTTGTGTTCCAGAAAGCCTTAAACGCCGGTACGGCCTCCACCAAAGCGGGCATCACGGTGCCCTTCGTGCTGTGGCTGGTGGCCGGTCTGGTGCCCTGGTTCTATTTCCAGGAACTGATGATTTCGGGAACCAACGCTCTGATTGAGTACAACTACCTGGTGAAAAAGGTGGTGTTCAATATCAGTATCCTGCCGGTGGTCAAGGCGGTATCCGCCCTGTTCGTCCACCTGTTTTTCGTGGGATTCATGCTGGTGCTGTACGCCTGCTATGGCCACTTCCCGGACCTGTACATGCTGCAGATCATCTACTATTCCTTCTCCATGATGATCCTGGGGCTGGGCATTATCTACTTTACCAGCGCCGTGGTGGTCTTCTTCCGCGATCTGGCGCAGATCGTCAACATCGGCGTGCAGGTGCTGGTGTGGGCCACGCCCATCATGTGGAACATCGACGGCATGACCAACATCCCCCGGGCGGTGGAAGTGATTCTGAAACTGAACCCCATGTACTACGTGGTCAGCGGTTACCGGGATGCTTTAATCAACCAGGGATGGTTCTGGAACCGCGCCGGCCTGACCCTGTGGTTCTGGCTGGTGACAGGGGCGATCTTCATCGCCGGCACCATGATCTTCCGGAAGCTGCGGGTGCACTTCGCGGATGTGCTGTAACCAGGACAGCAAATGCTGCAGCCGCCCTCGCTTGCCATGCGTCTTAGGGCGCGGAAGCAGGATTGGGCCAGAAAAACTGCGCATCGCCCCAGGTAACTGACATTATAAGAACCAAAAAGAGGAAATCGATTTGCCTGAAACAAAGACTTCTCAGGAATTAAATACCACCGCCGTGCAGGAAACCACCGCGCCGGAAACCGCTCCCCAGGAGCTGCACCATAGCCCCGAGGCGGCCGCGGCCCGCAAGGACCGCTACGCCATCCGCGTGCACGATGTCTCCAAGATGTACAAGCTGTACGACAAGCCTTCGGACCGCTTCAAGGAAGCCCTCGGCCTGTCCAAAAAGAAACTGTACCGGGAGCACTACGCCTTGAACGGCCTGTCCTTTAACGTACGCAAGGGTGAAACCGTGGGCATCATCGGCACCAACGGCGCCGGCAAGTCTACGATTTTGAAAATCATCACCGGCGTGTTGAATCCCACCGCTGGCGAGATCGACATCGACGGCCGCATCTCCGCGCTGCTGGAGCTGGGCGCCGGTTTCAACATGGAATACACCGGCATCGAAAACGTGTACTTAAACGGCACCATGATCGGATTCTCCCGGGACGAGATCACGGCGAAGATGAACGACATTCTGGAATTTGCCGACATCGGCGATTTCGTCTACCAGCCGGTGAAGACCTATTCCAGCGGTATGTTCGTGCGCTTAGCCTTCGCCGTGGCCATCAACATCGACCCCGAAATCCTCATCGTGGATGAGGCCCTGTCCGTGGGTGACGTGTTCTTCCAGGCCAAGTGCTACAAGAAGTTTGAAGACTTCAAGGCCCAGGGAAAGACCATCCTTTTCGTCAGCCATGACTTAGGCAGCATCTCCCGCTACTGCGATCGCGTGGTGCTCTTGCATCACGGCAGAAAGCTGGCGGAAGGCAGCCCAAAGGACATGATCGACCTGTACAAAAAGGTCATGGTGCACCAGATCGACACCGACGCCATCGAGGCCGGTGAAGCGGACACCACGGGCACCACGGGTCAGCAGGGAGTCACCAGCCACATCGACGCAGAAGGCCATCTGATGATCGACCCGTCCCAGGAAGGGGCCGACACCTGGATGAGCCACTACCGCCTGAATCCCAACGTCACCGAATACGGCGACGGCCGGGCGGAAATCGTAGATATCGCCATTGTGGACGAGCAGGGAAATCTGTCCTCCACCATCGTCAAGGGAACGAAGTTTTCCTTAAAATCCAAGGTGAAATTCCACACGGATATCTACGATCCGATTTTTACCTACACCTTCAAAAACACCCAGGGCGTGGCCATCACCGGCACCAACACCATGTTCGAACATCGGGACGTGGGGGACGTGCGGGAAGGCGAGACCTACGTGTGCACCTTCACCCAGGAGATGAACCTGCAGGGCGGCGAATATCTGCTGTCCATGAGCTGCACCGGATATGAAAACGGCGAGTTCGTGGTCTATCACCGGCTGTACGACATCTTAAGCGTGGGTGTGGTATCGGATAAAAACACGGTGGGATACTTCGACATGAATTCCGAAATCCGCATCCAGCGGGTGGAGGAGTAAATCCGCCGAGCCGCACTGACTGCATCTGAGATCATGTATCGGATGAAGCCGGCGAGGTGCGCCGATGATACCGGGGACACCGCGGCAGTAACGCCAAAACAAGCCCCGGTATAAGTGAAAAGAATTGAAAATAGCAGAACAGAGGAGATACGGAATGAAACAGAAAACGCCTCTTCGAAACAGCAGGAATACGGTACACGTCCGCAGAAATCTGTGCGGACGGCAGACCAAACGCGCCCTCATCTCGACCCTGATGGCGCTTTTTCTGTTTTTATCGGCAGCTGTTTTGCCGATGACACAGACGCTGCCTGCGAAAGCGGATTCCATCGACGAGCTGATGGCCCAGCTGGACACGCCCATCAGCGCCACGGATGAAGAAACCTACATGGGCATGACCATGGAGCCCAACGGCCTGTCGGAAGAAGATGGCCTGGTGACCACCTGGAAGGGGGAAAACCCCTGGCTGGCAGAGTGGACCTGGAACGAAAACACAAAGTCCAAACCCCGGGTAAAAACCGACACGCCCATCTATGGCATCGATGTTTCCCGCTGGAACGGAACCATCGACTGGAATGCGGTGGTGGAAGACGGTTATGAATTTGCCATCGTCAAGATCGGCGGCCGCTACTTAAGCCTTTCCGGCGACGCATCCCTGTACGAAGATCCCATGTACAAAAAGAACATCGAGGGTGCGAAAAAGGCCGGTCTGAAGGTGGGCGCCTATTTCTGGTGCTCCGCGGTAAACGAGTACGAAGCGCGGCAGGAAGCCATCTACGCGCTGTCCCTGATCAAAAACTATACGCTGGATCTGCCCCTGTATTATGACTATGAATGGGCCCGGGACGGCAATCACCGGCTGGCCATTCCCCAGACCGTGGAGAACCGCATGAAGGTGGTGCAGACCTTTATGGACACGGTTCAGGCCTATGGCTACACCTCGGGCGTCTACGCCAGTGACTCCATGCTGATCCCCACCGGCTTCACCGACAACCGGGGCGAGCGGACCGGCTTAGACGGTGCGCAGCTGTGCCTGTATTACCGCATCTGGGCGGCCAGATACGGTACCGAGACCCCCGGAAAGTTCTGCCAGTGCGTCTACGACATCTGGCAGTATTCCAGCAAAGGTGCTGTAAACGGCATTAACGGCAACGTGGACTTAAACCGTTTCTTCAGTGACGGACGCTCCCAGGGCGGCTCTTACAGCGATTCCACATCAAAAATCGACACCAAACCCATGTACCGCCTGTACAACCCCTACTCCCGGGAGCATCTGTACACCGCAGACGCCAATGAGCGGGACACCTTAGTCAAACGCGGATGGCAGAATGAAGGGATCGCCTGGTACGCGCCGGTCAGTTCCAAAACGCCGGTGTACCGCCTGTACAACAAATACTCCTACGAGCACTTTTACACCACCGACGCCTATGAGCGCAGCGTGCTGATCAAAAACGGCTGGAATGACGAAGGCATCGGCTGGTACTCCGATGACGGCAAAGGCGTACCGGTGTACCGCGCATTTCATCCGAAACTGCCGGCCACCGGATGCCATCACTTCACCGCAGACACCTACGAGTACGGCGTCATCACCAGCAAAGCCGGCGGATGGACCGCCGAAGGCATCGCCTGGTACGGCGTGAACGCGGCACGAAGAAAGTAAAAGCACCCAGTAAACAGCACGACGCATCAAAAACGCCCGCAGACGCATCAGCCGCACAACAGCAGAAAAGGAACCCATCAATCAGACACAGCAGCAAGAAGGCCAGACATTAAAATGAAACCTGTCCGAAGAATCTTACAGATCGCAGCAGTACTTGTGGCAGCAGCAATGATTGCCACATCCACACCTTTATACTCCCATGCGCAAAACTCCGACAGTGTGAAAAGTACTGCAAAGAATCCTGCAGCGGCGGAGGATGCAGACAGCGCAGAATCCGCTGATAATACCGTCACTTATTATTCCCGCAAAGAAGCCGCGGCCCCGAAGTACGGCTTAGAGCGCCAGGGCTGGATTCCCGAATACAGCCGCACCGCGCCGGAGGGCACTCTGGTGCTGCTCTTAGATCCCGGTCACGACATTACCCACGGCGGAGCTCAGAACGGCAATCTTTACGAGCACGAGCTGGTATTTAAAATCGCCAGTTACTGCAAGCAGGCCCTGGAAGAATACGCCAACGTGGAGGTGCACTTAACCCGGACGTCCAACGATTGCCCCTATCCCCACAGCGCCAACGGCGATGACTTGTACCAGCGGGTGATGCAGGGCCGCACCATCGGCGCGGACGCCTACATCAGCTTCCACTTAAACGCCGGATTTCAGAAAAGCGGATCCCAGGTCTGGGTTCAGAGCACCCGCTGGAAACCGGAACTGAACGAAAAGGGCAAGAAACTGGGCGAGTCGATCTTAAAAGAACTGTCCGGTCTGGGCCTTCACAGCGAGGGCACTTTCGCTACCGATTCGTCCACCATGCGCTACCCGGACGGTTCCCGGGCAGACGACCTGACGGTTATGCGGGCCGGCAAGCGGATTGATCTGCTGACGGTTCTGATTGAGCACTGCTACTTAAGTTACGCGCCGGACGTGCAGAATCATCTCTCCACCGAAGAGCAGCTGCAGGCGTTAGGCGAAGCGGATGCCCGGGGCATCGCGGCCTACTTCGGCCTGTCCTATATCGACGATACGGATATTTTCGAAGCGGACCGCGCGGCGACGGAAGAACGGCTGGCGGCGTACAATGCGGCGATTGCGGATGACACGCCCGCCGAAACAGACACGCCTGCGGGCTCGGATACGCCTGCTGAAACGGATACGCCTGCCGGTACAGACACGCCCGCCGCGCCGAAAAAGACGGCACTTCTGGCCATGTACCGCATCTACTGTCCCCGAACCCACGAGCATCTGTACACCTCGGATTTAAACGAAATCCGCACATTGCTGAAAAACCGCTGGCGCTACGAAGGTGTGGCCTGGTATGCGCCGGTGGAATCCGCCACGCCGGTGTACCGCCTGTTCAATCCCGGCTCCGGCGAGCATTTTTACACGGCGGACAGCTACGAGCGTCACTGCCTTCTGGAAAGCGGCGCATGGAACGACGAAAACATCGGATGGTATTCTGACGATGCCCAGGGCGTACCGGTGTACCGCATGTTTTATGCAGGACTGCCGGCCATCGCGTGCCACCATTACACCTCGGACGCGTATGAATACCGGGTGCTGACCACCCAGAACGGCTGGACGGACGAGGCTGTGGCCTGGTACGGAGCATCGCTGGAATAATCAGAGAATAAGATATGACACAAAGTATGATTCAAAAAAAGCATACTCAGCATGACGACGCATCCCGGGGCGTGATCTCCTTTACCCGGCAGAATCTGTGGCGGTGGCTTGTGCCCCAGGACCGCTGGGAATTCGTGGAAGCGCGCCCTGAAATGCTGGGGACGGTTCCGTCCTACGAGCGGCTGGTAAATGCGATCCGCAAGACAGAAGAAAGACTTGCGCCGGATCAGGGCATGGCGGTGTTTTCCGCAAACCGGCTGGGATTAAAATATTTTGCCGGAGCGACGCCTGTGGGCGCCGGGGATCTGGTGTCGGATCCCGCCCGGGAGCGGGGCGAAGGCAGTTTCACAAAGAACGAGCTGCGGCAGGCGATTCTGGAAGCGGGCATTAAAGAGGAGCGCATCCGCTGGTACTATCCCTATCCGGATCTGGATCTGCCCACGGACATTTTCAGCGACGCGTGGCTTCCGGACGCCAAGACCTTTACGGAAAACGCCTGGGATCTTTATGCGGAGGCGAAAAAACGCTGGCAGCTGTTTGACGAAGCAGCCGTGGGGCGCACCGTGGCCCGGGAGGGGCTGTTCGGAGAGCTGGCGAATGCCTTTATCGCCGTGGTGCTGCCAAAACAGCTGTATGCATCCCAAGCACCGTCCGGCGACGGCGAAGCGCAAAACGTGCCGGATGCGCCCATGGAAGATCTGTGGCATTCCCTGCCCATTTATGTTCGTTTTTCCCATCAGCGGGATCCGAAATTCAGCATCCAGACGGCCATTTATCAGGACCGCTTCGGACACCGCCGTGTGGAAAAGGTGCCCCTTTCGGCGGATGCCGTCCGTCACCTGGCCCGGGTGCATGAGCGAAGCGAAGCGCTGGCCGCCCAGTACGCAGGCACCCAGATCGCCATCAACAGGAGCCGTTGGGAAGATGAAAAGGAATCCCCAGGAGCCCTTTCGACGGATGATTCCGGCGCATCTGAATCAGCCTCCGGCAAGCCCCGGAAAAGCACCGGCGTTCTCCATCTGGAATATGTCACCGGTGTTAACCTGCGGGATCTTCTGGAAGATCTGCTGGCCAAAGGAGACGAGGAAACCTTCTGCTCCGCCGTGGACCACTATTTTGCTGCGCTGTCCTGCACGGCAAAGCAGCGCCCCTTCCTGCCGGATGACAACACCGTGCGGGTCTTAGGACCTCAAATCCGTCAGGCGGTATCGGGGGAGGCGTCCCTTCCGGTGACAGACCTGGATCCGGTCTTTTCCAACGTTCTTCTGCAGGAAGACGGCACCTGCACCCTGATTGACTGCGAGTGGACCGTCACGTATCCGGTGCCCGTATCTTTCCTGTTTTACCGCTGCTTATCCCGCTTTTTCTATGCCCATCCGGAGGCCTCCGCGCTGTGGGAGAAATTAGAAAAGCGTTATGGTATTACGCCGGAGAAGAAGGCCATCTTCGCCGAGGCGGAAGAAACGTTCCAGAGCCGCGTCAAGGGAGACGGCGTATCCATCGCCGAAGTCATGACGGCCTCCGGCGACGTGGGCCTGCCCTTAGCGGACGCGGTCCGCTATCTGGACTGGGAGCGTTCACTTTTGGCTCCTGCCATCCGCTTTATTTACGCGGATGATGCCCAGGATGAAGAAGCCGCCCGCCGCCGGCAGGAGGAAACGCTGCGAAAGCGGGGGATTCTTGCTGAGGGTGCGCCGGAAAACGAGCCCTTTGAACTGACAAGGGATGAAAATAAAAATGTGTCGCTTCTCAGCGTGGAATTACCCGTTGGGACGCGCCTGATAAAAGCGGAACCGGAAATGCCACCCGCGGCGGATCCCGCCGACGAGGAACAGACGGTAGCGGAAGCAGAGACAGCAGCGGAATCCGCAGCGGGCGCTTCGGAAGAAATCCTTACGGATGCCTGCCTGGTCGAGGAAGTCGTCTTCTTCCCCTGCCTGCTGCCCGGAACGCTGACCCTTTATGAGATTACAGACGATCAGGGACGCGTCTTGCCGGTACAGTCGCCCCAGGCCGTGACCATGACGGAGGGCCAGACCCAGACCCAGTTCCACTATCTGACCAGCGATCCCGCTGTGAACATCCGGCCGTTTATGGACAGCAAAAGCATCCGCATCCGCTTTGTGTACGACGCCATCATTCCCGGCGGAGTGCAGCAGCTGCTGCCCTTAGCCGGACTGCGCCGAAACGCCTCCGCCGATACGCTGCGCCGCAACACGCTGCTGTCGGAACTGGTGTCCCTGCGGCCCCTGCCCGATCTGGTGACATCCCAGCAGGGACGCATCCAGCAGCTGGACGAAGTGGTTGCTTCCCAGCAGGGCATGGTGGAACATCTGCAGCAACTGACCGCAGAACTGACCGCGGAACGCGACCGGCTGCGGGCGGAAAATGCACAGCTGGCCGCTGCCAACGCTGATCTGACCGGCCAGATCGAAGCGATTGAAAACAGCGCATCCTGGAAACTGACCAGACCCATGCGAAGCGTCATGGGAACGCTCCGGGGTGACGCCAGAAAACAGTCGGAGGAAAGAGGAACCGAAACGTGAGCATCTCATTAGAACAGGTCCGTCTGTCTGTGACAGAGCCGGACACGTTGCTCCTCTACGGAGTTTCAACAGAAGAGGGTAAAGCACCGCAGCTTTCGGTCACCATAAAAAGGGAGGACGGACAGAAGCAGGCTCTTGACGTCGAATTCTCCACCCGCACCAACGCGGACATCCGCCGTCGCCTGGCGACCATGCAGATCCCGGCGACGGAGCAGCTGATCGGGCGGATCGCACTGCCCGCGGACTGGCGTGGGGCGAAGGAAATCCGTCTTGCTGAGCCCGACGGAAACGTGCTGCGCCGCTTAAAAGCGGATGCCATTGAGGGTCTGGTGACACGTCCCTTGGATTACAGCATCGACGCTATTCATCCGACGGAAAACGGATATGATCTGTCCGGCTGGACGGTGTCTTCCGTGATGCCTGAAATCGAGATCTTTGATGCGGACGGAAAGCGGATCGATGTGCAGACGCGGCGCGCGCTGCGCAGTGACGTTTCCATTCTCTATCCGGAATTTCCCGAGGATACGAAGTTCGGTTACACGGTGGAAATCCGTGCGGATAAGGCCAATGCGAAAACACCCTGGGATGTGCGTTTTGTGCTGCCGAAGACTAAAAATGATTCCAAGGCAGCGGATGCGACCACCGGTGAACCTTCGGCAGATCCGGCAACTGCATCCGGCGGTCTATCAAATGATAATACCGCAACTACGGGGCTGACAATTATCCTCGCGGAAACCAAAATCGACGCCCGCCGTTTTGAACAGCTGGTTCCCCACGAGCCCACGGCGGTGGAAGAGACCACGTCCATCGTCAAAAAGGTGCTGCATTCTCTGCGCCATGAAGGCCCCGTAGGCCTGGCCCGCCGGGTGTGGCACAAGCTGAAGGACAAACCCGAACCCTCCTATGAGGACTGGCTTGCAGTTTATGATGTCTCCAAGGACGAACTGGCAGCGCAGCGGAAAACACCCCTTTCTGAGAACATCGTGCTGTCGGTGGTGGTACCCGTGTACCGCACCCGTCCCGACCACATGACGGCCCTGATCCGTTCCATGCAGGCCCAGACCTGGCCTCACTGGGAGCTGTGCTTAGCCGACGCGTCGGCGGGAAAACGGGTAGATGAAGCTGGTGAGACAACGCCTGCCGTCTCTCCCCTGGCCGACCTCTTAAACAAAGAATCCGCCGCCGATCCCCGCATCAAGGTGGCCTACCTGACCGAAAACGGCGGTATTTCCGACAACACCAACGCCGCCATCGCCATGGCCACCGGAGAGCTGATCGTCTTCGCCGACCATGACGATCTGCTGGCGCCCAACGCCCTGTACGAGATCGCCAAGGCATATCTGGAGGACAAAACCCGGGAGGCGATCTACTCCGACGAGGACAAAATCGACATCGAAGGCGAGCATCGGTTCGGACCGCATTTTAAGTCCGACTACAATCCGGATCTGCTGCGCAGCGTAAACTACATGTGCCACATTTTTGCGGTTACCCGTGAACTTTTGAACCGGGTGGGAATGCTGCGCCGGGAATTTGACGGTGCTCAGGATTACGACTTCAACCTGCGGGCCTGCGAAGCCGCAAAGCAGGTGTATCACATTCCGAAGATCCTGTATCACTGGCGCGCTCATCCCGACTCCACGGCGGAAAATCCCCAGAGCAAGCTCTACGCCTTTGAGGCCGGAAAACGGGCCATCCAGGCTCACTATGACCGCACCGGTCTGCCGGCTCGGGTCACCGACATGGAGTTTTACGGAACCTACCGTTCCGTATATGAATGGAAAGAGCGGCCGCTGATTTCCATCCTGATCCCCAACAAGGATCACATCGAAGATCTGGATCGCTGCATTCGTTCCATCGAGGAGAAAAGCACCTACCGCAACGTAGAAATCATCGTCATCGAAAACAACAGCGAAGAAGCGGAGACCTTCGAGTATTACGAAAAAGTCGAGCAGATAACAGGTGCCCCGTCCACTTCAGGCGAAATGGGACAGGAAACAGAAACTCCGTCCACTTCCGCGGAATCCGCCGATGCGGCAGAAAATGGTGAAAAAGAGGACGGCGCGGCTGTCTCCGGTTCCATTTTCGATATCCCGGAAAACGCCGCGCCCATCCCCGTCCGTGTTGTCCGCTACACCGGCACATTCAACTTCTCCGCCGTCAATAACTTCGGCGCGCAGTATGCCAACGGCGAATATCTGCTGCTGTTAAACAACGACACCGAGCTGATCCGTCCGGAAGCCCTCTGGGAGCTGGTGTCCGTCTGCATGCGCGAGGACGTGGGTGCTGTCGGCGCCCGCCTGTACTACCCGGACAACACCATCCAGCACGCCGGCGTGATCTTAGGCGTTGGCCCTTACGGCGGATTTGCCGGACACTGCTTCGTCAACGTGTCCCGCTATGACGTGGGCTACATGAACCGCCTCATCTGCATGTGCGATTACTCGGCGGTCACCGGCGCCTGCCTGATGACCCCCAAGGCGGTGTACGACGAAGTCGGCGGCTTAAGCGAGGATTTCGTGGTCGCCTTAAACGACATCGACTACTGCCTGAAGGTTGGCCGCACCGGCAGGCGCGTCGTGTATAACCCCTACGCGGAGTTCTATCATTACGAATCCCGCTCCCGGGGGTACGATGAAAACAACAAGGAAAAGGAAGAGCGTCTGATCGCCGAAGTGCATCGCTTTCAGGAGCGCTGGAAGGATATCCTGACCGCAGGCGATCCCATGTACAACCGCAACTTAAGCTTAAACCGTCTCGACTGGGGTATGAAAGAAATGCCGTAAAATGGGACGGGGGACAGGTCATCGTTCCAATTGGGTAAGGTAAGAGAATACAGTTTGTGCTATTATGAATCTGTATACCTGCGTTTCTTAAAAAAACAACGACTTGCATTGATTTAGTCCCAAAGAGAAACCATTACGTACACAAAGACACGCACGCAATTGGGGTTGCGCATATTCCTGATGATACTCTTGTACATCGGGATACGCAAGAAAGGGGGATCCAATGAAACCGATGCATCGCGTACTGGCTTTTGTGCTTGCATTTCTTCTGGGCTTTACGGCTTTGCCGGCGCTTTATGCAATGCCGGCGCAGACTGTCCGGGCGGAGGATCCGGATGATGTGGAATTCTGGTACAGCTATGGGGATCTGTACATGATGCCGGAGGATCAGCAGTGGATTCAGAGAGACGGCGGCGGCCGGGTAACGAACGGCACCAATCCTGACGGCTGTGAGTTTCACTGGCTGATCGAAGCCATGACGGTGACTTCAGAGAACCCGGAGGACGGTGACGAAAACACACATGTCGTAGAAATCATGGAACCGACAGAAGGGGGCATCCGCGCGCTGAATCTCGGCTCAGCTGAGCTTTCCGTGACGATGACGGCAGAGGATGATCTGTCCATTACGAAGACGGTAGATTTCACCGTTTATGTCGTCTCTGCATACTATGAGCTGCGCGCCAACGCCGTGGACGACCGCTATGAACTGCTGCCGGGAGGTGAGGCGCAGCTTAGCACAGAACTTCGATACCGCGAACGGACGCCCGAAGGCAACAGCAGCGAACGGATCGTCGATGATCTTGCCATTGCCTGGACGGTCACGGAAGGAAACAGTCTGGCAGCGGCAGTATCAGAGGACAACGGTCGCTTTGTCCGTGTTCAGGGCAGCAAAAACGGTACCGGCCGCGTGGTGCTGACCCCGCAGGTGCAGCTGGGAGAAAACCCGGCTGCAGTCTCATATCCTTTAATTATTGAATTCCGTGTCGAAGACATTTATGCCCGTATTCTTCCGGGGGATCTTGCCGCGGAGGTGCCGTCTCTTCCGGGTACAGAGAAGGTCATCCGGCCGCGATTTGTGATTTTTCGCTGGGACAGCGAAACGCAGCAGGGCGTTGAGGAAGAAGTCACAGAAAACCTTCGCTGGCGATGGAGTGTAAGCGATCCGGAAGTCGTTGAAGTATATGACGCGAAGGGTACGCTTTTAACCGGGCCGGGTGAATACGTATATACTGACGCCTCCTCCGCGGATGATCCAGATTACGACGGATTTCGTATCCGCCGTCTGACGCCGGACGGCACCGAGGTGCAGATCGCTGCAGAACATTACGATGAAGACCGCGAAGCGTGGGAGGTCTGGTTTGATCAACGCAGATGGGTGAATGATTTCTGGCCGGAACTGTTGATGTATGGGGAAGAGGATCCTGTCCGCGTATTCAGCAACGAGACCGAAAGGATCACTCTGGACATCACCGATCTTCGGAATCTGTCGCCGGATAGCTCGTTTATCGTGGAGTGGTCCCTGGGTTACCGGGACGAAGAAAGCGGTGAGTTTGTCGGATACCCGGATCTGGATCCGGCGATTACGCCGCTGGCGAACGAGGGAAATCTGTTTTTTGCCGACATCGACGGCGAAACGCTGTACAGCCTGACGGAGCCTCTTCACCGGGGCGGCGCGGAGCTTTTCGCCTATGTGTGGAACGAGCAGGGGACCATCCGCTATGCGGGTACAAATCTGTGGGTGGAAAGCCGCATAACCCGAGAGGAATACCAATTCCCGGAGGATCGAACCCTGCTGCCCGGCGGACGGGAATACATCGACCGGCGCATGCATTTTCACATTGAAAACAGTGCGTATCCGGATGGATTCGATGATGATACCGAGATCATAAACATTGAAATCACAGACGAACAGCCCGAAGATCCGACGGATTCCTTTGTCCTGTCTCTTCGGGAAAAGGATGACCAAAGCGGATGGGACATCACGGCAATGCATCCCGGAACGGCGGTCCTTACGGTTACATATTCTGACGCTGCCGGAAGTCCGCAAAGCAGGGAGGTTCATTACAGGGTGGACCATGACGTCTACCGGGTCGACATTGACGTTACCGGCAGTTCCAACCGCGGCCGGAAAGGCAGTTCCATCGAAATGCGCGCCCAGGCCCATCATGAACAGGATGGCGTGGGCGAGGTGCCGGTGGAAGACGGTGAAGGACATCCCACGGTAACCTACGTCTGGTCGCTGGGGGACGACGCCGACGAATATGCCGGGATTTCGCAGGACGGGGATGATCCCAGGCTGGCCACCGTAACGTTTAAGGACGGCTTTGACGTAAACGGCTCGATTCAGGTGCCGGTGTACGTGCGCATATATGACGGCACGGATCCGGAAACGGATCCGGCCCATGCCGAAGCCCGGTATGACCTTTTCATCGAAGACAGCTACAGGGAAATTGTTCTGGTGGATGCGGAGGGCAATGACGTGCGCTTTGACAGCAGCCAGGAGATCGGCACCGCGCAGACGGTTCGGCTGGAGCTTCGGTCCTATCCCGCCGCTGATCCCGCAAAGGAATACGACGTGATTCCATGCGACGGGAACGTGCGCTGGGAATGGTACAATTACGGGGATGATCAGGCGGTGATCCTTGACGGCGACGGAGCGAAAGTCGGTCAGTATGACGATGGCGGCTACGTATTCACCCCGGGAAGCTATGGGGAACGATTTACCGTCTGCCGACTTGCGGAAGACGAATTCCGTCCCCGGGCCGGCGCGTGGCTTTATAACGGCGAAGACTGGGAGTGGATTTTCGATACCGAACTATTCCTGGAGCGGCGCGATCATGAGATCCGGTTTGCCGATCCGGCAAACGGCACGTTCTATGAAGACGGGGACATTACGCTTGAACTGAACACCGAAAGCCTCGCCGGCATTCCGGATGAGGTCATGGATCTTGTGTTTACGGTTTATACCCGCGACGATGAAATCGGTGACTGGGTGCCGGCCCAGGTCTGGAATGCCGGCGATCCCGGATCCTTTGTGACCGGCGGAGACGGAAACGGCTGGCAGGTGGACCTTTCAGCGGATCCCGTGACCATCCGTCTGGATGGCGGGGCGTTCTTTGATCCCGATGCCGGCGAGCCCGGCCGGGTCAGCATCAGGGTGAGCGCGCAGGCTGTGCTGAACAGTACGGAAGAGCCGTTTGACACCATCAGCCCCTATGAGATCGCCCGGGCCGAGATCGATCTTTCGGCCGCCCGGGTGCGGGAATTCTATGAATTTGAACACGACAGCGCAATCCAGCCGAATTACACCTGGATTATTCCCAGGGAAAACCCGGTGCGGGTGGAAAACAGCGTGCACCCCGAAGGCGGAGACGAGACCTACGAAGTGACGGATGTTCAGCTGACCGGGCAGCATCTGCACGGCGAGCCGGCGGATCTGGCAGAAGTGACTGCGATCCCGGATAAAAACGATCCCTCCGTTACGGAAGTCTGGGAGATCCGCCCGAAGGAGGGCGTGCAGGAAGGCGATCTGGAAGTTACCGTAACCTACCAGGACCTTCACGGTGAAAGCCTCCAGTATACGTTCCGCCTGTTCATCGTGGGCGATTTCTACGATGGGCAGATGGAAACGGAAAACGACGAGACAACGAAAGCGGAAGGACAGAGTCTGGAAGTGTCGGCGCAGTTTGTCCATCATCATGACGGCATCCGGGATGTGATTGACGGAAATACCGCCGGCATCCACTGGTACTGGCTGTTGGCCGGCGACTGGAATGACGAAGCGGACAACTGGAATCCGGATGAGCGGGGCCTGGCGTCAGTGACGGCCGACCCTGAGGATCCGTCTAAAGCGACGGTTCTGTTCGGCACGCTTCCGGAGGGAGAGAACTGGGCCGAGGTAAACTGTGCCGTCTACATCACTGACGACGAAGGACACATTCTTGTGCGCGCCGACCGCCGCCTGAATATGTTCCGGGCAGAGCATCAGCATCAGATGGTCAAGGAAAACCGCGCAGAACCCACCTGCACGGCGGAAGGCCACACAGTGTACTACCGCTGTGAAACCTGCGGAAAGATCTTCATGGACGCCGAAGGCACCCGGGAAACCACGCTTGAAGCGCAGACGCTGGCGAAAGTGCCCCATACGCTTCTTGCACAGGACGCCATCCCGGCTTCCTGTACCGAAGCAGGGCGGACCGCCCACTGGAAGTGTTCCGTGTGTGAAAAGCTGTTTTCGGACGAGGGCGTAACCGAGATCAGCGAAGCAGATACCGCGGTTTCCGCGAAGGGACATAACTACGGCGCCTGGACAAAACGAAACGATACCCAGCACCAGCGGGTGTGTGCCAACGATGCGACTCATGTGGAAAAGGCGAACCACACCTGGAACGCCGGCGTGGTGACAAAAGCCGCGACTGAAAGTGCCGAAGGGGTGAAGACGTATACCTGCTCCGTGTGCGGAGGAACAAAAACAGAAAAGATTCCGAAGCTGGAGCCCCAGCCGGAACCGAAGACGGTTGTTCCGGACGCATCCCAAAGTTCTGTGGTCAGCGCCATCGAAGTCTCCGGCGCGGAAGGCATCTTCGAGCAGGGACGTCTGGAAGTGAACGTGGAAGATGCTGCGGCAATCGATGTCTCCTCCGAAACGGCGAAACTGACCACGGCATCGGTAAAACCGGCGGTGATCGGCACCTTCGAGATCATGCTGGAAAACATTGTTGGAAGCAAAACGACGGTGCTGAACCAAAAACTTGCCAGGCCGATCCGGCTTGTGCTAACCATTCCGGGTCTGGATCCGAATGGAAACTACCGCGTGATCCGCCGGCACGGAACAAATCTTGCAACCCTGAACGCAACTGTCAGCGGAACGGGAAACAACACCAAACTGACCTTTGACAACGACCTGTTCTCTACGTTTACGGTCGTCAAACTGGAACACGTTCATACCTGGGGCGCGTGGGCAAAGCTCGATGGAAGCTGGCATCAGCGTGTCTGCACAGGCGACGCATCCCATGTGGAAAAAGCGCACCATACCTGGGATGGCGGAAAGGTAACAACGCCGGCCACCACAGCGGCCGAAGGTGTCACAACCTATACCTGCACAGTCTGCGGCGCAACCCGCACAGCCACCATAGCAAAACTGGTGGTGGACGCCCGGCCCATGTATCGTCTGTACATGCCGGATACCCACGAACACTTTTACACCGCAGACGCGTATGAGCGCCACGTGCTGTTAACCGAACGGGGCTGGGAAGACGAAGGTATCGGATGGTATGCTCCCCTGGAAGGTGACCCCGTTTATCGCCTGTTTAACCCTTACACCACAGACCACCACTACACCAAAGACTACAACGAATACATGGTTTTAGGCAGCAGCGGCTGGGAGCAGGAAGGTATCGGCTGGTACTCGGACCCGAACCAGGGCGTACCGCTGTACCGCCTGTTCACCAATCAGCTTGAAGTCGGCGCGCATCACTACACCATGGATGCCTACGAACGCAGCCAGCTTATTGCCGGCGGCGCGTGGGAAGACGAAGGCGTCGGCTGGTACGGCGTGCAGAAGTAGGGGAAGGTAGAAGATGGTGACTGCCGGCCAACTAATCTTCATGAAGATGAAGAACGATGTCTCGTTTGTGTTTCAGTTCCAGTTGAACATCTATGGTTTGAAAAACCCTCCGACGACCCTCAGATCGAATTGAGGGTGAAGGTAATCGACATTAACCCTGGCAAGAATCCGGCGATTCTGAATAACTGTGCAAGGTATGCGAGGGAAGACGGACGAGAAGAAACCATGCTCGATAATATCCGTGCACTAGCCGAAACAATGAACCTTACAGCGGATCAGGTGATGGATGCGCTGAAAGTGCCGGAGGCTGATCGCGAGTCCATTAGAAAACGGTTAGTTGGAGGAAATGGCGAGTAACATCTCATAAGCAGTCAAACAGGTGCATCTCGTGAGCGCAATGCTCATGAAATGCACTTGTTTCATTTCTAAAGCAAATAATCCCGACAGCCAGCCATCTCAGGCTTCCCCGCGGCCATTCTGGCCGCGTCAAGCTTTCAAATGGCGACCACCGGCCAGCTAAAGGTGCAGCCAGCCATTTCAGGCTGCCCCGCGGGCATCTGCGTGCTATAATAAAACCACTTGGCCGTCCATATGAAAGGCCGTCCGTATTAAACGCCGCCCACAATAAACCCCGCCCATACCAAAGGATCTTCCCATGCCATCCAGAAATTACATCGCTTTCATCAGTTACCGCCATCTCCCTCTGGAGATGGATATCGCCAAAAAGCTTCACCGCCGCATTGAGCGTTTTGTCATCCCCCGCGCCCTGCGAAAGAACGAAGAGCGCACCCCGGGGCTGGTGTTCCGCGATCAGGACGAGCTGCCCATTTCCAGCAACCTGTCCGCGGACATCCAAAACGCCCTGGATCACTCCGAATTTCTCATCGTCATCTGCACGCCGAAAACGAAGGAATCTCTTTGGGTGCAGCGGGAGGTGGCCTATTTCCTGGAGCATCATGATCACGACCACGTGCTGGCGGTGCTGGCGGACGGCCTTCCGGAGGAGGCGTTTCTGCCCCAGCTGGTGGAAGTGCGGGACGAAAACGGCACGCTGATCGACCGGGTGGAGCCCCTGGCGGCAAACATCGTGGCGGATTCCCCCCGGAAGCGAAACGAGCTTTTCGCCACGGAGAGCCTGCGCATTCTGGCGGCCCTCATCGGCTGTCCCTTTGACGCGTTGTATCAGCGGGAAATGCGATATCGTCGGCGTCGAGCCCTGGCCGCCGCCGGAATCGTGACGGCGATCGCCGGCATTTTCATCGGCATGCTGGCAAACCGTAACCGGGAGATCGCCCGCCAGCTTCAGATCGCCCAGATCAACGAATCCGAGGCTCTGGCCCAGCTGGCTGCGGAAAAATACGAAAACGGACAGTACCGGGAGGCGGTGGAAGACTGCCTTGCGGCCCTCCCCTCCCCGGAATCGGATCGCCCCTATGTGGCTTTAGCCCAGCAGACCCTGGGAACCATCCTGCATCCTTACGCGGCGGGCAGCCTTCGCATGGATACGTCCATCCGGCAGGACACCGCGGTGGAGACCTTAGCGCTGTCGGCGGACGGATCGCGGCTGGCCACCATCGACCGCTATTTCATCCTGCGGATCTTTGACACCTTTACAGGCGAACAGCTGTGGGAGACACCGGTAGGAATGACCACCTATGAACTGAATGTTTTCGAGTGGCTCCCGGATTCAAAAACGCTGTTCCTGGCGGATACCGGCACCCATTCCTGCCTGGCGGATACGGAAAACAAGACCATCCTCTGGTCCCAGGAGACGGAGACAACCCTGGCGGCAGATGCGGAAAAAGGAATCTGCCTGACGGCCCTGAAGGAAAAGGATCCGGACACATATAAAACGACCCAGCACCTGATCCTGCGCAGCATTGCCACGCAAGAAGAGCAGGCCTCCATCCGGCTTCCAGGCGACGACCGGCCGGATTCGGCCCACTGCGGAGCCCTTTCCGTCAGCGGCCGGTATGCGGCGATGTGCTGTGTAGAGGATGCTTTAAATGTGGGATCCATAAAAGTTCTGGTCTGGGACCTGGAGGGACAGACGCTTGTGGAACTGGAAGGGGGTTCCTACGATTTCGGTACGAAGTGCAAGGCGGTGTTCGCGCCGGATGATTCCCTGGTGGTGGTGACGGACGCGTATGAAGTGGGCGGAACGGTCAGCCGGTACTGTAACAATAAATGTATCTGGAGTACGCCCACCAAAAGCACCCAGCAATATCTCACCACCTTCAGCGGCGCTTATATTACCTTCCCGGAAGGGACGATCAACCGGGTTCTTGCCGGCGATGACCTGGTGGTTTACGGCGGCAGCGACCTGTGGAATGGCTATGATCTAGAGACAGGGGAAGAGGTCTTTTCCCGCTCCCTGCACGATCCGCTGGTGGAGCTGATGGCCACCGAGCATAATCAGTACGTGCTTCTTTTGGCCAACGGAACCATCACCATCGGCGTGGATGACGGCATGCTGGCGGAGGACATGGGTCTGCGTTACTACAACAGCGGAATCGCCCTGGCAACGGGCACCACGGCCGGGCCGGATCTGGAGGAATCGGTGACGGCCATGGTCACGGAACGGGATCCGCGGCAGATCGTGATCCTGCGTCAGTCTCAGAATGCCACGGCTCATCTCTTAAATCCTGCGGAGGACTGGGACTACGATACCCTGCGGCTGCTGTCTCCCGGGGGCGAACTGCTGGTGGGATACAGCTACAGTTATAACGTGGAAGGGGAAGAAAATGCCATCGCCGCGTCCCTGTGGGATCTGACCACTGGGGAGCGAAAGGCTCAGTGGCGCATTCCGGAACTGACGTATAAAACGGATCGCCGGCTGCTGGCCGTCACCCCGGATGGCAAGCTGCTCAACGGCCTGCAGGTACTGGATCTGGTGGACGGAAGCACCTGGGGAATGACGGCGGATGGAGCGCTGCCGGAATATACCTGGGATGAGGCCATCTGCGGTCATTATTATGACGCTGAAAACAGGCGTATGCTGACAGGTGCAGTGCAGGGGACAAAAACCGCCGGCCTGTACGAGTTTACCCTCTGGGAAAACGGACAGACCAAAATCGCCGCCATCCCGCTGGATCTGAGGGACGATGACAGCTGCGAACTGGTGCCGGAAAACAGCAACAACGTTATCAGTGTCGGGCCCACAGAAACCTTCGCCACGATCATGAACAATAATAGCGGCGAAATGGTGAACCTGCTGTTTTCCGTGGAAGATGGCAGCGCGACGGTGCTGACGGAATCCCCGGGCGAGCAGATCGCCATGGCATCCGGGCATCGGTGGATGGCAGCGGTGAAGGATGGAATTGTACTGTATGACGTCAGCGAGAGTGGGAACATAAAAACACTTCGAACGATGGAGGACGTCTACCCCGCCTACCTGTACCAGAAGCTTCTATTCGCTGCAGATGACCGTTACCTCCTGGCCTTCGCCGACAATGGCGGTCTGGCGGTCTTCGACATCTCCACCGGAAAATGCGCCTATTCCGGAACGCCGGCAAGCATCAGCTTCTACGCGGACGCCAGTTATACTGTGATCCACGATCCAGAGGAAAATCGGTTGCGGATCTTCTACGACAGCGCGCATTATTCAGAAGGCATGCTCCTTGAGCTGGATCTGGAAACCATGCAGATGGCCGGCGTAAGCACCGGCCCCATAGGACTGGTGGAAAAAACCGGCGAACTGCTGGTGTGCCCTGTGTGGGAAAGTCCCTTCCTGTGTGATCTGGAAGATGGGGAAGAACTGAAAGAACGGGCAAAGGAATACCTGGGTCGATAAAGGCTTCCCCACGGGCTGGCAGCCCGTGGCAAGCTAGGTTATGCAGTACAGTTTTCGGTATCCGTTAGCTTTGGGCATAGCAGGGGGATCCGTGGGCATGATGCCCACGGATCCCCCTCTATTACATCTGGCATTATTAATTAAATCAAAGATACCGCTGACAGAATTCCGCCGGCGAAAGTATAAAATCTTCCTGGGGAAAGTGTGCTTTATTACCGGTTATCAGAATAGCATGGCAGTACTTCGCGACCTCATAAAACTTGCGGTCAGATTCATCACGCTCGAACGAGACATTGCGAGCGGCCTCGGCAAGACCGGCTTCTTTAAAATCAGAGCCCGTTAAATCAGCGTTCACCACCACTGAAATCCCGTACTTCACCACCGGCGCCAGCACAGCGTCAATTTCCCACTCTGAAAACCCGAATTTGGGATAACGCAGCACCCTTTCATATTCCTCCAGAATCCGCCCGTCATAGCAGGGCACGAACCTGCCGGAAAAAACGGCTTCCAG
This sequence comes from Shuttleworthella sp., assembly GCA_045544375.1. GTDB lineage: Bacteria > Bacillota > Clostridia > Lachnospirales > Lachnospiraceae > Shuttleworthia. The sequence goes on from JAZPYY010000050.1 coordinate 51,483, forward strand.
TATGTCCGCCGCATTTCGGCCAGGTGACCAGGCAGCGGAAACCAGGACATTTGTGTCAAGGACGACGTTCATTTGATGTCTCCGTTTCTCGCTTCCGTCACCAGTGCGTTCAGTTCCTCATCGGAAAGAAATCCGGCGCGGGCAGCCTTCTGCCGCATGCTGTTTAAGGCAACCATGGCTTTGGCCTGGCGCACAGCCTGAACAATTTCGTCGAAGGCGCCTTCCGGAATATCAATCATTAAGGCGGAAGGCCGTCCGTTGTTGGTCAAGACGACTTCATCGCCATTTCGAAGATCAGTCCACATCTTTTTTGACTCCGTACGTAAATCACGAATCGAATAGAAATTCATAGCGCACCTCCTGATCAGATGGTACACAGTTGTGTCCACATTGTCAACAGAAGGGCTGGCAGGAACAACTCCTAGCTCTGGAAAAATATATAAGGGTAATTGGGAACGCTGTCAAATCGTGTCAAATGATACACGAGGGCAAGCCCACATCAGGCAAAATGATAATCAATGAGCGCTTCCACATAATTGATATCCAGGGGCATTTCCTTGCTTTCATAGGTGGTAATCAGATTATGTCCTTCCACAAAACCGGCATCGATATACATAATCATTTTCTGCTTGGCGTTGCGCGCATAGTATTCGTTGTCGATCAAGCCAAAGTGCTCCCAGATCACCTCTCTGGACGGATCCTTTGGATCCAGGATCGTAAAATCCGGAAAGACCTGAATCTCGCCAAAGTAAACAGATTGCTCATATCGAAAAGCAATGCCGTGCTCAAATAGCGCATCCGCGATGATCGATTCTGATTTTGAACGTACCACTGCGCCGCTTTTGGTTTGAATATTCAAATGATCTGGGTGTTCTTTGCTTTGCGGAAACGGCGCCTTCGACCATTCCAATATGCGGCGGTCCTTTTCGAGAAGCGGCCCCAGCAGGGCGCGGTAGTCATCGCAGGGCTCAAACATGCTGTCGGTCAGATCTTCAAACACAGGATACTCCTGCTGAAACCGTTCCAGACATGCCAGCTTCCTGTCAATAACCTGGATCTTCTCCGTCAGATAGCGACGGAGTGCTAGCTTTTCGGCATATGCGCGTTCCCTGTGCAAGATCGTTTTCACAGATTGTTTTTCAGGGACATTGTCAAACCTGCATCGCCACTTCCAGCTTTTTCCATTACGGTGAAATGAAAGGGATCCCTCCGGAAGCTTCTGCAGCTGGGTGGAAAGAGCAGCGCGCTGTGCACGCAGACGGTATTGTTCGCGCATGAGATGAAAAAGGCAGGACATGATAATCTCCTTAGCATGATACAGGAAGGAATTTACAGATAAACGTGAAAACAGACGTGAAAGAAAAAGTGCGAAGAAAGGGCTTGATAGATACAATAGGCGACCAAGAGAAAAATGTCAATAGCTTTTATGAAAATGAACAAATTGGACTGAATTTATTGCAAGATTTGGGCTGGAAGCCCATTTTGAGGGAGGTTTTGCAGTACAGCTTTTGGAAATCGTCGGCTTTGGGCACAGCAAGCTTCCCCACGGGCTGAAAGCCCGTGGCAAGCCAGGTTTTGCAGTACGACTTTCGGTATCCGCTGGCCTTGGGCACAGGAGGCTTCCCCACGGGCTGGTAGCCCGTGGCAAGCCAGGTTTTGCAGTACAGCTTTTGGAAATCGTGGGGTTTGGGCGCGGGGAGCTTCCCCACGGGCGGGCAGCCCGGGGCAAGCCAGGT